>CAZVDS010000016.1:0-6346 GCA_964626315.1 uncultured Desulfurellaceae bacterium
GCACGGGACTTTGGATCCCGCATTCGGTGGTTCGAATCCACCCACCCCAGCCAAAAAAGGATTTCTAAAATGAAGTTGATTACAGGCAATGGAAATAGAGAATTAGCGGAGGAAATCAGTGGTTATTTGAATATTCCTCTTACCCCTACTACTGTTAATAGTTTTAGCGATGGAGAGATAAATGTGCGAATTGAAGAAAGTGTAAGGGGAGATGATATCTATGTTATTCAATCTCTTTCTCACCCTGTAAATAAAAACATAGTGGAAATGCTCATTATCATAGATGCATTAAAGAGAGCATCTTCGGGATCTATTGTCGCGGTTATGCCTTACTATGCCTATGCCAGACAGGATAGAAAAGTAGAACCGCGTGTCCCCATTACTGCAAAGTTGATTGCCGATTTAATCACTGTCGCCGGCGCAAACAAAATCTTGTGCATGGATTTACATGTAGGTCAAATTCAAGGTTTCTTTAATATCCCGGTAGACCATTTGTATGCGTTTCCAGTTATATTGGATTATATTAAATCAAATATGTTGGATAATGTGGTTATCGTTTCACCGGATGCGGGTGGGGTAGAGAGAGCGAGAAGTTATGCCAGAAAGCTCAATACATCATTAGCTATCATAGATAAAAGGAGACCCGAACCCAATGTCTCAGAAGTGTTGCATGTTATAGGAGAGGTAAAAGATAAAATTGCAATAATAGTAGATGATATGGTGGATACAGGAGGGACATTGATTAATGCATCAGAGGCGTTAAAAAAGGCGGGGGCAAAAAGGATATATGCCTGTTGCACTCATCCTATTCTTTCCGGCAACGCAGTTAAGAAAATTGAGTCTTCATCTATAGAAAAGTTGATTGTTACAAATACTATTAAACTTTCTTCAGAGAGAACATCATCTAAAATTGAGGTACTTTCTGTAGCTCCACTAATCGGAGAAGCCATAAAAAGAATATCTAATAAAGAATCGGTAAGTTCACTTTTTTTATAGATCTTCAAGGGGGGAAAAATGAATGTTTATTTAAGAGAAAAAACAGGCAAGGGTTATGCCAAGAGGTTACGTAAAGAGGAGATGATTCCAGCTGTTATGTATGGCTGGCAGAAAGAAAACAGACGATTAAGTTTAAGCGAAAAAGAATTTATTGAAATTTACAAAAAGAGCGAAAGAAACAGTATATACAAATTAAATATAGAGAGCGAAGAGATAGATGTAATTGTTAAAAGTGTGCAGAGAAACCCAGTGACAGATAAGATAATACATGTAGATTTTTATCAAGTTTCTCCAGAACGCGAGATGTTAATAGATGTTCCCGTAAAATTATTTGGTGAAGCGAAGGGAGTGAAAAAGGGTGGAGATCTTTATCAGCCGAGAAGGTATATTAAGATTAGTGCTTACCCCAAAGATGTGCCTCCTTTCATTCAAACAGATATAAGCTTATTAGACATTGGAGATACAATTCATGTGATGGACTTGGAATTGCCAAAAGGAGTAAAGATAAAAGAAAACAAAAACTTCACCATCGTAGCTATCTTAGGTAAGAAAGCAGAAGAAGAAGTAGTAGTAGAAGAAGAAGCAGAAGAAGCAGAAGAAAAGAAAGAGGAGTAAAAAAGAAAAATAGGAAGCGTTTTAATAGTAGGTTTAGGAAATTTTGGATATGAATATGAAAAGACACGTCATAATATAGGATTTGTGGTGGTGGATAGACTGTGTCATTATTTGCATTTAACCTTTTGCTGGCGGCCGGACATTCTTTCTTTCTGTGCGATGGGCGATAAAGTTATATTAATAAAACCAGCCACCTGGGTGAACTTGAGTGGAAATGCAGTAGAAAAAGCGGCAAAAGCATTTTCTCCAAAAGAAATTATCTTAATTCATGATGATATGGATATACTGTTAGGGAAACTAAAAATAAGAATGGATGGGGGAAATGGTGGCCATAAAGGGGTGCATTCCATTATTCAACATATTGGTGAAGATACTATAAGAGTAAAACTGGGTATAGGTAGACCTAGAGGAGATGTTGTAGACTATGTATTAGGAGAATTTGAGGAAGACGAGAAGACTATGATAGACAAAGTAACGGAAGAAGCGATGTATGCCACTTTAGATATTGTAGAAAATGGATTGAATCATGCAATGAATATATACAATAGGGAAAAAGATGAAAAAGTATAATGTGGCTGTAGTAGGTGCTACTGGTATGGTAGGGAGGGAAATGGCTTTGATTTTGGAGGAGCGCAAATTTCCTGTAAAGAACATAAAATTTCTTGCTTCTGAAAGGTCTATAGGAGAAACAATACATTTTAGGGGAATAGACATATCGGTAGAGGTATTAGATAAAAATTCATTTAAGGAAATAGATATTGCTCTTTTTTCAGCAGGTGGAAGTATAAGTAAGAAATATGTACCAATTGCGGTAGAAAGTGGAGCAATAGCGATAGATAACACCAGTTATTTTCGTATGGATGAAGATATACCGTTAGTTGTTCCAGAGATAAATCCAGAAGACATCATCCTGTATAAAAATAGAGGAATTATTTCTAATCCCAACTGTTCTACTATTCAAATGGTTGTAGCATTAAAACCTATTTATGATAATTTTGGTATAAAAAGGATAGTTGTGGCTACATACCAGGCAACATCAGGAGCAGGAAAAAAAGCAGTGGATGAACTTATATATGAGACAAAAGCATTTTTTGAGTTTAAACTTAGTGATTATAAACCTGTGGTTTTTCCTCATAAAATTGCATTTAACTGCCTCCCGCATATAGATGTATTTTTAGAAGATGGTTATACTAAAGAAGAAAAAAAGATGGTGAATGAGACAAGGAAGATATTTCATGATAAAGATATAAATATTACAGCTACATGTGTAAGAGTGCCTGTTATTAGATGTCATTCAGAGGCAATAAATATAGAAACAAAGAAGGTATTTGACTTAGATGAGGTGAGAGAATTAATTTCCTCTCAATCAGGATGCAAATTGGTTGATGAAACTGATAACTTACTTTACCCCCTGGCACTTGATGCATCAGGGAAAGATGAAGTATTTGTGGGTAGAATAAGAAGAGATGAATCCATAAAAAATGGTATGAATATGTGGGTAGTTTCTGATAATTTAAGAAAAGGAGCGGCACTTAACGCGGTACAAATTGCAGAAAAAGTTATAAAGCGATTTTTATAGGGGGAAAAATGAAATTCAAAGAGGTAGAGATAAAAACCATTATGGTCCCTACTGATTTATCTGAGAATGCAGAGTATGCACTTTTGTTTGCCAAAAGCATAGCAGAGAAATTAGGAGCAAAACTCATTGTTTACCATTGTTTGACAGATATAGATAAATCTATTGGATATGTGCCAGGATTGCCTTCAGAACAAATAGAAAAGGGATTGTACGAGGAAGCAATAAAAGAACTTACAAATTTAAAGAATAAGTATCAATTGGGTGCGGATGTAAAAGTTACAGTAGAAAAAGGAGAAGCTTATAGAAAAATTGTGGATTTTGCTCAATCTCACCTGGTAGACCTTATTGTCATAGGAGCACGAGGAAAAACAAAATTGGAAAAATTCATATTTGGTAGTGTAACAGAAAAGGTGGTTAGAATATGTGAGACACCCATGTTAGTGGTCAAAATACCTAAAAAATAATTATTTGTTTTCTTCTTTTCTCTTTTCTATGATTTTCTGCGATAATTGTGGCGGCACTTCTTCATAGGCGTTAAATTTCATCGTAAAGTATCCGTTACCTTGTGTAATCGCACGTAATGTAGGAGCATAATCTAATACTTCTGCATGAGGAACAATTGCTTTTATACAGTTGTATCCTCCACCTTTAGGATTCATGCCTATCACTTTTCCTCGCCGAGAATTGAGGTCACCAACTATATCACCTGTATTTTCATCTGGTGCAAATATCTCCATTTCCATTATCGGTTCCAAAAGGACAGGGTTACAATCCTTTACACCTTCTTTAAAAGCGATAGAGCCTGCCATTTGGAAAGCAATATCTGAAGAGTCGACAGGATGATACATGCCATCGTATAAGGTTATCTTTATATCAGTTAGGGGATAATTAGCCAATATTCCTTTCTCTATTGTGTTTTTTATTCCTTTCTCTACAGAAGGTATGAACTGTCGGGGTATAGCACCTCCTACAATTTTATTTACAAATTCAAATCCACTACCCCTAGGTAGAGGTTCAAGTTCTATCCTGCAATCACCAAACTGTCCGTGTCCACCGGTTTGCTTTTTATATCTACCATGAGATTGTGTTTTTCCTTTAATTGTTTCTCTATATGCAACTTTAGGCATAGTTAGTTTAACATCTACGCCAAATTTATTTTTTAATTTAGATGCTGTTGTTTCTAAGTGCATCTTGCCCAATCCTTTCAGTAAAAACTCTTGCGTTTCAACATTTTTTTCAAAGACCAACGATGGATCCGATTCCACTATTTTTGATATTGCAGTGCCAATCTTTTCCTCATCGCCTTTAGCTTTGGCATAGATAGCGTAGGAGATTTGAGGAACAGGCATATCTATAAAATCATATTTTATAGAACTACCCTTTTCTGCCAATGTGTCTCCAGTTTGGGTAGCTTTTAGTTTAGAACAGGCGATAATTTCTCCCTGTTCTGCACTTTCTACCGATGTTGTGTTTTTTCCCTGCAATTTCATCAGTGTTCCTATCCTTTCAGCTGTATTTTTATTAACATTGAAATAAACATTATCCGAATTGAGCACGCCGCTGCACACTTTCATACAGCTGATTTTACCTGTTAGAGGGTCGTTGTATGTTTTAAACACCAACGCAGAAGGTTTTTCAATTTTATCTTTCTGAGGCAGATAGTTTACTACACAAGAAAGAATAACATCTGTTCCTATGCCTTTTAAAGCAGATGTAGGAAAAACAGGTATAATTTTCAAGCTTCCGATGGCTTGTGTTAATGTCTCTAAGAGTTTTTTTTCTTCAATCTCTTCTCCTTCCAAATATTTTTCCAAAAGCTCATCATTTTCTTCCACTATTGTTTCTACAATCTTTGGTCTAAAATCATTTATGTTCTCTTTTTCTGTATCGGGAAGTTTTATTTCCTCTCTCTTTCCTTCTTTGTATTGATATGCCTTTTGAGTTATTATATCTATGATGCCTTTAAAACCTGTTTCTTTCCCCAGTGGTAAAAATAAAGGCATTATTTTCGATTCAAGGTTTTCTTGAATATCAGAAAGTGTGCTATAGAAATCGGTGTGTTCTTTATCTAATATATTTATTATGACAAAAACCGGTTTTTTTTCTTCTGTAAGTTGTTTGAAAAGTTTATTGGTCTCTGCTTTCATACCATCTATTGCATCTATGACTAACAATGCACCATCTGCTACCTTTGCTCCGCAAAACGCCTCACCAATAAAATCTCCATATCCTGGAGTATCTATAATGCTTAGGTGATGTTTTTCCCAATCTGTATATCCTACTGCCAATTGTAAGGAAAGTTTTCTTTGTATCTCTTCGCTGTCAAAATCCATTGTTGTATTCCCATTATCTATGCTACCCTTCCTATTTATCTTTTTAGTAAGAAATAAAATATCTTCTGCTAATGTTGTTTTTCCGCTTCCTCTTCCTCCTACTATAGCTATAACTCTCTTCTTATTCATATTTTAGCCTCCAGTTTTAAAAGATTCTTCCACAATGGGCAATCTATCTTTTTAAAGAATGAACAACCCAAACATCTCTCTTCAAAATATTCGCTACTTTCCTTTGATTCCTCTTTAATTTGACGCAACTTTTTTGATTTGTCAATAAATTTATCTATCTCATTTTTTGTAGTTTTTAACTTTTCCAACCACTCTCGTAGAAGACTATCGTATTCAGGATGATTTATACTGTTACTCTTCATAATCTTATGTTGTAAATTATACACTCCGGTAGTTTTTGTTATATCTATTGTTTGTGAAGTAAAATGTGCTTCCTTTGCTGATAAAAGATATATGTTTGACTTAATTTCTCTACAGCTTTCACCTTCTGCTTTGCAATATCCAACGAGAAGGTCATGATAATTGTATCGTACTCTAAACAGAAAATATGCACTGTTATATTTCTGTATAATTTCAGTAATTTCTTCAAAATAAAAAAGATAATCTAACTGTCCATCATTCATGTATCCTTCAAGATATGGGCCGTTTTCCATCTCACCCTTTCTTTGGGGATAGCAATGAAGAATATCTCTTACAATTATGTTATTTTCCTTGACAAATTTGCATTTCTCAGGAAATGGTGGGAGAGGGTAAAACGGAGAAGAAATTAACAGCGTTTCCATAAGGCACTCCTTTTCTTTTTAAAATAAAATAT
>CAZVDS010000016.1:6356-15016 GCA_964626315.1 uncultured Desulfurellaceae bacterium
AATTACATCAATGATACAAGCACAGCTTGTTGATTTTTTATATAAGTGGTGTTAATCTCAATCTATGCTGCGTGTGGGTTTAGTGAGTTTTTTCAATGCCTGGCCCCTGTACCAGGCATTTCTAACAGATGCTATAAAAACAAACTATGATTTTACACAGTTGTTTCCATCTGAATGTGCAGAGATGTTGAGAAACAAAGAGATTGATATAGGCATCGTTCCAGCCATAGAATATGCATATCTTCCTCACCAATATATCATTTTGCCCTCTATGTGTATCTCATCTCCTGACTATGTAAGAAGTGTAGCTTTATTTTGCAATACACCGTTTAATAAAGTTAGAAAAGTGCTCTTAGACAAATATTCCCGCACCTCAAATGCACTTGCTCAGATACTGCTTAAGGAAAAATTTAAAAAAGATGTAGAATGTAATTTTAATATGAAGGACTTTGATGCTCAGGTAATTATTGGTGATAATGCATTATTTAAAGAAAAAGAATTTCCTTCAGATCAAATATTAGACCTTGCTCACGAGTGGAAAACATTTACAAATTTACCTTTCGTTTTTGCATTATGGGTGGGATACAGAGAAAAGATTACAAATGAAGTGGTGCAAAACTTTACTCGTGCCAAAGAATGGGGAATAACACATATTGAAGAGATAGCCTGTTGTTTTCATAGACGCTTTCCTTATCTTACTAAACAAGAGTATATAAATTACCTTACCTCAAATATAAATTATCATTTAACAGAGGAAAAAATTGAATCTATCCAATTATTTTTAAATTTATGTTATAAATCAGGTTTTATTCCTAAGATGTCTCCTCTTCATTTTTTTTGAGCATTTCTATCAATTGTGGCAGTGATTCTGTAACATCCTCTATAATTACCTTATCCATAAAAGGAGAGTTTGGTGTTTTCTCAACATTGAGTTCCACCACATAAGCCCCACTCTCCTTAGCAATGAGAGGTATAGAAGCAGCAGGTTGCACCACGCCCGAGGTTCCAATACTCAAAAGAACATCAGCATTACGCGATGCAGACAATGCCTCCTGTAACACATCCTGAGGAAGCATTTCCCCAAACCATACAATGTGTGGTCTTAAAAGTTCTCCACAATCCTTGCATTTAGGTGGAAGTTCATCCTCTTCGTAAACTTTTCTCTCTTCTTCTATTTTTCCACAGGAAATGCACCTTGTCTGCCAAATATTGCCGTGTAACTCATAGATAAAATGACTACCGGCTAAACGATGCAGACCATCAACATTCTGAGTGATAAGGGAAAAGCCATCTTTATACATCTTTTCCAATTCTACACATGCGGTATGAGCAGGATTAGGCTTAGCCTTAATAATAATACTTCTTCGCCAGTTATACCATTCCCACACCAATTTAGGGTCTTTTTTAAAGGCAGAAGGAGTAGCAAGTTGGGTAGCATCGTAATTTTTCCACAAACCATCCTTTCCTCTAAAAGTAGGAATACCACTGGCTTTTGATATTCCTGCACCGGACAAAACCACAACATTTTTTGCTTTCTTAAGTTTTTCTACTACCTCTTTCATTTTTTACCTCCAGTATTATTCTTGATACAAATTCTAAAGAGCAGATCTTTTCTAAGGCTTCAAACAGATTGTTTCCATAAGCAAAAACACCATGACCTTTTGCCACTACAATGGAATTTTCTGATTTTTCTAAATATGAGGGAATATCTATATATGCTCTTTCATCCCATTGTTTATAATCTATATTTAAAATATCTATAGGTTTACAAAAACGCAATGAAGATTCATAATCTATAGGAGTAATCTTTTCTGTCAAAAAAGAGAGAGTAACGGTATAGGGACTGTGAGAATGAACAATTGCCTTCGCACTTGAGATTTTTTTATATATTTCTATGTGAGTAGGTGTTTCACTGCTGGCTGAATCCCACCTTATATCTCTTTCATATCCTATCTTTACAATATCTTTGCCATGCAGATTATATAAGCTTTTTCCTGTTTTTGTAATCCAGATACCATCTGATACCCGTGCACTGATATTTCCACTGTTGTAATGCACTAAACCCATGAGAAATAATATATCACCTACCTTTCTGAACTCGCTGACCATTTTTCCTCCTTATGTAGATGTATAATCCGATTAACGCGCAACAAAATAAAACAATATAAACAGTAATTTTGTGCAACACCTCTTTAACCAAAAGTTCATTTGCACCTATAGTATATCCTACAAAAGCTAAGATAGAAACCCATATACCAGCACCAAGAAATGTAAGTAGTATAAAACGAAAGAGATTCATACTGGATAATCCTGCTGGTAAGGAGATATATTGTCTTATAACTGGTAACAATCTACCCGTAAAAGTGCTTATCTCGCCATGCTTGTTGAAAAATAATGAGACTGTGGTCAATCTTTTTTGAGTAAGACCCACAAATTTCCCCCATTTTATAAGAAGTTTTTCTTTTAACCATAGAGCAAGCATATAGTTGAATATTGCACCACATAGACTACCTAAAATGCCTGCCGCAACTACAACCATTACATTCATTTCTCCTTTAGATGCCAGGTAAGCCGTGGGTATGATAACTGCCTCACTGGGAAAAGGGAAAAATGAACTCTCCAAAAACATAAGTAGGAATATTCCTCCGTAGCCCATACTACTCGCTATATTAAGAAGAAAATGAATAATACTTTCCAATTATTCACCGCTTTTAAGTTTCTTCAAGGTATAAAATGTTTCTTGATATTCTTTTAGCATATCTTCATCTCCCTGTTCCATCTTTTTTCTTATTTCATTGAGTTTATTCATTGTTTTTTCTATGATGGTATTTTTTAAGAGCTCTTTGAATGCTTTTTCTCCCTCTAAAGAATAGGTAAGAAGTCCATAGGCATACGATTTTAATTCCTCATTTTCAATTTGCTCCACAAAATCATTTACATTATAAGGTAAATTTTTTATATATATATCCCATATTTTTTCAAATAAATATTGCAATCTTTCGTTTTCAAAGAGGGATTTAAACTGTCCAATATCATCTACCAATTGAAGAAAATTTATGTTGCTCATTATACAAGAGATTAACAATTCTTCTTTTTTTGGACTTTCATGGTTAGAAGAAATTATTTTGCTTTCTGCTTTTGGCGTGATTAAGCTGGCTGAAATGTCGCTTATTTCAGCAATATGTGAAACATATGCTGATTTTTTCACACCATCTTTTATTTTTTCTATAATGGGTAAAAATGTCTCTACAAATTCTGCTTTTCCTTGAGGTGAAGAGAGGTTAATATTCTCTTTATAATATTCTATCAAAAAAGAAAATATTTCTCTCCCTTCATTTAATCTTTCTAAAAATGACTCTTTTCCTTTTTCTTTTATGAAACTATCCGGGTCTTCATCCTGTTTTAAGATTACAACTTTACCTTGTATATCCGTTTCAAAAAAGGATGGTAAAACACGAATCATGGCTTTGATGCCTGCTTCATCTGCATCGTAATTTATAATCACGGAAGAAGCCAACCTTTTAAGCATCTTCAAATGATAGGTATTTAATGCTGTTCCCAATGTAGCCACACTGTTTTTTATCCCCTCTGTATGCAGTCTTATCACATCAAAGTAACCTTCAACTACAACTACTCTTCTCTCTTGCATGATATCTTTCTTAGCCCAATTCAAACCATACAAAACCTTACTCTTAGAGAAAAGTGCTGTTTCTGGAGAGTTGATATATTTTGCTCCATTGCCTTGTTTAATTTGTCTGGCACCAAAAGCGATAGATTCACCGTTTTCGTTAAATATAGGGAAAATCAATCTATCGTGAAAGCGACAATAAATCCTCCCTTCATATTCAGAGAATATTCCGCTTTGTAAAATTTCTTCCTTTTTAAATTTATTTAATTTTTCCAACAGCTTTCCTTCTTCTTGACTGTATCCAATAGAAAAGTCATGGGCTGTGGTTTCATCAAATCCCCTTTTATAAAAATAGTCTTGAGCAAATTTGTATTTAAAAAATTCTTGTTTAAAATGAGATAGAACAATATGGTGAATTTCCTTTAATCTTTCTTTCTTTTCATCTTTTCTTCCATCTCTTTTATTCTCTGTATAGCTTATTCCTGCTCTTTGAGCCAGTGTACTTAATGCTTCCTTAAAACTATATCCCTCATAACGCATAAAAAAACCTATAACATCTCCACTTGCGCCACAGCCAAAACAGTGAAATATTCTCTTTTCAGGACTGACTACAAAGGAAGGGGTCTTTTCTTTATGGAAAGGACACAAACCTACATAATTTACACCTCTTTTCTTTAGATCCACATATTGAGAGATAAATTCTACAATGTCTATTCTTTCTTTTATTTCATCAGAGATATTCATTTTAGTCCTGCGATGGTTACACCATCTCCCCCTTCATAGGGATTTCCCATACGAAAATCTTTTATAGAGGGATGATTTTTGAGCACTTCTCTCACCGCATCTTTTAAGATACCGCTACCCTTTCCATGAACAATTCTTAAGGTAGAGATATTTCTTAAGATACAATTGTCTACGAATCTTTCCAATTCTATCAAAGCTTCATCTTTTCTCTTTCCAATAATGTTTATTTCTAAACTATAGTCATCCTTAAAAGAATCTATCTCTATTTTTCTTTCTTCTTTTTTCATTTCTTTTACCTTTTTTATTTCGGAGAAAGGAAGATTAACCATCTTTCCCTTGTAATCAACCACTGCATAATTTCTACCTACTGCAATAACTCTTCCCTTATGTGTGCCTATCCTTACAGTATCACCCTTTTCAAATGTATATTTCTTTTGTGTTTCTTTAGATTTAAATGTATCTTTTGCTTTTTTGTTTATATTCTTTAATTCCCGGTGGATGCTGGATAATGCCTTTTCTTTTATTAAGGGTTTTATCTTATTTTTTATATCCGATATAATATTTTCATATTCTCTTTTCTTTTGTTCCATTTCTTTATTTAAATTTGAAAATGTTTCTACTTCTTGCCTTTTTATTTTATTCAACATTGCTTTTTCTGCTTCCAATTCCTCTATCAATTTGTCTGATTCATTTAAACCAAGATTGTTTTTTGCTTCCTCTATTATTTGAGACGGAAGATATAATGAAGCAATATTTATGGCATAACTCTTTCCTATTTTTCCATATTCAATCCTGTAGGTAGGAAAGAGTTTTTCCTCATCAAATAGAAATGCCGCAGTCTGTATGTCTTTCAGTTGTTTTACAATATTATGCGAATGAGTAGTAACAACATTAAGACAGTTTTTTTGTCTCAAGTGTTCAATAACTGATATGGCTATAGCTTCTCCTTCTTTGGGGTCTGTTCCTGCTGAAATTTCATCTAATAAAATTAGACTTTTTTTGTTTGCCTTTTCACATATTTCTTTAATCCTCTTCATCTTTGCAGAATATGTGCTTAAGTTTTCTTCAATGCTCTGTTCATCACCGATGGAAGCAAATACATTCTCTATTTCTCCTATCTTGCCATCCGATATGGGGATAGGTAAAGCTGTATAGCTCATCAGAACAAGCAACCCCACTGTTTTTAGAAATACAGTCTTTCCGCCTGTATTAGGTCCTGTTACAACAGTTGTTCTATCAATCATTATATCTATAGGCACTGTTTTTTCTTCCTCTCTATACAGAAGCATTGGGTGTTTTGCATTATAAAGTTTAATTGTATTCTCTGTTACAAATTCAGGAAAAATACAGGAAAACCTCTTAGAATATATCCATTTTGCAACTTGAATGTCTATTTCTGCAATTGTCTTTATATCCTTTAAGAGTTTCTTTTCTTCTATCCTTATCATATTCGTTAAAGATAATAAAATGCGAGAGATTTCTTTTTCTTCTTCTAAGTTATATCTTAGAAGCTCATTATTTTCATTATATATTATCTCTGGTTCAACCAGATAGCTCATGCCACTGCGCGATACATCCACTATTCTACCTTTCAAATACTGCTTAAAGTTTGGTTTTACCAG
Source organism: uncultured Desulfurellaceae bacterium (assembly GCA_964626315.1). GTDB lineage: Bacteria > Campylobacterota_A > Desulfurellia > JAGGSF01 > JAGGSF01 > CAZVDS01. Next base: position 12,351 of record CAZVDS010000016.1, read on the forward strand.
TATGGTATATCTACCATTCCTGAAAGTAACTGTCTTTTCCACTACCACATTGTGTAAGATGGGTTTTTCTAACAATTTAGCTAATTTTCTGTCTCCCTCTTTGCGGACTTTTCTTATCTTATCTCTTATATTGAGAAGACAACAAGAAGCTTCATCATTTATTTTTCCCTGTTTATCAATAGCTTTCTCTATTTCTTGAGAAAGCTTTAAACAGGGATTTAAAGTTTCCCTAATCTGTTTTACATAAGCATCCGAATGAGAGAAAAATATACATAATGTATTAACCATCTTTAAAAATTGTAGTATCTTATACAATTGTATGCCATTTAAGGCACAATCTTTTGCTTTTTTAATCTCATTTTCTATATCTATGTTTTGAATGGGAGGAGGCCCTTTTTTGTCCAAAAACTCAAACATCTGTTTTGATTTTTTAATTTCTTCTTTTGTAAAATTGACATTAAATTGAGGTTTTATATTCTTTATAAGCTTTTTTCCACAGGAGGTGTGTGTATCCTTGGCAATTAAAGAGAGTAATTTATCAAATTCCAAAACCTGTAGGATATCTTTCATGTTTTTATTGAATAATCCTCTTTTTTCTCTGTGTCAAGCCCAGCTGGTATATGATAAAACCTGAAAATGACAATAAAGCAGAAAAGAGCATAAGCAAACGAAAATTTTCCACAGAGCTCATAAAAAAACCGGCGATAAAAGGACCTATTACCATGGAAGTGCTCATAGTAGAATTGAATAAACCTACGGCAGTTGCCCTTTCTACATTTTTTCCAGCTAATACTTTTAGTGAACCTACATAGATAAATGACCAGGATAGAGCTAATAGAAATTGTATAGGTATGATTTGCAAGTAATTTTGGACAACCGAATATAATAAAAATGTCAATACAGAAAATAAAAAACCTAAGGACAACATTATTTCCCCTCTTTTGGTATCTGTAAAAAAGAACATAATAAAGAATTGTAAGGTAGGATTTATACCTATGATGGCCGCCTGCCAGAAACTGCTTGCTCCTAAATCTTTCAAATACAATATCCAGAAAGTCCAGGTAACATTTGCACCAGTATGACGGAAAAGGAAAGCTATATATAAAGACCAGTTTCTCACAAAAATATCTTTAGGAAAAAGTGGAATAGAATGGATGCGGTGAGGTGTTTCTTTGATGCCCAAAGAGGCGAGAAAAGATAATAAAAACAGTAAAGAAGATTGGATAAAAGGGATATATATACCAAATATTTCGGCAATAACACCGCTTATGTATATTCCAATTGACCACCCCAGTGCACCGTAAGATGAAAACCTACCCAATCTACCATCTGTTTCGTAAATTAAAGCAATGAGTGCAGCTGGAAATATGCCTATACAAAATCCAGATAAAATTCTTGTTATTAAAAGAAAGACATAAGATTTAGAAAAATACTGAAGAAAAAAGAAAACAAAAGAGGCAAATAGTCCCCATTTAAGAAATAATTTTCTTCCATACATATCTGATGCTCTACCAAATAGAATAGAAGAGACAAAAAAGGCACTACTGTATGAACCTACAACCAAACCTATTTCTAAATTGGAGGCATGAAGATTTTTTGCAATTTCTGGTATGTATATCCAGGAGGAAACAATAGCAACAGAAGAAAAAAACTGGATTAATAGGCAGTAGGGGTCAGGTCTTGAATTGTGAATTTAATTCCTCTTTTTCCATATTTTTTATTGCTTTACTTATAGTTGAATAATGGACACCTAACCAGTCTGCAATTTCTTTAAGGCTATAACCATACTCTATATGGGCAGTATATATCCTTGTATTACGCTCTTTCTTCTCTCTTATCCCTCTAAATATCTCATTAAGTCCTTTTCTTATAGCAAACCTTTCAATCCTTGGTATTTCTTTTACTTCTTTTCTTTCCTCTAAATATACCTTTATCTTTTTAGCAAAGCTGTTTTTACCTAAAATGAATCTTCCTCTTAAATCCTTCCATGGTGCCTCCTTTCCCATCCCTGCCAATACAAACTCCTCATAAGCCCTTTGAGCCTCTTCTCGCTCTTTGCCAAATTGAGCAAGTGTCCAATCAGTGGTTAAAAACTCAGGCTTTTTAACCCTACCAGTAGTAGCTCCGTAATTACTCCATTTCCATTCCCAGGGATAACTAACCATCCCAGCCCTTATAGGATTTAGAACTATATATCTACATAACTCTAAAAGATAACTCTCCTTTTCTACTAAAATGGCTTTAAACCTTCCTTGAAATAGATGACCTATGGTATGATGTTCTTTGTTAAATTTTTGGGTATATACTCCATTTAACTGTCTCATCCCTAAAGAAAGATTCCCTTCTGGTGTCTCCATTAGTAGATGATAATGATTATCCATAAGGCAGTAGGCATGACAAATAAGATTATATCTCTTTATGACTGATTCAAATATCGCCAAAAACGCTTGCCGGTCTTTGTCAGTCTTAAAAATTTTTCCTTTTTTATTTCCCCTTGAAGTAATATGATAAACTGCATCTGGAAATTCTATTCTTAGGGGCCTAGCCATACCAAATAAATAACACAAAAAATTCAAAAATCAAGACCTGACCCCTTTCTTCCCTTTCTTCCCGATTTTCATTATTTCCTTGAAACTCCTACTCGCTACATTTACTTCTTTCAGTAT
>CAZVDS010000017.1:0-14843 GCA_964626315.1 uncultured Desulfurellaceae bacterium
ATATTCACATGGGGTTTTCTACGCACATATTTCTCTTTGGCCATAAAAACCTCCTACAATCCTTTTATCTTTTCTACAATGTTTTTAGAAACTTCCTTATAATGATCAAATTGCATTATATACGTTCCTCTACCCTGCGTAAGTGAACGCAGGCTTGTTGCATATGCAAACATCCCAGAAAGAGGAATAAAGGCCTTCACTATCTTTTGTTCTCCTCTTTCCTCTACACTCCATACTCGTCCTCTACGAGCATTAATATCTCCTACCACATTACCCAAATTTTCCTTAGGTGTACATACTTCTATATTCATAATAGGTTCTAAAAAATATGGATCAGCTTTCTTTATTCCTTCTTTAAAGGCAATTGATGCGGCAACTTTAAAAGCTATATCAGAAGAATCAACTGCATGATAAGAACCATCAATTAAAGATACCTTAACCTTAACCACTGGATAACCAGCTAAAACTCCCGATTCCATAGCTTCTTTTATTCCTTTCTCTATTGATGAGATAAATTCCTTTGGTATATTACCACCATGAATAGCATTGACAAATTCAAATCTCTTATCTCCCTTTAAGGGTTCAATCTTCAAAACAACATGCCCATACTGTCCTCTACCACCTGTTTGTCTTATAAATTTCCCTTCTTGTTTTTCTACGCACTTTCTTATGGTTTCTTTATAAGCCACTTGCGGACTGCCTACATTCACTGATACATGATGCTCTCGACGCAAACGATCAACGATAATATCTAAATGTAGTTCCCCCATTCCAGATATTATCGTTTGCCCCGTTTCTACATTATATCTTGTATGAAATGTAGGATCCTCATCAGCCATGTATCCCAATACTGTAGAAAGTTTTTCTTGATCTGCTTTTGTCTTTGGCTCAACCGCCACAGAAATAACAGGCTCAGGAAATTTCATAGACTCAAACACAATTCTTTGTGACTCATCACACAGTGTATCGCCGGTAAAAGTATGTTTTAATCCAACAACTGCTATAATATTGCCCGCATACACCATATCTACATCCTCTCTCTTATTAGAATGCATGCGCAACAATCTTCCTACTCGTTCTTTTATATCTCTTGTAGAATTGTACACATAACCCCCTGCTTTTAGCACTCCAGAATAAATCCGTAAGTATGCCAATCTACCTACAAAAGAGTCATTAACTATTTTAAAGACCAAACCGGAGAAATGTTCGTCATCTCTTGCTCTTTTTTCCATCACCTCACCTGTCAAGGGATTAAAACCTTTAATAGAAGGAACCTCTTCTGGCGAGGGAAGATAATCCACAATAGCATTTAACAGCGGTTGCACCCCTTTATTCTTAAAGGCACTCCCACATAAAACAGGTGTAATTTTACCTGTTAAAGTAACTTTTCTTATAGCCCTCTTTATCTCCTCTTCGCTTATTTCTTTACCATCTATATATTTCTCCATAAGAGAGTCGTCGAAATCAGCCAATACCTCTATCATCTTTTGTCTTATATCTTCTGCTTTTTCTCTCAGTTCTTTTGGAATTTCATAAATAGAAAACTGTGTTCCTAACTTATCTAAATCCCAAACCAGAGCTTTCATACTTATTAAATCTACTATACCTATAAAACCATCTTCTTCCCTTATAGGTATTTGCAGAGGTAATACAGTTGTATTTAGTTTATGTTTCATTTCATTTAATACTCGGAAATAATCCGCACCTATTCTATCCATCTTATTTATAAAAGCAACTCGCGGCACCTTATATCTGTCCGCCTGTCTCCACACTGTTTCTGATTGAGGTTCCACCCCAGACACACCACAAAAAACACCTATCGCTCCATCTAAAACTCTTAAAGACCTCTCCACCTCTACTGTGAAATCTACATGACCTGGTGTATCAATAATATTTATACAATAATCTCTCCAAAAACAGGTAATGGTAGCAGCAGTAATAGTAATACCTCTTTCTCTTTCTTGCTCCATCCAATCCATGACAGCTGTTCCTGCATCCACTTCACCCATCTTATACGAAACACCTGTATAAAAAAGTATTCGTTCTGTAGTTGTAGTTTTCCCTGCATCTATATGGGCAATTATTCCTATATTGCGTATTTTGTCTAATGGATACAATCTTCCCATATTTTAACATCACCACCTGTAATGAGCAAAAGCCCTGTTTGCTTCTGCCATCTTGTATGTATCTTCTCTCTTTTTAACCGCTCCACCCTTACCTTGACTGGCATCTAACATTTCATTTGCCAATCTTTCAAACATTCTTTTTTCATGCCTTTTTCTCGCATAATCGACTAACCAGCGGATAGCTAAGCTTCTTTGTCTAGAAAACCTCACCTCTACTGGCACCTGATAGGTAGCACCACCTACCCTACGAGGTCTTACTTCTAATTTAGGCATAATATTAGACATCACTTTTTCTAAAACTTCCATCGGTTCCTGTCCTGTCTTTTCCTTTATGACATTCATGGCTTTATAAAAAATTCTTTCTGCAATCGTCTTCTTTCCATTTAACATTATCTTATTTATAATCTTGGTTACTAACACACTGTTGTAAACAAGATCAGAAGAAACATTCCTTTGTTCCGCTCTTCGCCTTCGCATAAATTACACTCCACTCTTAGGTCTCTTTGCACCATATTTTGATCTTCCCTGTTTTCTATCATCTACCCCACCGGTATCTAACGCACCTCTTACCACATGATATCTCACTCCTGGCAAATCTTTCACTCTGCCACCTCTAATCAATATAATGGAATGTTCTTGCAGGCTATGTCCCTCTCCGGGAATATAGGCTGTTACCTCGTCACCATTGGTCAACTTTACCCTCGCCACTTTCCGTAAGGCAGAATTAGGCTTCTTTGGTGTTGTTGTATATACTCTTATACAAACACCCCTTTTCTGAGGACACCTTTCCAACGCTAATGTTTTTTTACTCCCTATTTTTCTTTTCCTACCTTTTCTAATCAACTGATTAACTGTAGGCATCCTTCCTCCCTTAAAAAATCAAAACGCTCGTAACTCTTACCAACAAAAACCCTATTTGTCAAGTGTTTTTGGCACAATACACACCTCATCAAATTCTTTCTGGCCCGTGCCAGCAGGAATTAATCGCCCCACAATCACATTTTCCTTTAATCCCTCAAGACGATCTATTGCTCCAGAAATACTTGCTTCTGTAAGCACTCTTGTTGTTTCCTGGAACGAAGCACTAGAAATAAAACTCTCCGCACTTAATGCTGATTTAGTAATACCCAAAAGAATAATCCTTCCTATAGCAGGTTTTTTACCTTCTTTTATTACTTTTTGATTTTCTTTCATAAACTTGAACTTACCAACCGTTTCATCCTCCATGAAACTTGTATCTCCAGCATCTTCTATTATTACTTTAGAAAGCATCTGTCTTACAATAATTTCTATATGCTTGTCGTTTATATTCACTCCTTGTAATCTGTAAACCTGTTGAACCTCATTCACTAAATGTCTCTGTAGGTCTCTTTCACCCAATATCATTAAAATATCATGCGGGTCTATTACTCCATCAGTTAATGGTTCACCCATTTCTACCCTATCCCCTGGATATACAAGCAATCTCTTGTCATTAGATATAGCATACTCCTTTCTTGTTCCTCCGAGAGAAGTTACAATAATCGTTCTTTTATTCTTTATCCTTTTACCGTAAGAAACCATACCATTTATTTCACTAACCACTGATGCATTTTTCGGAACCTTTCCTTCAAACAACTCATTCGCTCTAGGCAATCCTCCGGTTATATCTGTTGTTTTTATCAATTCCTTAGGAATTTTCCCCATAATATCTCCTGCTTTCACATAATCACCATCATCTTTAAGAAGAATTGTCCCTATAGGAAGATAATAAATAGCTTCTTCGTCTATTCCTGGCAATTTTTTCACATTACCTTCTTTATCAACAATGGCAATGCGAGGACGAAGAAGAGGATCACGCGATTCAATAATTATTTTATTCCTTAAACCACTTACTCTATCCACATCCTCTTTAAAGGTGGTTCCCTGCTCTATATCTAAATACTTCACATATCCATCAACACTCGCCAAGATAAAATCAGTATATGCATCCCACTCACAAAGAATAGAAACAGACTTAAATAATTCTGGGTCACTTTCAAATCTCTGTTTTGCTTTCTCATCATCAAACCCTACAATAAGCTCACCTGGTTTAACCATACTTCCCTTTTTTACATATATAATAGAACCTTTAGGAATATAATGTCTCTCAACAATTTTATCATTTCTTTTTATAAAAATATGTGTTCCGTGCTTATCTACAACACCCTGAGGAAAATCGTCTACCTCTATCAATTTATTACCGGATAAGGCATAAAGAGAAACTTCTCCCGCTTCCTCTGTGCGTATAAAACGCTTAAGTGTTTCGCCTTCACTTACATAAATTCTGGAGCCATAGGGAATCTTTCTTGGCACATCCCAAACCTCCAACACTCTCTCTGTTAGCAAACTACCAGCGGAAACATCAGTTCCATCCTTTACTGTAAACATGAACTTACCTATAGCATCTGCACCGCCGCTAAGCACATCTTTCTCTACCACAAGATCTACTTTTTTAAGAGTATAATTTTCACTATTACCTGCCGTTATAATATAATTCACAGCATCTTCAGTAATTTTAACTTTTCCACAGCTTTCTGCTACTATTTGCGGTTCTGTCACCAGTAAACAAGCATCTCTTCTGGAAAGAACAATGCGTTCTCTATTGGAATTCTCTGCAATCTCTAAATTATAGAATCGGACAATACCTGCTCGAAAGGTTTCTGCACTCATCTTTTCCCCTGCTTTACTCGCTGTTCCTCCAATGTGAAAAGTCCTCAAGGTAAGTTGCGTTCCTGGCTCACCAATGGATTGAGCAGCAATAATACCTACTGCTTCTCCTTTTTCTACTTCTTTTCCCCGTGCTAAATCCAAGCCATAACATTTAGCACACACACCGCGACTCATCTTACAAGTAAGAATATTATGTATTCTTATTCCCTTTATTCCTGCTTCTATTATTTTATCTGCTATTTCCTCATCTATTATTTTGTTTTCCTTTACAATAACTTCTTTAGTAAAAGGGTTAACTACATCCTCTGCTGCTGTTCTCCCCAATATCCTATCTTTTAGGCTTTCTATTTCTTCCCCACCTGTAACAATTGCTGAAACATACATACCCTCTGTCGAACCACAATCCTCAGCTGTAATCATCACATCCTGTGCAACATCTACCAGTTTTCTCGTTAAATATCCTGCATTTGCCGTTTTCAATGCTGTATCAGCCAATCCTTTTCTCGCACCATGAGTAGAAATAAAATACTCCAATACGCTCAATCCCTCTTTAAAGTTTGACTTAATTGGCGTTTCAATAATATCTCCTGATGGCTTAGCCATCAGGCCCCTTGCACCTGCAAGTTGTCTTATCTGTTGTGCTGAACCCCGAGCACCAGAATCAGCCATTACATATATAGGATTAAAACTCTCTCCAAACTCGCCACCTAATTTCTTCATCATCGCATCAGCAATCTTGTCTGTTGCTTCACTCCATATATCCACCACTTTATTATATCTCTCCATATCCGTTAGAAGACCTTGTCTATATTGTTCCGCAATCGCTTTTACCTTCTCATCGGCAACTTCAATTATTCTCTTCTTCTCCAGAGGCACATCTATATCACCAAGAGAAATAGATATACCTGCTCGGGTTGCCATACAAAATCCCATTTCTTTTATATCATCTAAAAATTTTATTGTGGTAGGTAAATCTTTGTTTTTATAGATATAATTTACTACATTTACTACATCTTTCTTTCTCATCGTTTTATTTACCAGTTCAAATGATATACCTTCAGGCAAAATTCCACCTAAAATTACTCTACCCACCGTTGTATTCACCATTTCATCATTTATTCTTATCTCAATAGAAGCATTCAATGAGCATATATTGTTATTATAGGCAAAAATAACCTCATCTGGTGATGAAAAAACCATTCCCTCACCCAAAACACTTTTTTTCGGCTTTGTCATATAATAAATACCCAATACCATATCTTGAGTGGGAACAGCAATAGGATTTCCATTGGCAGGAGAAATAACACCATAAGAAGATAACATTAAAACTTCTGCTTCCATCTTTGCTTCAGGGGATAAGGGAATATGTATTGCCATTTGATCCCCATCAAAATCTGCATTAAACGCCGGGCAAACAAGCGGATGAAGCTGAATGGCTTTATCCTTAGTAAGGATAGGATGAAAAGCTTGAATAGAAAGCCTGTGTAAGGTGGGCGCTCTATTCAAAAGCACAGGATATTCTTTTACTATTTCTTCTAAAACATCCCATACCACTTTCTCTTTTCTCTCCACTATCTTTTTTGCACCTTTTACAGTGCTAACCAAGCCTGCATCTATAAGCCTACTATAAATAAAGGGTTTAAAAAGCTCTAATGCCATATCTCTCGGCAAACCACATTGATTCAGTTTTAATTCAGGTCCAACAATAATTACCGAACGACCCGAATAATCTACACGTTTGCCCAAAAGGTTACGGCGAAACCTTCCAGCTTTACCTTTTATAGAATCTGAGAGAGATTTCAGTGGCCTATTATTACTTGCTCTTACCACCTGTTTTCTTCTTCCATTATCTAATAATGCATCTACTGCTTCTTGAAGCATTCTCTTCTCATTTCTAACAATGATTGAAGGTGCACCCAACTCCATAAGCCTCTTTAAACGATTATTTCTATTAATTACTCTCCTATAAAGGTCATTTAGATCTGAAGAAGCAAATCGCCCGCTTTCCAAAGAAACCAGTGGACGTAAATCCGGAGGTAACACTGGTAAAACCTTCAATATCATCCATTCCGGTCTGCTTTCCGTCCGTTTAAACTTTTCTACTATTCTTAATCTTCTCGCCATTTTTTTCTTCTTTGCCATAAATGTTGTGGTTTTGACTGCCTCTCGAAGTTCTTCATGCAATGCATCAATATCTATCTTTTCCCATAATTTTCTTATAGCTGAAGCACCCATCTCTGCAACAAATTTATTTCCGTATGTTTCTTTTGCTTCACGGTACTCATTTTCTGAAAGAATTCTTTTCACGGAAATATCAGGAATAGTACTCTTTACAACTATATAAGATTCATAATATATAACCCGCTCTAAATCCTTTAACTTAACATCAAAGAATAAAGACATTATGCTAGGGATACTCCTTAAATACCATATATGACTGATAGGACTAGCTAACTCAATATGTCCCATTCTTTCCCTTCTTACTCTTGCTTCTGTTACTTCAACGCCACACTTCTCACATACAACACCCTTATATTTCATCCTTTTATATTTACCACATAAACACTCATAATCTTTTAATGGTCCAAATATACGAGCACAAAAGAGCCCATCTCTTTCTGGCTTGAATGTTCTATAATTAATTGTTTCTGCCCTCTTTACTTCACCATAACTCCACTCTCTTATCTTATCTGGTGAAACAAGTCCTATCCTTATCGCATCAAAATCCTTAGTAGACTTCGGCTTGCCTTTTAAAACAACAAATTCCCCCATTAGTAGCCACCTCTAATACTCTTTAAAAGTTCCACATCTAAACACAAGGATTTCAACTCCTGAACAAGCACATTAAATGACTCTGGTACGCCTCCTAAAGGAACATCTCTTCCTTTCACTGCAGATTCATAAGCCTTATTTCTACCAAGAATATCGTCTGATTTTATAGTGAGCATCTCCTGCAAGGTATATGCAGCACCATAACCTTCTAATGCCCATACCTCCATTTCTCCAAATCTCTGACCACCAAACTGCGCCTTTCCTCCCAGAGGTTGCTGAGTCACCAAAGAATACGGACCTATACTTCTGGCATGTATCTTATCCTCTACTAAATGATTAAGTTTCATCACATACATATAACCCACAAATACAGGATTAATAAAAGGTTCCCCTGTAATACCATCATATAGTTTCATTTTAAGTAAACTTATTCCACTCTTCTCAATCAAACCCTTAAGCTCACCCTCAGTTACACTCTCAAAAACAGGCACACTTACTTTCACACCATTTGTCCAATCTTGAGCGAATTTTATCAATTCTTCATCATTAAGACTATTTACAAATACTTCTGTTTCGCTCTTGTTCCCTTCAAAAATCTCATTTAGAAAATTTCTAACAACATCTCTTTTCCCTTTTTTAATCAAAACATCAAGTTTTTCACCTAAACCCTTACAAATAAAACCTAAATGCGCTTCTAATATCTGACCGATATTCATTCGAGAAGGTACACCCAACGGATTAAGAACAATATCCACTGGTGTTCCATCTTCTAAAAACGGCAAATCTTCAGCCGGTAATATCTTAGATAACACTCCCTTATTACCATGTCTACCAGCCATCTTATCTCCTACCATAAGTTTCCTCTTAGTCGCTATATAAACCTTTACCGCCATTACCACCCCAGAAGGTAACTCGCTTTCTTTCCCTATTTCTTTTGTCTTTACCTCTGCAGATTGTTTTAAATCTTTATTTATCTTTTTATAATGGCGCTCCATTGAAAGCGCTTTTTGCTTGAGTTCCTTAGAAATACACAAACTCTTCAACTCTTTTATACTCAGAGATGAAAGTTTTTCTATTGATATTTTTTTAGCTTTTTTCCCTATTGTTTTTCCTCTTATAATTAAATCCTTCTCCAAAGGATTTTGGACAATAAGTTCTTTTAAACTATCCACATACAGCTTATTTACAATATTTAGTTTACTCCTCAACTCTTTATTTATTTTCTCTATATCTATCTTTTCTATCTCTTTAAAGCGACTTCCTTTTTCTGTTTGTCTATTTCTTAATACTTTCACATCCATAACTATCCCTTCTGCATCAGAAGGAACCTTGAGAGACGAATCAACAACATTTCTCGCTTTCTCACCAAATATTGCTCTCAACAATCTTTCTTCAGGTGAATAATGGGTTTCCACTCTCGGTGTAATCTTACCCACAAGAATATCGCCTGGTTTCACATAAGAACCTACTCTTATAATACCATTCTCATCTAAGTTTCTTATCATTTCCTGTGAGGCATTAGGAATATCAGCGGTAATCTCCTCCAATCCTAGCTTGGTATCTCTCACAAAAACATCAAATTCTTTTATATGAACTGAAGTATAAATGTCCTCCTCAACTGCTCGATGAGAAATAACAACCGCATCTTCGTAATTATACCCATACCATGGAATGAAAGCCACAATTAAGTTTCTACCTAAAGCTAATTCCCCTTTATCCATCGTTGGCCCATCTGCAATGACCTGTCCTCTTTTTACTTTATCCCCTACATTTACAATGGGGTGTTGATCAAAACACACATTTTGGTTAGATTTCTCAAACCTTCTCAAAAAATACTCATCCAAACTATAAAGATTTTTTTGTTCCTCGCATTTTATATATATCTTATCTGCTTCCACTCTTACCACTTCACCATCTCTTTTAGCAACGATTGTGCTACGAGAATACTTTGCTACGATATTCTCCGTCCCTGTACCCACCAACGGTGCTTCAGGTTTAAGCAAAGGCACTGCTTGTCTTTGCATATTTGAACCCATAAGCGCACGATTGGCATCATCATGTTCAAGAAAAGGAATAAGAGAAGCAGTTACGCCTACCAATTGATTTGGAGAAACATCCATCAAGTTAACCTCTTCTCTTTTAACCATAACAAATTCATCATCCTTTCGAGCAGAAACATGCTTGTCCTTAAATGTTCCATCAGGATTTAAAGGCACATTTGCTTGAGCAATAATATATCCCTTCTCTTGAGATGCCATGAGATATTTTATCCCATCTAAAACTTTCCCATTCTTTACCTCTCTATAAGGGGTCTCTAAAAAACCATATTTATTCACCCTCGCATAGGTAGCCATAGAAGTAATAAGCCCTATGTTAGGCCCCTCTGGTGTTTCTACTGGACAAATCCTCCCATAATGAGAAGGATGAACATCCCTTACCTCAAATCCTGCTCTCTCTCGGGTTAATCCTCCAGGACCTAATGCCGATAACCTTCTCTTGTGACTGATTTCCGATAAAATATTTGTTTGATCCAAAAATTGGGAAAGCTGGCCAGTGGAGAAAAAACTCATAATTGCTGATGACACAGGTTTTGCATTTATAAGGTCAAACGGAGTTACATCTGCAATATCCTTAATTACCATCCTATCTTTTATGAGTTTCTGCATCCTTAAAAGACCTATCCTCACTTGTTCATACAACAGTTCGCCCACTAAAATCACCCTTCTATTAGAAAGGCTGTCTCTGTCATCCGGTACAACTACTTCATTCTTTAGCAAGATTAAATACCTGAACATACCAATGAAATCATCAACCGTTAATACTCTAATACTTTCTGGCACATTTATATTAAAAGTCTCATTTAATTTCAGTCTCCCTTCTAAGGAAATATCATATCTCTTGGAATCAAAAAACAGCATATTAAAGAAATCCTTGGCATTTTCAGTTGTTACAGATTCACCAGGTCTCAATATATGATGAATATATACTCTTGCCACATCTTGTTCCGACATATCCTTAATTGATTTAAACTTTGTTAATAATTCTCTATCTAAAATCAAAGTATTTCTTATAGTGTAATCGCTATAATCAGTAGAGAGTAAGTCTAAAATCACATTTTTCATGGATTCAAAAACATCCAAGTAATCACGAGTTATTATATCTCCATAATCTAAAATAATTTCTTTTTTCTCATTTAATACACTTTTAATTAAATAATGACCCAATATTTCCTCTTTATCTATAGGAAACCATTCTATATTGTATTGTTTCGCTTTCTTTACTATATCAGAGGATATCTTTTCGTTTTTTGAAACAACAATATCCCCATTTTTTTCAATATTTTTATTTACTTTAAATCCACAAGCTCTATCAGAAACTTCTACAAAAAATACACCATTATCTACCCTTACCCTTACAGAAGAATAAAACAGAGAAAGTATTTTCTCCTCTTCAAATCCCAATGCTTTGAGAAGAATGGTAGCAGGGAATTTTTTTCTCCTATCAATACGAGCATAAATAACATCTTTTACATCTATCTCAAATTCAACCCATGAACCTATATCAGAGATAATCTGCCCATGATAAATAATTCTTCCTCCAGCAGAAGGTGAAGTAAGTTTCTTAAATACAGGTCCGGGTGAACGATGCAATTGGCCAACAATAACCCTCTCCACTCCATTTATAATGAAGCTTCCCATCTCTGTCATCAACGGTAACTCGCCCAAATATATCTTCTGCTCTTTTACATCCCGCGGAGAAAGCTTTTTACCCGTTTCTTCATCCAAATTCCAAACAGTAAGTCTTATAATTATAAACAATGAACTACTATAAGTAAGCCCTTTTGCCCTACATTCATCAGGATTATGTTTAGGAGAACTAATTCCATAATTAACAAATTCTAATATAAGCCGCCCGTGTATGTCTTCAATGGGAAAGGTCGCCTCAAACAACCTTCTTAAGTTTTTCTCCGCATTAGGCTCTTCACTCAAAAAATTACGATAAGATCTCAACTGCGGATCTAAAAGGTCAGGAACAGTTAAAATCTTATGCATCTTTGAAAAATCAAGCCTCAACCTCTGACCAGAAAGCAAAGGTCTCCCCATATATTTACCTCACCTACACACAACAAACAAGGGAAGAGAGTTTAATTTCTCTTCCCTCTTTATAAAATATAAAGATTTATTCAATTTCTACTGTAGCACCAGCTTCTTCTATTTTAGCCTTAATGGATTCTGCTTCTTCTTTTGAGAGATGTTGCTTCACCTTAGTAGGAGTTTTATCTACTAACTCTTTTGCCTCTTTTAATCCCAAACCCGTAATCTCTCTCACTGCTTTTATAAGTTGAATCTTCTTTTGTCCAATTTCTTTCAATACTACATCAAACTCTGTTTTTTCTTCTTCTTTTGCCTCTTCAGATGCCTGAGAAGGAGCTGCTTGAGCAACCATTGGTTGAGCACTCACTCCAAAACGCTCCTCTAACTCTTTAACAAACTCACTCATCTCCAGAACACTCATGTTCTCAATAAATTTAACAACATCTTCTTTTGTAACATCCGGCATTTTTATTACCTCCTAAATTTTCAACCTTTTTTTCCCTCACAAGCTTTTAAAACATAAATAAACTTCAGCAAAACACCATTAGAGACACTTATAAAATTGGATAAAGGTGCATTAAACACAGCAAATAGCTGAGCTGCAAGAACCTCTCTTGGTGGAAGAGTAGAAATCCTCTTAATCTCATCCTGAGAAAGTAATCTTTTTTCAACTATTCCTGTTTTAATCTTCAAATTTTTATGAACTTTTGATTTTTTTACCAATGCCTGAATTAGAGAAACAGGATCATCTTTAGTATAAGCTACCACATTGGGACCTAAAATCTCATCTACCAACTGCTCAAACTTCGTATCTTTTAATGCCCTCTTTATGATTGTATTTCCCATGACATGAAAACTGCAGCCATTTTCTTTTAATGCACCTCTTACATCTTCCATTTCATTTATATTCATACCAGAAAAATCAGAAAGAACCACAATTTGCCACTTACTTATATCTTCTTTTAACTTTTTTATCATTTCTTTTTTCCTTTCTATGTTTCTCCTTTCCAACTTTTCCTCCTTATTCAATTGTTCCCACATTAATTTTCACAGAAGGGGAATGACTTGTGCTCAAATAAAAAGCCTCTATATACTTTCCTTTTGCCGCCTTAGGCTTTGCTCTTACCACCGAATCGTAAAACATTGCTACATTTTCCCTTATCTTTTCCTCTTCAAAAGACTTCTTACCAATTGAGACATGCATGTTACCCGTTTTATCCACCTTGAATTCTATCTCTCCTGCTTTTGCCCTCTTCACAGCCCCCTTCACATCAAATGTCACTGTCCCCAATTTTGGGTTAGGCATCAGTCCGCGCGGACCCAAAATCTTCCCTATTTTTCCTACTACAGACATCATATCTGGGGTAGCAACCACTTTATCAAACTCTAACCATCCATTCTTTACCTTTTCCGCCATTTCTTCTGCGCCAACATAATCCGCTCCTATTTCTTCTGCCTCTTTAACTTTCTCTCCTTTCGCAAAAACCAACACCCTGACTGACTTACCCTGACCATGAGGCAGCATTACCACACCCCTAACTAACTGGTCAGCATGTCTGGGATCAACACCTAAACGCATAGAAACCTCTATTGCCTCATCATAATTTGCATAAGCAATATCCTTTAATATTTTTATACCTTCTTTTAATGAATACTCTTTGTGTTGATCATATTTCTCTAAAGCCTGCATATACTTTTTCCCTCTCTTCATAATTCTACCTCAACACCCATATTCTCTGCAGTGCCTGCAATGATTTTTATCGCCTTTTCTATATCTTTGGTATTTAAATCCGATAACTTCATTTGAGCAATAGTTTTTAAATCTTCTTTTGAAAGCTTTCCCACCTTAAGTTTATTCGGTATAGAAGAACCCTTTTCTATTTTCAATGCCTTCATTATAAGTTCAGATGTGAGCGGCGTCTTTGTAATGAAAGAAAAACTTCTGTTCTTATAAAGCTTAATCACTACTGGAATGGTATACTCACCTTTGTTTTTTGTTTGCTCATTAAACTTCTTACAAAAATCCATAATATTTATACCATGTTGACCCAACGCCGGACCTACAGGCGGTGCCGGAGACGCTTTTCCTGCTGGTATCTGCAATTTTATAGTAGCAACAACTTCTTCTTTCATCTTTTTACTCCTCTATTTTATCTACCTGATTATAATCTAATTCCACAGGTGTAGAGCGACCAAATATGCTTACCTTTATTTTTAACCGTGCTTTATCCAAATTTACTTCTTCCACCGTGCCTATAAAATCAGTGAATGGACCATCCGCAATCCTCACCTTATCCCCCTGCTCAAAAGAAACCGCTGGTCTTGGAGCTTCCTTGGCTTTCTCTAACTTTTCAAAAATCAAACTTATATCTTCATCGCTCAAGGGAATAGGTTCTTTTCTACTTCCCACAAATCCTGTCACATAAGCCAACTTCTTTATGACATTAAAAACTTCATTGTCAAGATGAGTTTTTATAAATACATAACTGGGATACAAACGCCTCTCTTTCACCTTTTTTCCCTTTTTTTTTATCTCAATAACTTCTTCTATAGGAATAAGCACTTTTTCCACTTTATCTTTAAGGCCTAACAACTCAACTTTTTTTTCTATACTCTCTTTCACCTTTTTCTCAAAACCTACCTGAGTATGAACAGCATACCATTTCATTTCCATTATCTAAAAAGCACTCCCATTAACATTGAAAAAATATAATCCAATATACTCAGAGTCACCGTAATGATAATTATCAGTATAACAACCGCCACCGTTGCTGAAAGAAGATTTCTCTTCTCGGGCCAAACAACCTTTTTTAACTCGCTACGAACCTCTAACAAAAATTTCTTTATCCTCTCTATAATATTCATAAAATTAAATGGCAGGCCAGGGAGGACTCGAACCCCCAACATGCGGTTTTGGAGACCGCCGCTCTACCAATTGGAGCTACTGGCCTACTTCACCTCTTTATGTATAGTGTGTTTTCTGCAAAATGGACAAAACTTTTTTAACTGCAATTTTTCTTTCTTTTCCTTTTTATTTTTCTTTGTCGTATAATTTATTCTCTTACACTCATCGCAGGCAAGACGAATTATCTCTCTCATACTCACTCCAGAATCTTGGTGACTACACCCGCACCTACTGTTTTTCCTCCTTCCCTTACAG
>CAZVDS010000018.1:0-14478 GCA_964626315.1 uncultured Desulfurellaceae bacterium
TTGACGAATATCAAAGATATTCGCAAGGAAATGACGGAGTCATTTCTCTTGACAACTCTCGCAGAGAGTTGCAAGCTTAAATCTCTTTGAGATTTATGTCTTGACAAACCCATCCAGCGTTTGCAAGCAAACGACAAAGTCGTTTGCTTGACTTAGTTAAGTCTTTGATGCATAGTATTTAAACGAGTACCTGTAGCTCAAGGGATAGAGCGCAAGACTCCGGATCTTGAGGTTGGGGGTTCAAATCCCCCCAGGTACACCATTTAAGATATGAAAAAAATAGGTGATGTTCTAACAGAGATTTTAAAGGACTGGCGATGTGAAACATCGGATTATGGAGTATATATTAAGGAAAATTGGAAAGAGATAGTAGGCGATATTGTATATAAAAATACTCAAGTTGTAGGTATAAAGAATAAAATATTGCGAGTAACAGTAAAATCCAGCGCTTGGGCAATGGAACTCTCACTTATAAAGGATAAAATAATAGAAAAGATCAATCGTTTATATAGGAAAAATATTATTGAGGATATCTATTTCAAGGAAGTGTGAATGGTAGTAGGTGTTGTAGGTTTGGGGTATGTAGGATTACCTATCGCTATAGAATTTGGAAAGAAATACGAGTGTTTAGGTTTTGACATAAACGAAGACAGGATAAAGGAATTAAAAAAGGGTATAGATAAAACGGGAGAGGTAAATGAAGAATTAAAAGATACATCTGTGATTTTTACCTCTGATGCCCGTTTTTTAAAGAGATGTGATGTGGTTGTTGTTGCTGTTCCTACACCTATAGATAATCACAATATTCCCAATCTTGAACCTTTAAAACAGGCAAGTAGAATTGTAGGAGAAAATATAAAAAAAGGAGCGATTATTGTTTATGAATCTACTGTTTATCCTGGAGTGACAAATCTTATATGTAAACCTATAATTGAACAAGCCTCAAAAGGCAGCAACTTTAAGATAGCTTATTCTCCGGAGAGGATAAATCCTGGCGACAAAGAACACCGTTTTTCTAATATTGTAAAAATAGTATCAGCAGAAGATAAAGAAACATTGGATGTAGTTGCTTCTCTGTATAAAAGTGTGGTAAAAGCAGGAGTGCATAAGACTTCTTCTATAGAGGTGGCGGAAGCGGCAAAGGTTATAGAAAACACACAAAGAGATCTGAATATAGCTTTAATGAATGAACTTTCTATCATATTCCATAGATTAGGGTTAGATACAAAGGAGGTATTAGAAGCAGCTTCAACAAAATGGAACTTTTTAAAATTTTCACCAGGTTTAGTGGGTGGACATTGCATAGGGATTGACCCTTATTATCTCACTTATAGAGCAGAGGAAGTAGGTTATCATCCTGAGGTGATCTTAGCAGGCAGAAGAGTTAATGATTATATGTTTAATTTTATTGTTAGTAATATAGTAAAATTGCTTATTAAACAAAATATTCCTGTTAATAAAGCAAGGTTGGCTATTCTTGGACTTACCTTTAAAGAAAATGTGCCAGATTTACGTAATACACAGGTTTATAATTTAGTAGAGGAGCTTTCTTCTTATGGTGTAGAGGTTTATTTACATGATCCTTTAGCCGATAAAAAAGAAGTTTATGATATTTTTCATCGTCATCTTTGTTGTTTTGATGATTTTGATGAGTTGGATGGATTTTGTATATGTGTAAAGCATGAATCTTATATGCATCTTGATATAGAAAAATTGAAAAAATGTTGCAGGGTAAACAAGCCATTGTTTATTGATATAAAAGGTATGTTTAATAAAAATGAAGATATTCAAAAAGAAGATTTTTTGTATTGGAGGTTATAATTGATAAAGAAGTTGATGATTTTTTTTGTTTTATTTCTTTTGGCCGGTTGTGCAACGAACCAGAAGATAATGCCGGAAGAGCCGGAGAAAAGTGCATTTGAATGGTATAATAGTGGTATACAAGCTTACATAAATCATGATTATGAAAAAGCGGAACATGATTTACGCATGGTAGGAGAGCAGCATCCGGGCAGTGCTTATGCCAAAAAGGCTTATCTAAAGTTGGGCGATGTTTATTTTGTTAAAGACAATTACATATTAGCCCGCAAAGCTTATGAAAGATTTATAAAATATTATCCTCATTCTTCCGATGCAGTATATGCGCAATACAGGATTGCTACCTCTTTTTGGAGGTGTAGAAATTCCTATGATAGAGATCAAACACCTACCATTAAAGCATTGGAGGCATTTATAGCCCTAAAAAAGGATTATCCTTCAAGTCCATTTGCCCACCAGGCTGATACTTATATCATGCAGTGCGTAGATGAAATTTACAAGCATGAATTATTTGTCAGTAGATTTTATTTTCGTTTAAAGGATTATAGAGCGGCATTAAATAGACTTACATTTATGTCTAATCACTTTTCAGATTTGAACTTTACAGATGATATGTTATATCTTTTAACAATGAGTTGTTATTATCTAAAGAAACAAGAGGAAGCCCAGCGTTTTTTAACTGAATTGAAAAAGAGGTATCCAAATAGTAAATTTATTGAAGAGATAAAGGATAAAATAGAAAAATGATAAGCTTTATTTCAAAGAAAGAGATATTGGGAATTGTAAGAGAAAGGTTAAATGGAGGATTGTGGGAATTAGATGAGCCACTTATTGATATATTTGGAAAGGGCAATGAATTATATATAGAAGTAGAGATACCAGGAGTTGAATTAAGGGATATTCATGTGGTATATGCAGGTGATAAAATTGTTATTTATGGCATAAAAAAGAGAGTTATTTCAGAGAGAGGTGTGGAATATATGAGAGCAGAAAGGGTGTTTGGTGAGTTTAAACGAGTAGTATTGCTTCCAGTAGCAGTTGATGGGAATAAAATAAGGTCTATATATAAAAATGGTGTATTAACTGTGATTTGTGAAAAGAGAGGTTGAGTATGGAATTAAAAGATGAAGAAATCAATATTCCAGATGTGCTTCCGGCTCTTCCGTTAAGAGATGTAGTTATATTTCCATATATGATTACGCCACTTTTTGTAGGAAGGGATTTTTCTATAAAGGCAATAGATGAGGCACTTTCTAAGGATAGGTTGCTTATGCTTGTTGCACAGAAAAGACCAGAGGATAACGAACCGGAAGCAGAAAATATTTATAAAGTGGGATCAGTATCTCTTGTGTTAAGAATGTTAAAACTTCCCGATGGAAGAGCGAAAATATTAGTGCAGGGTCTATCTAAAGCGAAGATTGTAGAATTCAAACAACAAAAGCCTTTTATGGAGGTAGGCATAGAAGTAATAAAAGAGAAAGCTGTAAAGGACCAGGCAGAACAAATAGAAATTGAAGCCTTAATGAAAAGTATAAGAACTCAGTTGGATAAACTTGCTACATTGGATAAGAATATCCCTGCTGATCTGGTTGCTGTTGTGAATAATATTGATGAACCAGATAAATTTGCCGATGTTGTGGCTTCTAATATTCACTTGAGAACTAAAGTTGCCCAAGAAGTTTTGGAGACTACATCCTTAAGGAATAGATTGTTTAGATTAAATGCTTATTTGGATAAAGAACTTCAACTTTTAGCAGTGAGGGATAAGATTCAGAATAGGGCAAAGGGAGAAATCTCAAAAACGCAGAAGGAATATTTTTTAAGAGAACAACTTAAGGCGATTAAAAGGGAATTAGGCGAAGAGAAAGCAGGCGTTGATGAGATAGAGGAACTCAAAGAAAAGATTACTAAGGCCAAGATGCCTAAACTTGCTAAGAAAGAAGCGGAAAAACAATTGTCAAGGTTAGCAAAGATGCATCCTGACAGTGCTGAAGCTACAGTGGTAAGGACATATCTGGATTGGATGGTTTCTATGCCTTGGAGTGAATCTACAAAGGATCATTTAAATATCAAAGAAGTGGCAAAGGTATTGGATGAAGATCATTATAATTTAAAAGAAGCAAAAGATAGAATTTTAGAGTATCTCTCTGTAAGAAAATTGAGAAGAGAAACAAAAGGTCCTATCTTGTGTTTTGTGGGACCGCCTGGTGTAGGTAAAACATCATTGGCTAAATCCATTGCTCGAGCCATGGGCAGGAAGTTGGCGAGGATATCCTTAGGAGGAATGCGGGATGAAGCAGAGATAAGAGGGCATAGGAGGACCTATGTAGGAGCACTACCTGGAAGAATAATTCAGGGGATAAAACAAGCAGGGACGAACAATCCTGTGTTTGTGTTGGACGAAGTAGACAAACTGGGAACAGATTTTAGAGGAGACCCTGCCTCTGCTTTATTGGAAGTGCTTGACCCTGAGCAAAATTACGAATTTGAGGACCATTACTTGGGTGTAGTTTTTGATTTGTCTAAAGTATTTTTTATTACTACTGCTAATACTACAGATAATATTCCGCCTCCTCTCTTAGATAGAATGGAGGTTATAAAGATACCCGGTTATACGGTGGAGGAGAAGATAAAGATTGCCAAACGATATATCGTACCTAAAGAGATTAAGAACAATGGTTTGGAGAAATATAATGTTATTTTTATGAATAATGGTGTAAGGAAGATTATTGAAGACTATACACGGGAAGCAGGCGTTAGAAATATGGAAAAAGAGGTAGATTCGATTTTAAGAAAGATTGCCCGCCGTATAGCTGAGAAAGGCACGAAGAGTAAAATATTTCGTATAACAACAAAAAATGTAGATAAATATTTAGGTGCACCTAAATATTTTACAGAGGAAAAGTTAGATAAAAATTATATAGGTGTTGCTACAGGATTAGCTTGGACGCCGGTAGGTGGAAGTATTTTGTTTATTGAGGTGGTAAAAGCTAAAGGTTCTGGAAAACTTACACTTACAGGCTCCTTAGGAAATGTGATAAAGGAATCTGCTCAAGCAGCGGTAACTTATGCTCGGGAACACTATAAGGACCTGGGTTTAAAAGATGATTTTTATCAGAAGATAGATCTTCATATTCATATTCCGGAAGGTGCTACGCCAAAGGATGGTCCATCTGCAGGGACAGCGATGGCCGTGGCGATTATTTCATCTTTGTCTAATAAACCAGTGCGGAATGATATTGCTATGACGGGAGAACTTACTTTAACCGGAAGAATATTACCGGTAGGAGGAATTAAAGAAAAATCATTAGCTGCACTGCGAGCAGGCATTAAGGAGGTGATTGTGCCTTCTTTGAATAAAAAGGAAGTAGAAGAGGTTTCTAAAGAGATTATAGAAAAGGTAAAATTTCATTATGTAGAGGATATGTCACAGGTGTTTGACCTTGTTCTTGTAAAGTAAAGGGCGGATTATTGGTAGAGAAATTCATTGCTTTTAGATACCTTAAAAGTAAGAAGGGGAAATTTATTTCTCTTACTTCTTTTTTTTCCATTGTGGGAATTACAGTAGGAGTTGCTGCGTTGATTGTTGTTCTGTCTGTGATGAATGGTTTTAATTCTACCTTAGTAGAGAAGATATTGGGTGTTAATCCTCATGTAGTGGTGATGAGTTATACTCATTTTTTTGATGAAAATAATATAAAGGACATAAAGATAGGTTATAGGTCTTCACCTTTTTTACTTTCCCAATGTATTGTATCGTCAGGCAGAGTAAGTGTGGGTGCATTAATTAGAGGGATTGACTTTAAAGATGCACCAGTGAAAAGATATTTTTCCAACGAAACAGAAGGTATAATTATTGGTAAAGAATTAGCCAAGATTTTAGGCATAGGTGTGGGAGATAAAATAAGACTAATTTTCCCCTTAATGAAGAAAACGGCATTAGGTTCTATGCCTATGTATTGGGAAGGAAAGATTGATGGCACTTTTTCTTCTGGTATGTACGAGTATGATGCATCTATGATGTTTATTCCTCTTAACACAATGCAGGAAATCTTGAATATAAAAGGAATGATTACGGGATTAGGTATTTACTTAAAGAATCCTTTTAAAGCAAAAAATGTGGTGGAAGATATGCTTTTAAAGCTTCCTTATCCACTCTATGCTCGTAGTTGGATAGATATGAATAGGAATTTTTTTTTCGCTTTAAAGTTAGAGAAAACGACTATGTTTATCATTCTTTCTTTGATTATTTTGGTTGCTATTTTAAATATTTTAAGTAGCTTAACTATGTCCGTAATGAGCAAGGTGAGAAATATTGCAGTGCTGGTTTCTATGGGAGCAACATCAGCTGTTATAAAAAAAATATTTGTTATTCAAGGTTTTGTCTTGGGATTGAGTGGTGTAATATTTGGCAATATATTGAGTTTTATTATTTGTTTCCTATTAAAAAAATATCATTTTATAACCTTGCCTTCTGATGTGTATTATATAACTACTTTACCTGTAGATATTCATATAATAGATGTGATTATTATTTCGTTGCTTACTCTTTTTCTTTCTGTTTTTGTTTCGCTTTATCCGGCACACAAAGCTTCCAAATTCAATGTAATAGAGATTTTAAAGTGAATTCTTTAATTGAGGCTTACGACATAAAGCGTTCTTTTAGTAATGGAGGAAAAAGAATAGAGGTTCTAAAAGGTGTAAATTTAAAAGTGTGCAAAGGAGAAATAATATCTATACTCGGTGTTTCTGGTTCCGGAAAGAGCACCTTACTTCATATTTTAGGATTGATGGATAAGCCGGATGAAGGAGAGCTTATATTTTTAGGATTAAAAAATCCCTTTTTTTTTAATGAAAGAGATATTGCAGTTTTAAGAAATAGAGAGATAGGTTTTGTTTTTCAGTTTCCTTCTTTACTTCCTGAGTTTAGTGTGTTAGAAAATGTATTGATGCCAACTTTTATTGCAAAGTTGAAAAATAGAGAAAAGAAGGCGAAGCAAATTTTAAGAAGTATGGACTTAAAAGAAAGTCTTTTTAATAGAAGAAGCTATATGCTTTCAGAGGGGGAGAAACAAAGGGTTGTTTTAGCACGGGCTTTAATAAACGAACCTCAGTTGATTATAGCAGATGAGCCTACGGCAAGTTTAGATGAGAAAACAGCTGAAGAGATATTTGATTTGATTAAAACTATTAATGAGTCTTATAAACAAACATTTGTCGTATCTTCTCATGATGAAAACCTATTAAAAAAATGCCATCACTCATTTTACCTTCGTGGAGGTAAGTTACATGAGACTTAAATTATTGTTTATTTTTGTCTTTTTCTTCTTTTCTATTAAGGTGTTTGCCCAGGATGTAGTTAGAGTAGACATTGAAGGATTGGTAAGAACAGATAAGCTTACTGTGATGGATGTTATAAAAACAAAAGTAGGAAGAAAATATAATATAAATACAGTAGACAGAGACATTCGTCATATATACAGCTTAGGTTTTTATGATGATGTAAAAGCAGATGTTAAGGATATAGAAGGTGGGAGATGTGTTACCTTTATATTGAGGGAAAAACCATCCGTAAGGTTTGTTACCTTCGTTGGAAATAAAAAATTTAAAGACAAAGAACTACTTGAGAATTGTGAAACAAAACCTTATCGAATACTTACAGTAGATTTAATAGTAGATAGTATAGAGAAGATGAAAGCATTATATACAAGAAAGGGTAGATATCTTACAGAAATTTCTTATTCTGTTAAGCCTGTTCCTAAAAATAGAGTGGATATTGAATATACCATTCATGAGAGTAAGAAAATAGTAGTAAGAAATATAAATATAATTGGCAATGAACATATAAAAGCAAGTGTTATTGAAAAGGCAATGATAACCCACAAAAAGCATGGTCCATATATTCTTACATTTTTACCTTGGTTTTATACTGGTAGGTTTAATGAAGATGCAGTTTTAATGGATAAAGAAGCAGTGAGAGATGTTTATCTAAAACAAGGGTATGCTGAGGTAGATATAAAAGATCCTATAGTAACGGTTGATATTTCCCGTTCTTGCATAAATATAGACATATCAATACAAGAAGGAGAAAGATATGTTTTAAATAGTGTAAAATTTAAGAACGAAGAACCTTATGATGTTAAATTTTTAAAGAAGAAGATAAAGTTAAAACAAGGTAAATTTTTTAATGGAGTTGCTTTAAGACAAGCTATAGAAAAGTTGGTGGATCTTTATGGGCAAAAGGGATATGCATTCTGTGATGTAAAGCCCGTTATTCATTTAGATAAAAAGAATAAAATGATTGATGTTACATTTATTATAGACAAGAAACACAAGGTTTATATAAATAGAATAGAGATTGTGGGTAATGAGAAAACGAGGGATAATGTGATTAGAAGAGTATTGAAGTTAAAAGAGGGGGATCTTTACAATTCTAAGTATATTAGAGACAGCAGAAGAAAATTATATAAAACAGATTATTTTAAAGAAGTAACCATCACTACAAAGCGAGTGGATAAAAAGGACAAACTCAATACACGGGTGACAGTGAAGGAGAAACACACTGGTTCCTTTAATGTTGGAGTGGGTTATGGCACTTTTGATAAATTCAGTGTAATGGGTAGTATAATGGAAAGGAATCTTTTAGGAACAGGTTTGTATACTTCGTTTAGTGGACATGTAGGTTCCAGAACCTCATTGTTCGATCTTACGGTAACTCAGCCTTGGCTATTCAACAAACCCATCTCTCTTTCTACAGCATTGTACAATTCAAAGTATGAATATATAAGTTATGATGAACACTCCTATGGAGGCAAAGTAACTCTTGCTAAAAGGTTTCTGGATGATACATTGAAGATAGGTTCTACCTATGGACTTTCTTTTGAAAAGATAGATATAACAGAAACAAACCCCAGTAAATATTTAGAGGATCAAGAGGGAAAACATATAGAAAGTTACATTAGTCCTTTTGTAGAAAGAGATACATTAGATAGCAGTGTTTTTCCCACCACTGGCGCTCTCTCAAATGTTTCTGTGCATATTGCAGGGTTAGGAGGAACAGAGAGATATGCAAAGACTGTCGCTTTCCACTCTATTTATCATAAGTTATTTTCATCTTCGCTTATAGCTCATCTAAGAGGGGAGATAGGATATGCAACGGGCATCTCTGGTAAGCACGTTCCCATTCAAGATAAATTCTTTTTGGGGGGTATAGACAGTATAAGGGGATTTAGTTATGGGAAAATTTCTCCAAAAGATGAGGAAGGAAACTATATTGGGGGTGAAAAAGAGGTTGTATTTAATTCTGAATTGATCTTTCCTATATTGACTGAGTTGAATTTTTATGGTGTAGCTTTTTACGATATGGGTAATTGTTGGAGAATGACAGAAAGTCTATCTGGTTTAAGAAAAGGAGCAGGACTGGGCTTGAGGTGGATTTCTCCTTTAGGACCGATGAGAATAGAATGGGGTAGAAATCTTTCTCCTAAAGGGGATGAAAAGAGTTCTATATGGCATTTTACAATGGGAATGGTGTTTTGAAGGAGGTTTTTTATGATACAAATCATAGATTTGAGCCGTAAAAAAAATCCCAATTTTTTTATGACAATTCTACGAATTGATGGGAAAATCTCTGGTTTTCCAGAGATTTTTATGAAAAGGTTTTTGTTTGTTCTTGTTTTGTTGTTTTTCTTTACTGGAACTGCCTTTTCATTAAATGTGAGTGTGGTTGATGTGCAAAAAGCATTGAATGAATGCGAAGCGGGAAAGTCAGCAAAGCAGATTTTAGAGAAGACAATGCAAGTAAAAAAGGAAATTATTGAAAGGAAAAAAGCAGAGTTGGAGAAATTGCGTAAGGAGCTTTCCAAGAAAGATTTAAAAGAAAGTGAAAGAAGTAAAAAAGAAGCAATGTATGAAACAAAGGTTAAGGAATTACAAAATTTTATAGGGAAGGCTCAGGAAGAAGTTTCTGCTAAAACTAGCGAGTATCAAAATAATATTTTAAAAGGTCTTATAGATACGATTAAAAAGATAGCGGAACAGAAAAAGATAGATTTGGTAATAGAAGCACATAGCGGAATAATCTATTTTAAGCCTACCATGGATTTAACGGATGAAGTTGTAAAAAAATACAATAAGGCTACACAAAAAAAGAGATGAAAGTAAAAGATTTAGTTAAAGCTTTACAGATTAAATTTATAGGAGATGCTGAAATAGAGATTAAGAGTGTCTCTTCTTTAAGTTCAGCAAAAGAAGATGATTTAACTTTTCTATTGGATAAAAAGTATGTTAAAGACTTAACTTCAACTCAAGCCAGGGTTGTTCTTGTTCCTGAGGATTTTAATTACTCTCATTTTTCAAACAAGACTTTTCTTCTTTCTCCTAATATCCAAATTTCTTTAGCTGAAGCTTTACCATTATTTTATCCTCCGAAAGTGCATTTTAGAGGAATAAGCGAAATGGCATTTGTGGACAGTAGTGTTGAATGTGATGAGGATGTGGGCATAGCTCCATTCGTTTATGTTTCTAAGAATGTTCATATTGACAAGGGAACACAGATTTTTCCTTTTACATATATTGGTTCTGATGTGGATATAGGAGAGAACTGTCTTATTTATTCGCATGTGGTTTTAAGAGAAGGTACAAAAATAGGTAACAGAGTAATCTTGCAGGATGGGGTTGTAATTGGTAGTGATGGATTTGGATATGCAGAAAGAGGAGATGGCTCAAGAAAAAAGATTATTCAGGTAGGTAAGGTAATTATAGAAGATGATGTAGAAATTGGAGCAAATACCACTATAGACAGAGCAACATTTGATGAAACAATAATAAAAAAAGGCACTAAGATAGACAATCTGGTTCAGATTGCTCACAATGTGGAAATAGGAGAAAATAGTGTAATAGTAGCTCAAGTAGGTATTGCAGGTAGTACAAAGATAGGAAAGAATGTGATTTTAGCCGGTCAGGTAGGCGTGGTTGGACATATAAGGATTGCTGATGATGTTGTTGTTGGTGCGAAGGCTGGTGTCCCGGGAGATATTAGAAAAAAAGGTATATATTCTGGCATACCAGCAATAGAACATAGAAAATCATTAAAGAATATGGCGATGATTAATAAACTACAACAATTTTATGAGAAGATGAAACTCGTAGAGCGAAGATTAGAAAAGATAGAGGAGAAACTAAAATGATGGATATAGAAGAAATTAAACGCATTTTACCTCATCGCTCACCGTTTTTACTCATTGATAGAATTATAGATGCGGAAAAGAGTTTTTCTATTACTGCTATTAAGAATGTGACCTACAATGAACCATTTTTTGTTGGTCATTTTCCTCATAAGGCGGTTATGCCTGGCGTTTTGATTGTAGAGGCTATGGCTCAAGCAGGTGGTGTTTTGTGTTTTTTGTCTTTAGGTGAAAAAGAATCAACAAGTGATAGAGTGGTGTATTTTATGGGGATAGAAAGGGCAAAATTCAGAAAACCTGTGATACCCGGAGATAGCTTAAAATTGAAGGTAAATGTAATAAGAAGAAGAGGAAATATTTGGAAACTTGAAGGAAAAGCATTTGTTGAAGAGAGTGTTGTGGCAGAAGCGATTATGATGGCTCAGGTAGTTTAAATGATTCATCCCACAGCAATAGTAAATAAAGAGGCAAATATTGGAAAAGATGTAGAGATTGGACCTTATAGCTGTATAGGAAAAAAAGTATGCATAGGAGATAATACAAAGATTGGTAATAATGTAATAATAGAAGATTATACAACTATTGGGAAAAACTGTAATATTTTTCATCATACTGTATTGGGTACTATTCCTCAAGATATTAAATTTGAAGGTAAAGAGACACAACTTGTTATTGGTGATAATAATATTATCAGAGAATTTGTCATGATTAATAGGGGAACGAAGCATGGTGGAGGTGTTACTCGTATTGGAAACAGAAATTTTATTATGGCTTATGCCCATATTGCACATGACTGTATAATTGGAAACAATATAATTATGGCCAATGTAGTGCAGTTAGCAGGTCATATTGTAATTGAGGATTTTGCCTGCATAGGTGGACTTGTGGCTATTCATCAATTCGTTAAGGTTGGTGCATATTCTATGATTGGCGGTGTAAGTGGTATTTCCCAAGATGTTTTACCTTATATTTTAGTAGTAGGCAACAGAGCTAAACCGTATGGTATAAATGTTGTGGGGTTGCGCAGGCACGGATTTAAGACTGAAGATATAAAGATAATCAAACAAGCCTATAAAGTCATTTTTCATTCTCATCTTTCGTTGAAGGAGATAATGAAAGAACTGGAGAAAAAAGAATCCCCTCATATAAAGAGAATTTTGGAGTTTATACAATCTTCCAAGCGTGGTTTTTGTAGATGAAAAAATTACTGTTGTTATGCGGGGAGGCGTCAGGAGAAAAATACGCCTCTTTATTAATAAAAGAATTAAAACAGATAGATGATATAGACTTTATTGGATTAGGTTCACATCTTATTAAGGATAAGATTAAATTGTTAGCTGATTATCATGACATATCTGTTATTGGAATAAAAGAGGCGGTTCCAAAACTTAAAAATGCGTTTAAAATATACAATAAGATAAAGAAAACAATAGATGATGTAGATGGAGTGATTCTCATTGATTTTCCAGAATTTAACTTCAAAATAGGAAGATTTGCTCATAAAAAGAAGAAAAAGGTTGTCTATTATGTTGCTCCTCAGGTTTGGGCCTGGAGATCCTATAGAGTAAAGACAATGACAAAGTTTTGTGATAGGATTATTACTGTTTTCCCTTTTGAACGCACATTTTATAGAAATTTTCCTCATCACGAGAAGCTTTTTTACTTTGGTCATCCTATCTTAGATATATTGGATGGAAAAATAAATATTTATGACAAAAAAGACATAGTACTATTGCTTCCAGGCAGTAGAAAAGACGAAATAGGTTACAATTTACCTATTATATTCGATGCGGCGAAGGACTTGAAGAAAAGGCTTCCTAAATTCAAATTTGTGTGGGCAACAGGGGGGAATGTGGATGTAGATTTTATAAATAATATAAAAGAAAAATATCCATTTATAGAAGTTGAGGAAAATACATATCGTATGATGGATTCCTCAAGGATAGCTATTGTGGCTTCTGGCACCGCTACCTTAGAATGCGCTGTATTTGGATTACCTATGATTATCGTATATAAAATATCTCGTTTAAGTTATCTTTTGGGTAGAATGTTTATTCATCGAATAAAAAGTGTTGGATTACCCAATATTATAGCCGGGAAGAAAGTTATACCAGAACTTATTGGAAAAAATGCGATTTCTTCATATGTAGAAGAGTTGGTTATTCATATATTATCCAACAATACTGCATATACCAGTCTCAAAGATAGATTGTTGGGGATAAAAAATTCTTTAGGAAAAGTGGGCGTTTCCAAATCTTCTGCTAAGCTTATCTATGACTCTTTTTATTCTTGATGTGGACCTTTCTTGCTTATTTTCTCTTAAAATTTTACCGTTTATTTTTTCAAATAAAGGTTAATTGGGGTTTTAACAGGGGAGACATTCATTCTCCTGTTATATATGTATTTTGGCATGGAAATATGTTTGTTCCACCATTCCTTTATAGGGGAAAATGTATAAAGACGCTTATCAGCACTCATCGTGATGGAAGAGTAGCTGCTCAAATTATGCATTTTTTTGATATTGGCAATATTCCTGGCTCCAGTCATAGAAACCCTCGACAGGCATTTAAGAGAATGATAAAAGTAATAAAAGAGGAAAATTGCGATATTGTTATTACTCCAGATGGACCGAAAGGTCCTTACCATCAGATGAAAAAGGGAGTAGTGGAATTGGCTTATTTGACAAAAGTGCCTATAATTCCTATAAGAGTAAGATATAAGAGAGCATGGCAACTTAAGAGTTGGGATAAATTTTTTATTCCTAAACCTTTTAGTAAAGTGGATGTTAAATTTTTAGAACCTATTTATGTTAATGACAAACAAGACATGGAAAGGATAAATTCTTTCATTGGTGATGTTTTATAGATGAACATTGTACATATAAATAGGATTCAAAAGGTTTTGTATCCTTTGTTTTTTCCTCTTTCTATTATTTTTGGGTTAATATTATATTTGCGTAGAATTTTGTATAATAATTTTTTTAGGAAAGAGATCTCTGGCATTAAAATTGTGGGTGTAGGTAGTATTACCTTAGGCGGAGCAGGAAAAACACCTATTGTTATAAAGATAGCCAAGGTATTAAAGAAAAGAGGTAAGAAAATAGGCGTTATAGTAAGTGGGTATGGAGGAAAGATAAAGGTTCCTGTTCTCGTTTCTGATGGAGATGATGTATTTTTTGATACACCTTTTGTCTCCGATGAGGCATTACTTATTGCAGGTAGAACTAATGTTCCTGTGATTAGTGCCAAGGATAGAGTAAAGGGTATTGAATATGCTAAGGATATGGGTTTTAAGTATGTAATCTTAGATGATTCTTTTCAATATTTAAAAGTAAAGAAAAACTATGAGATACTGGTACTGGATGGAGAGAATCCATTTGCAGACAGACTCTTGTTTCCTGCGGGAGCCTTAAGAGAAAGTAAAAGCTGTATAAAGTTTGCGGATCAGGTAATTTCAGTGTATAAGAGGAAGGTTG
>CAZVDS010000019.1:0-14053 GCA_964626315.1 uncultured Desulfurellaceae bacterium
ATAAAAATTCCTTACCATTATAGTAAATAAGAGCATAAATATGACTATTTTCATCTACTACACGCCACACTTTCCGAAAACTATCTTGCCATTCATTCCCGCCTAATTTTTGAACAAAAAAATCAGGAGAGATTCTCTGTCCATGCTTTATTTTATCTTTATATCCTTTCCTCAAGAGAAGAGAAGGCAAAAAAGAAAGTGCTTTATCTATACTAATTAAAGATACTTTTTTATCTAAATGAGAAAATTTTACCGCATCTTTTATTGTAAATGGATAAGACTCTGTGCGCCTTAAACTTTCCACCGTTGCGCCTGTTTTAAGTTTTTCACCAATATCATTCACTAAACTTCTTATATATGTTCCCTTAGAGCATCTTACAGAGAAATATACCTTATTTTCTTTCATAAAATGAAAAAAAATATTATATATCTTTATTTTTTTAGGAGATGTAAAAACCTTTTCTCCTCTTCGTGCATATTCATAAAGTTTTTTTCCTTTATACTTTACCGCCGAAAAAGGTGGAGGAGCCTGTTCAATTTCACCCACAAAACTATTTAACACCTCTTTTATCTTTTCTTCTGAGATATTAATTTTTTTATGATGTAAAATCTTTCCTTCAATATCATAGGTATCGGTAGATACACCCAACACCATACATACATCATACTTCTTATAACCAAGAGAAAGAAATGTAAGAATTTTTGTTGCTTTCCCTACACCAATGATTAAAAGTCCAGTAGCTAAAGGGTCTAATGTTCCGGCATGTCCAACTTTTTTGACATTTAATTTTCTAGCTACAGTATAAACAACATCAAACGATGTAGGTCCCTGTTCTTTGTCTATAAGAAGAATGCCATTCATCACTCAAGCTTAGAAAATGCCCATATAATCTTTTCTCTTACCTCACTAAGGCTACCCTTTATCTCACAACCTGCAGCATTTTTATGTCCGCCCCCACCAAACATTTCAGCCATACGAGAAACATCTATTCTATCTTTGGAGCGGATACTCACTCTAAAAAGGGAAGGTTCATCTTCTCTTAAAAGCACTCCTACTTCACCACCTCTTGCTGCTCTGGCATAGTTTACAAAACCCTCTGTACTTTTGGTTTGAGTAGATGTCTTTTTATACATCCCTTGAGTAACATATATTATGACAAGTTTACCACCACAATAAGTCTTCAAGGTGCTTAAAGCAAAACCCAACAACTTTAATGTGCTAAGGCGCCTCTCTTCATAAACATTGTATGCAACATCCCATGGATTCACACCACATTCTAATATCTCGGCTGCTGTTCTCAAAACTTTGGGGGTCGTGGTAAGATACCTAAATGAACCAGTATCCGTAAGAATAGCTGTATATATTTGAGTAGCTAAATCCTTATCTACTGGAAATTTTATATACTTTACAAATTGCCACAACAAACAACCTACCGCGGCAGCACCGGGGTCAACAATATTTATATCACCGAAATATGCATTCGTTCTATGATGGTCTATATTTACCACTACATCTACCTTTTCTCTTACCGAATCGTTGAAACCCGTCCGCTGAAAATCCGCACAATCCAGAGCAATCAACACCTCACACTCCGTTTCTTTTAACGGTTTAATTAAATCTGCATCCGGCAAGAATGCAAAGTTACTTGGAATAGGTGTAGCATTAAATATTTCTACTTCCTTGCCTTTCTTTCTCAATATCCTACCCATAGCCAGAATTGAGCCAATAGCATCACCGTCAGGGTTTTTATGAGAAACAACCGCAAATGATGTTTGTTTTTGTATCAACTCATCTAACTTCTTCCACTCTTTATTCACTACTTATATCTCTTAATATATTATCTATATGAAATCCATTTTCTATAGAGCTATCATAAATAAAAGAAAAATGAGGGATATATCTCAATTTGATTCTCTTCTTCACTCCCTGCACGATAATGGAAGATGCATGAGTTAAAAAACTGGTTACCTGTTGAGGATTAAAATTGCCTCCCTCTACACTTACATAAACCTTAGCATGCTTTAAATCGCCACTTACATCTACATTTGTTATGGTAACAAACCTCAGGCGCTCATCGCTCATATCAAACAGTAATGTCTTTGCCAATGCCCGATGCAACTCTTTAGCTACTCTTATATTTCTTTTACACGGCCTTCTCATAAAATGCTCCTTTCTATATTTACCACTTCCACATCCCATCTATCTTCTATATTGTTCAAAACACGACTCAGCACCTCTCTTGTAAAATGCACATTGGGAGAAACACAAGCTATCCCGAGCCGAGCATAGTTGTATTTTTCATTATCATCTACAACGGCTATAGAGATATTAAACCTATTTCTTAAACTATCCTTAATACCATTAAGAATACGTCTTTTATCCTTCAAATTAAAACTATTCCTCATACTTAAGGAAATATTCAATATTCCTACAGTCATGGTTTAACTTCTTTTATCCTGTATATCTCTATAATATCTCTTATCTTTACATCATTAAAGTTTTTTATCTTTATTCCACATTCATAGCCCGCTGCTACATCAGATACATCTTCCTTAAATCTTCTTAAAGAAGCAATCTCACCTTCATAAACAACTACATCATTTCTTATCACCCGCACCCGTGTATTCCTCATTACATGACCATCCTGCACATAACAACCTGCTATCGTTCCTATACGAGGAGCAGAAAACACTTCTCTTACTTCAGCCTGACCTATCATCTCTTCCTCTAATTTAGGAGCAAGCATACCTATCTGTGCCTTTTTTATATCATCTATCACATCATAGATTACCTTATAGGTGCGTATATCAACCTTTAGGTCCTGAGCCAACTTCGCTGCTTCCATTGTAGGTCTCGTATTAAAGCCAACAATTATAGCATTTGAGGCAGATGCCAAATTAACATCTGTCTTATTAATTGCTCCCGTACCAGTATGAATAATATTTATCGTTACCTTATCTATAGAAAGGTGTGATATAGCATTCTTTAAAGCTTCAATGGAACCAAAAACATCAGTCTTAATGATAATAGCCAATTCCTTTATTTCTTCTTGTGGTTGAGTTAACAATCTCTCCAAACTCACTTTCGGAGGAAGCTTTAATTCTTTTTTCCTTAAAGCACGCTCCTGGGCAATCTGACGCGCAAGTTTCTCATTCTTAACCACAATAAATGTGTCACCAGCCGAAGGCATATCATGAATCCCCAAAACTCTCACTGGCACTGATGGTCCTGCTTCTTTTATTCTCTTTCCTACATCGTTAATCAAAGCTCTTGTTTTTCCATAGGTTGAACCAACAACGAACACATCTCCTCTTCTCAAAGTTCCCTCTCTTACTAAAACAGTAGCCACCGGTCCTTGAGCAGGATCTAAAAGCGCCTCTATAACTACACCCTTAGCTTCCTTATTAGGATTCGTCTTTAACTCCAAAATATCTGCTTGCAACAATACATTTTCCAATAACTTTTCAATGCCTATGTTTTTCTTTGCCGAAATATTAGTAAACAGATTGTCTCCGCCCCACTCTTCAGGCACAACACCATAATCTGCCAACTCTTTTTTCACTTTATCAGGATTAGCATTAGGCTTATCAATCTTATTTATAGCAACAACAATAGGCACTCCAGCGGCTTTGGCATGGTCTATAGCCTCTTTAGTCTGAGGCATCACTCCATCATCAGCTGCCACCACTAAAATAACAATGTCCGTAATCTTTGCACCATGAGCCCTCATTTCTGCGAATGCTTCATGTCCTGGTGTATCTAAGAAGGTAATTTTATGTTTATCTACTGTGACCATATATGCCCCAATATGCTGTGTAATACTACCTGCTTCGTTCTGAGCAATTCTCGTTTTTCTAATAGTATCCAATAATGTAGTTTTGCCATGATCCACATGTCCCATTACTGTAACTATCGGCGAACATGCCTTTAGATCTCTTTCTTTGTCCGGCTTACTAACAAGCTCTTGAAATAATTCTTCTTTTTTTTCTTTTTCTAACTTCCATCCATATTCTTCAGCTATAATATTTGCCGCACTTTCATCAATAAAATCATTCTTTCTCAACATAACACCTAACTGAAACAACTTAGATAAAATCTCTGATGCATCCACGCCAATCTTTTCTGCAAATTCATAAACTGTTATATTACCACTAATTCTAACAATCTTTTCCTCATCTGCTTTTCTTTTCTTGATATGTTTCTTTTTCCCTTTAAATCTTCTCGGCGTGGCTCTTTCAATAAGTTCCTTTTTTCTCAGCTCGTAAGCTAACCGCCTCGCTTCTCTTCCCTCTTCCACTTTCTTAGTTGCAACTTTAGGTCTAATAATTTTAGGTTTTATCTTCTTTGTTTTTTTTGACATCCATCCATCAACAAATTTATCCGCAACTTCTTTCTTCACTGTGCTAAAATGATTAGCTACTTTTATTCCCCTTCTTTTTAAAGCATCTACAACAACCGAACTTTTTATATTGAGCCTTTGAGCAATATTGTATACTCTCACCTTCTCCATCTAAGTCTCCTCATCTTGAGTAATATACTTCCATATCAAATTGCATCTTTTCTTTCCCAAACCTTTTACATTAAAAAGAGCTTTTCGTCCAGCTCTTTTTAAATCATCAATACTTTCATAACCAGCACTGTAAATCGCCTTCGCCACTTTCTTTCCTATTCCCTTTAGTTGACAAAATTGCTTTACTATTTCTTGCTCCTCACCCTCTTCTTTCCAATCACACTCAGAACTCTTTATAATATCTATATTATAACCAGTAAGTCTGGCAGCAAGTTTCGCATTTATTCCTTTTTTTCCAATAGCAATAGGAAAATCTTCATCAGAGACAACAAGCACCGCTTTCTTATTTTCCTCATCTATCTCTACTGCCAAGACCTTAGCAGGAGAAATACTATTTCCAACCAAAACAGAAGTATTATGTGACCATTTTATCACATCTATCTTTTCATCACCTAACTCTTTCACAATAGCTGCTATGCGAACACCTCTAGAGCCCACACATGTACCCACGGGGTCAATATGTGAATCCTTAGTATAAACAGCTACTTTTGTTCTCTGTCCATGTTCTCTGGCAACAGCCTTTATATCCACCACACCATCCCTTACTTCCGGCACCTCCCTAACAAACAACTCCTTTACAAATCCAGGGTGGGTCCGCGAAAGAATAAGTTTTACTCCTCTTGCCTCTTGCCTCACATCTAAGAGATACACCTTTATAACATCACCAATGGTAAACTTATCCGCTGGCGATTGCTCCCTGTGGGGTAATACCCCCATCGTGTTTTTAAAATCTACAATTATGTTGCCATACACATCGACACTCCAAACTGTTCCGGTTATAATTTTTCCTTTCTTTTTCTCATATTCCTCAAATGTTGAACGTTTCTCTACTTCTCTAAACATCTTAAGAATTACATTTTCAGCTGTTGTGGCCGCTATTCTTCCCAACTCTTTAGGGTCAACTGGCACCTTTATCTTGCTTCCCCTACGGGCAGTTTCCTTATAATCTTTTGCCTCAGCTAAAGATATCTCGCCTACCCTTTTGGGATGCACTACTACCTTTTTCTCTACAAACACCTGAAACAATTTTTTCTCCTTATCTATCACAACCTCTATCGGAACATCATCGCCAAACTTTCTTTCTACCGCAGATTTTACTGCGTCTTTTATAGCATTCAGAAGTTCATCTACGGAAAGCTCACGTTCCTTAGCAACACTCGTTACCAATTCAAACAACTCCTTCATCAATCCCCCTAAATAATACCTACTCGATGAGCTCTTTCTATCGCAGTTAATGGTATCCTATATACAGCTTCATCTTTTGAACGAATAATTATATCTCCCTCATCCACATCCTCTAAACATCCACTGAAATTCCTCTGCCCTCCTATAGGTTCTTTAGTATGGACTTTTATATTATCTCCTATGCTATGTATAAAATGCTTTTCTGTCCTAAGCAATCGGTTTATCCCAGGAGAAGAAACCTCCAATGTATAAGGCTCATCAATAAAATCCTCTATATTTAAAACCATATTAATCTCCCTGCTTACCTTAGCACAATCATCAACAGTTACTCCACCCGGCTTATCTATATAAATACGCAAAACTCCACTTTTTCCTTTTTTTAAAAATAAAACATCATAAATAGAAATCCTTTTCGCCTCAACGAGCGGCTTAATAATCTCCCTTATTCTCTCTTCAATGTCACTACACTGCATTTTATAATTATATACTTAAGACTTTTATATGCAAGAAACTAACTGCTTAAGCTCAAAGAAACAGCTTTTAATGTATTGTGAAGAAGCATGGCAATGGTCATTGGTCCCACACCCCCCGGAACAGGAGTGATAAAAGATGCTTTCAAAGAAACACTATCAAAATCCACATCGCCTATCACCCTATCACCCACTTTCTTAATGCCTACATCTATTACCACCGCTTTTTCTTTAATCATATCTCCCTTTATAAAACCAGCCTTACCTACTGCTGAAATTACAACATCTGCAACTTTCACTTTGTCTTCAAGATTATTGGTAAAAATATGACATATCTGCACCGTAGCTCCTCTGTTAAGCAATGAAAGAGCCACCGGTTTCCCCGTTATGTTACCTGCACCCACAATTTGCACATCCTTGCCTTTTATTTCTATATTATAAGCATCTAAAAGTTTTACAATACCTAAAGCAGTGCAAGAGGTAAAGGCTGGATTTCCCCTGGCTAACCTTCCCATATTATAAGGATGAAACCCATCTACATCCTTTAAAGGATCCATCTCTTCTACTATCCTGTTTTCATCTATATGTTTAGGTAGGGGAAGTTGAATAAGAATGCCATGAACCATAGTATTCTTATTTAGGGTTTTAATCACTGATAACAATTTTTCTTCTGTTATTTCTTTTGGTAAGCGATGATTTATGGAATATATCCCTACCTGCTCACAAGCCTTTGTCTTCATATTCACATAAAGCAAAGAGGCAGGATCATCACCCACTAAAATCATGGCCAGCCCAGGGACAACCCCTTTCTTTTTATATTCAGTTACCTCTTTTTTTACATCTTCCACTATTTTGTGTGAAAGCGCCTTTCCATCTAAAACTACCATTTAGGAAGACCTCTCAATACGCATGACCATTTTCCCTTTTTTAAATATTGATACATCACCTGTAGATGCAGAAACAACTATAGCCACAGCATTTGTTGAAGCAGTCATAGAAGCCGCAGCTATATGCCTGGACCCCAATCCCTTAGGCAAATCAACTACAGTGGTAGAAGGCGCAAGGTAAACCCCAGCTGAGGCAATTATACCCTCCTCAGTAATCACTATTGCCCCATCCAATAAGCTATACTCCTTTAATACATCAGAAAGATCACCTACCAATATATTTCTTTCATCCTCAGTATAACCTTTAAACGGGTTAAATATCATCTGCCGGGAATAATTCATCACCTTTTCCACATCTCCCAACATGAATATTGTCCCTATCGCTCGTCCTTCTCTACCTATGATAGCTAAATCCAAAGCAACAGACAAAACCTTCTCAAAGACCTCTGCCTTTATATCTGCTCCAAATTTAACATCTCCCACAGAAAGGAGAAATTCATTCTCACTTTCCATATCTATACAAAATAAACTATCTATTGGTCCTTCTTTTCTTCCTGAAAGACAAATAACCATCTCATCTGTTGCCAGCAAGCCTGAGGATAGCGAAATTACTAAAGCTAATTTCATTTTATTTATACGAGTAAAATCCATAGAGGGAACAAATATTACATTCCCCGCTTCTCTTAGTTTTTCTAAATCTACATCTTCGTCCTTATCTTCCCTTAGAACAATAATCTTCTTAACATTAGCCTCTATTTTCTTTATGTTTTCCAATTCTACATCCTGATAGTAAAAAAGCAGAGTTGCCTTTTCCAATCCTTTACATAAATTTATGCCTAAATCAAGAAGTCTTTTTTCTGTTTCCTGCATCTTTTTTATCTTCCTCTTTTTTAATTGTTACATCTTCTACAAAATCAGGACAATGCAAAGATTCCTCAGAAGAAATAATAAATCTCTTTTTACAAACATGTCTCCACGCACATATAACACATAGACTCTTACTACTCATCTTTTCCTCTGTATATCAACGCCTTGTTCAAGGCGTTGATATATGCTCGGGCTGAGGCTTCAATAACATCTACTGCTATTCCTCGACCAGAAATTTCCCTCTTTATGTCAGGAAATTTCACCTCTATAGACACCTCACCTAAAGCATCTTTCCCCTCAGTAATTGCCTTTATACGGTAAGATGTAAGTTTTCCTTTCAATCCAACAATCCTTTCCACAGCTTTATATGTCGCCTCTATAGGACCATTGCCTGAAGCCGCTTCTTTTATTTTTTCCTTCTCTTTACTTAAAACTACTGTTGCTGTAGGTATAGTAGTTGTTCCACTGATTACCTGTAAAGATTCTAACTTATAAATATCAGGGGAAGGTGATATCTCTTCATCCATTAGAGCAATAATATCTTCATCATAAACCTCTTTCTTTTTATCTGCTAAAACTTTAAATTTCTCAAACACCCGCGAAACTTGTTCTGATGAAAGATCAAAACCCAATTCATTTAATCGCTTTTTTAACCCTCTTCTGCCCGAATGTTTACCCAGAACTAATCTACTTTCACTTACTCCTATATCCTGCGGCTTCATAATTTCATAGGTCATGCGTTCCTTAATCATTCCATCTTGATGAATTCCTGCCTCATGGGCAAAAGCATTCTCGCCAACAATAGCTTTGTTTCTCTGCACAGTCAAACCTGTGAGTTTGGTAAGTAATCTACTCGTTCTGTAAATTTCCTTTATATTCACATCTGTATAAACCTTAAAAAAATCTTTCCGTGTTTTTATAGCCATAACTATCTCTTCCAAAGAAGCATTACCTGCCCTTTCCCCTATTCCATTTATAGTGCATTCTACCTGTCTGGCGCCAGCTAAGATGCCAGAAAGAGAATTTGCAACAGCCATACCTAAATCATTGTGACAATGAAGACTTACCACCGCCTTATCAATATTAGGCACATTATTCATAAGATATTTAATAAGCTCATAGTATTCCTGGGGTGCTGTATACCCTACCGTATCTGGTATATTCACCGTTGTTGCTCCATTCTTTATAACCGCCTCCAGAATACGACACAGATATTCCCAATCACTCCTGGTTGCGTCTTCTGGAGAAAACTCTATATCATCCGTATAATCCTTAGCAAGCTTTACAGCATCTACCGCTTGCTCTATCACCTGATCGTATGTCATATGCAATTTCCTCTTCACATGAATGGGAGAGGTGGCAATAAAAGTATGAATTCTTCTTCTCTCTGCTGGTTTTAATGCTTCTCCTGCTTTTTCAATATCATTTTTTATTGTCCTTGCCAAACTGGCAATAACCGGACCTTTTATCTTTTGTGCTACCTGATTCACCGATTCAAAATCGCCAGGTGATGAAACAGCAAACCCTGCCTCAATCACGTCCACCTTTAACTTTGCCAATTGTTCTGCCATAAGCAGCTTTTCCTCTATATTCATACTAGCCCCGGGAGATTGTTCACCATCCCTCAAGGTGGTATCAAAGATTATTACTTTTCCATTTCCCATTTTTCTCTCCTTTTAACCAACTTCTTTTTGCTAATGTCCACCATATATATCACAGGCCATAAAAACACATAAATTGTGGAAAAAAAGAATAACGCCATATAAGGTTTCCATAAAAAAACTGTAAAAAGGGATATCGGCCAAATTATTTTCCACATTTTATCTATTTTTATGTGCTTTAGGCCCTTATATCTCATATTGCTTATCATAAGAAAAGAAACAACAATAAACAAGACAACAAAAAGAGAACCATTAAAGATATGCAAATTAAAATTGATGGACAAGAGCATAGCACTTATAACCATCATCGCTGCCCCAGGAATGGGCAAACCGATAAAACTATTTTTCTTGTTCTGAACATTAAATCGCGCTAGTCTCAATGCTCCCATTAAAAGATAAGCAATGCATAAAAAAATACCAAACCCATCCAAGAAGTGTAAATACCACATATAGCTAATAAAAGCTGGCGCCACACCAAAGGATACAAGATCACACAACGAATCATACTCCACACCAAACTTGCTCTGAGAGTGAGTAAGACGAGCCACAGTTCCATCTAAACTATCAAATATAAAAGCTAAAACAATAAACCAACCTGCTAAAACAAAATTACCTTTTAACGCAAGGAGCATAGAATAAAAACCCGTAACAATATTTGCAGTGGTGAATAGATTCGGCAGAATATAAATATTTTTCTTATTCATCAATTACACCTATTATT
This sequence comes from uncultured Desulfurellaceae bacterium, assembly GCA_964626315.1. Lineage (GTDB taxonomy): Bacteria > Campylobacterota_A > Desulfurellia > JAGGSF01 > JAGGSF01 > CAZVDS01. The sequence continues at coordinate 10,363 of CAZVDS010000019.1, forward strand.
GTTTCTCCTGCTCTTACCCTGTCTCCTAATTTTACATTTATCTTCACAGGAAAAGGCATATAAACATCCACCCTTGAACCAAACCTAATTAATCCAAATATCTCACCTTTCTTAAAAATATTAGTCCTTTTTGCATAGCATACAATACGCCGGGCAATTATTCCTGCAATTTGAACTACAACCAATCTTTTATCATTCTTAGTCTTAATAAAAACACCATTCTGCTCATTTAAAAGTGATGATTTTTCTCTACTTGCTGGATAAAACTTACCACTGTTATAATGAATGTCAAGAACCTCTCCTTCTATAGGAAATCTATTTATATGTGCATTAAACAGAGACATAAAGATGCTTAGTTTCAAAACCTCTCGTTTTAAAAAAAGCCTCTCTTTCACTTCAGATATATCCACCACCACACCATCAGCAGGAGCAACTATTAAATTACTATCAGAAGGTATAATTCTTTTAGGATTGCGAAAAAAATAAAATGTAAACAAAATAGTTATAAATAAAATTCCAGCAATTATATATAGATGAAAAGACAAAAAGACAAAAAAAACTATAAATTCTATTACAACAATAAATATCCCTTCAAGTGCAAAAGCATGGTGTTCCTTTGTTCTCATCAAGCCTCATCTCTATCCACAATCTTACCGGCACTGATCCAAAACATCAAACTACGCAAGCGTTTTCCCACTCTTTCTATAGGATGTTCCTCATCCTTTTTTACTAAAGCATTAAAAATAGGCCTACCTGCTTTATTCTCTAATATCCATTCTTTGGCAAATTGACCACTTTGAATTTCCTCTAATATCTCCTTCATTCTTTCTTTCGTCTGTCTATTGATTATTCTTGGTCCTCTCGTCAGATCTCCATACTCAGCAGTATTGGATATTGAATAACGCATCTCACTTATACCGCCTTCATACAACAGATCCACAATAAGCTTTAATTCATGGAAACATTCAAAATAAGCCATTTCCTCCGGATAACCTGCTTCCACCAGCGTTTCAAAGGCAGCCTTCACTAAAGATGTTACTCCACCACATAGAACAACCTGTTCACCAAATAAATCCGTCTCTGTTTCATCCTTAAATGTTGTTTCAATAATGCCTGCTTTTCCTCCTCCAATAGCCGAGGCATAAGATAAAGCTAATTCCTTTGTATTGCCGGAAAAATCCTGTTCTACTGCAATAAGCATGGGTATACCTCTTCCTTTCTCATATTCTTTGCGTACCAAATGCCCCGGTCCTTTTGGAGCAACCATCATTACATTCACACAAGATGGAGGAACAATCTGACCAAAATAAATATTAAAGCCATGTGCAAAGGCTATAACATCCCCTTTTTTGAGATAAGATTTAATATTCTCTTCATAAACACTCGGTTGCACTTCATCTGGGGTAAGCATCATAATTACATTCGCCCACTCAGCGGCATCACGCACATCCATTGCCCTCAATCCCTTTTTCTCCGCCTTGTTCCAGGACTTACTTGATCTTCTCAAACCTACAACAACATCCACTCCACTATCCTTCAAATTATTGGCATGAGCATGACCCTGACTACCATAACCAATCACCGCCACTTTTTTCCCTCTAATAAGAGAAATATCTACATCCCTGTCATAGTAAACATTCAATGCCATTTTATCCTCCTCTTGTCATCGCCACCTTACCAGTACGAGCTAATTCTTTTATTCCTAAAGGCTCTAATAGATTTAAAATTGCATTAATTTTACCACTATCTCCTGTCACCTCTATAGTATAAGAATCGCGAGAAACATCCACTACCTTAGCACGGAATATATCCACAATGCGTAAGATTTCCGCTCTAGTATTAGCATCGGCATGCATTTTGACCAGCACCATCTCCCTATCTACAAATGCTTTGTTTCGATACTCTATAACTTTTATCACATCTATTAACTTATTCAACTGTTTGTTGATTTGCTCCAACACACTTTCATCACCACCAGTGACAATCGTCATCCGAGATAACATTGGATCTATAGTGGGAGCTACATTCAACATCTCTATATTGTAACCCCGACCACTGAAGAGATTGACAATCCGAGCCAAAACACCAGCCTTATTTTCCACTAACAAAGATACAATATATTCCATAATTTAAACCAACAACATACGAGAGATAGGTGCTCCTGCCGGCACCATGGGATAAACATTTTCCTCAGGTGAAACACGCACATCCACAACGCAAGCCTTCTCACAACTTATCAGCTTTTTCAATCCTTCTTCCACATCTTTTTCTTCCTCAAGACGAAAAGCCTCAATACCATAACTCTGAACCAACTTCACAAAGTCCGGCTGCACAGAAATATCCGTTCCTGAATACCTCCTGCCAAAGAACAATTGTTGCCACTGTCTAACCATGCCCAAAAAACCATTGTTTAATATCAATACCTTTACAGGTAAATTAAACTCCACAATAGTAGCCAATTCCTGCATGCTCATCTGAAAGCTCCCATCTCCTGTCACATTTATTATCATCCTATCCGGATTCCCTACCTGTGCACCTACTGCAGCAGGAAAACCAAAACCCATAGGACCTAAACCACCAGCGCTTAGGTGGGTCCGGGGTTTAGTAAATGTATAAAATTGAGTCACCCACATCTGATGCTGACCCACATCAGAAACAATAATAGGACAAATGTCTTTTGTTAATTGACAGAGTTTTTCAAGAACATACTGAGGTTTTATTGTTTTCTCATCACGCACATATGCAAGCTTATGTTCATTCTTCCAGTCTTCTATCATTTCTAACCATGGTTTTCTCATTTCCTTCCAATCTTTATCTTTGTATGTATCAAAAATGGGTAACATCTCTTGTAAAACAAGTTTCACATCACCCACAATAGGATAATCTACTTTCACATTTTTACTGATAGATGTAGGATCTATATCAATATGCACGATGGACGCATGGGGAGCAAAGTCAGAAAGCTTTCCTGTAACTCTATCATCAAATCTTGCTCCAATAGAAATAAGCAAATCACAATGTTGAATAGCCATGTTTGCCCGGTATGTTCCATGCATACCAGCCATACCCAGAGAAAGCTCGTCCGTTTCAGGAAACGCACCAATACCCATCAAGGTAGTAAATACAGGAATAGATAATTTCTTAGCCAACTTATAAACCTCTTCATGAGCTCCTGAGATTATCGTCCCTCCGCCTACATACAGAAGCGGTTTCTTCGCTTTGGCAATTACCTGAGCCACTTTCTTTATCTGTCTGGGATTACCATGATAAGTAGGATTATAACCAGGAATAAATACAGACTCAGGATATTTAAATTCTGTCTCATTTGTTTGAACATCCTTTGGTAAATCTATCAATACCGGACCAGGTCTGCCAGTTAAAGCAATATGAAATGCCTTTTTTACCGTTTCTGCTAATTCCTCTACATGCTTTACTAAAAAATTATGCTTGGTGCAAGAGCGAGTTATACCTGTAGTATCCGCTTCTTGAAAGGCATCATTTCCTACCAGATTCGTAGGTACCTGACCCGTAAAAACCACTATAGGCACAGAATCCATATAGGCATTAGCAATACCGGTAACGGTATTAGTAGCCGCAGGACCAGAGGTAACAAAAACTACACCTACTTTCCCCGTAGATCTGGCATAACCTTCAGCTGCAAATGTCGCTCCATCTTCTCGCCTGGTTAATA
>CAZVDS010000020.1:0-13358 GCA_964626315.1 uncultured Desulfurellaceae bacterium
CTTTTACAAATGCTCTAATAACATTGTCGGGATAATTGGAGTATCCTACAGCATTTGATCCTCTTAGAAGCATTTGGAACAATATATTGGGTATTTTTTCTTTTAGCTCTTCTACTCTTCTCCAGGGGTCTTCTCTTAAGAATCTATAGCAAACATCAAATGTTGCTCCTCCCCACATCTCTATTGAAAAGAGCTTCGACATCCAACGGCATGTGGCTTCTCCTACATTTAGCATATCGTGCGTTCTTATGCGAGTGGCTAAAAGCGATTGGTGTGCATCACGGAATGTAGTATCTGTGAACAAAATCTCATTTGTATTTTTTATCCATTTTATTACTCCCTTTACTCCTTTTTCTTCTAAAATATTTCTTGAACCCTTGGGAATATTTTTATCCTTTATCCCTATCTTTTTTATTTCGGGCAACACAATATTTTTATTTATCTTTATACCTTCTTGTTCATTTACTATATTATTTCCTAAAAATGAAAGTAATCTTGTTGCTCGGTCTCTTCCTATTTTTAGTTTGAGTAATTCAGGATGTCTTTCTATAAATTCTGTGCAGAAGTATTCTTCAAGAAAGACTCTTGATTTTAACACATTTAGTAAAAAGGGAATATTTGTTTTTACACCTCTTATTCTGAATTCGTTTAAAGATCGGATCATTTTTTTCACTGCTTGCTCAAATGTTAATCCCCATGAGGTTACTTTAACCAATAATGAATCATAATAGGGTGTAATGCGTGCGCCGGTGTAGGCTGATCCTGCATCCAATCTTACACCAAACCCGGCTGGTGACCTGTAAACTTCTAACACCCCTGTGTCGGGCATAAAGTTATTTTCCGGGTCTTCTGTTGTAATTCTACACTGAAGTGCGTACCCTCTCTTTTTTATATTTTCTTGTTTAAGATTGATATTTTCACCATTTAGCCTTTCCCCTTCTGCGATATGTATTTGGCAGTGGACGATGTCAATACCGGTGAGTCTTTCCGTCACAGTGTGTTCTACCTGAATGCGAGGATTTACTTCTAAAAAATAATAATTAAAGTTTTCATCCATTAGAAACTCAAATGTACCAGCATTTACATAATTTGATGCTTTTGCTATCTTTATTGCATCTTTATATAGATTTTGAAGAACATTTTCTGGGATATTTCGAGCAGGGGTCATCTCTATCATCTTTTGATGTCTTCTTTGAATAGAGCAATCACGCTCATAGAGATGAACAATATCTCCATACTTATCTGCCAAGATTTGCACTTCTATGTGTCTAGGTTTTTTTATGCGCTTTTCAATGAACATGTCTGAGTTGCCAAATGCTTTCTCTGCTTCTCTTTTTGCAGATTCAAAGTTGCTTAAAAGTTCTTCTCTATTTTTTATGATTCTCAATCCCCTTCCGCCTCCACCTTTAGATGCTTTGAGCATTATGGGGTAACCGAACATCTTAGCGAATGAAACTGCCTCATTAACATCTTTTAGAGCTTTTTTGGAACCGGGTATCATAGATACATTGCATCGTTCAGCTACTTTTTTAGATTTTAATTTATCTTCAAATAATTTTAGTGTTTCTGGTTCTGGTCCTATAAATATTATGCCCTTTTCTCTACACTTTTCTGCAAATTCCGCATTTTCCGCTAAGAAGCCATATCCTGGATGTATGGCGTCAATATCTTTTCGTAGTGCAAGCTCTATTATTTCATCTATAGATAGGTAGGTTTCTACAGGGTCTTTGTTTTTGCCTATTAAGTATGTTTCATCCATTTTAAATCTATGTAAAGAATATCTATCTTCATTAGAATAGATGCCTATTGTTCTTATGCCTAACTCATTGCAAGCACGAGATACTCTTATAGCAATTTCTCCTCTATTTGCTACGAGTAATCTTTTAATTTTCTTAATCATAGTTTATTTTTTTTAACAGATTGGTATATGTTTGTCAACTTTGTTGAGGTGTTTTAAACCTTATACGAATGGAGCAACCGGTAAATTTATATAATTTGTATAGATTGTTTAAGATATATTTCTTGTAGTTTTTTGTAATCTCTTTTGGTTTCGTGGTGAATAGGACAAATGTTGGTGGAGATATACTTACCTGTGTGGCGTATTTAATTTTTATTTCTTTTCCTCTTTTGGAAAAAGGTTGATATCTTTTAATCACCTTTTGCATATCTTGGTTTAATTTTGCTGTGGCTATTCTCTTTCTGTATTCTTCTTCCACTACTTTTATCCAACGCAAGAGCTTGTTGATATTTTTTCGTTCCACAGCACAGGTAGAAACAATAGGAGCATAGTTTATAAAAAAGAGTTTTGTTTTTGCCTTTTGCAGTGTTTCTTCTTTTTTTGCAACTGTATCCCATTTATTTAAGACTATGATGAGGCATTTGTTTACCTTTTGGGCATAAGAGGCAATCTTTTTGTCTTCATCTGTTATATTTTCTTTTGCATCAATAACAAGAATGACAATGTCTGCTCTATTTATGGAAAATATAGTTCGCAATGTAGTAATTTTTTCTATCTCTTTCTTTAACTTAGTTTTTCTCTTTAATCCTGCTGTATCTATAAGGAGATAGGATTTACCTTCATATGTAAATTCTGTGTCTATACTATCAGTTGTTGTGCCGGGGAAAGGACTTACATTAACCCTCTCTTCATTCAATATGGCATTTATTATACTTGATTTACCTACATTTGGTTTTCCTATCACCGCAATTTTTGCACTACAGGTCTTTTCTTTTCTTTCCCCTTCTTTAGCAAAGGAGAGTAGCTTTTCTTCCAAGAGATCTATATTTTTTTTATGTGTTACGGATATGGGTATAATTTCGCCAAATTTATAATATTCATTGATGTTTTCTTGACTTTTCTTGATATCTATCTTATTTGCAACCAATAAAAAGGCTTTATTATATTTTCTCACCATCTCTACCAGTTCTTCATCTTCTTGAGTGGGAGGTTGTGTAGCATCGAACAAAACGATTATAATATTTGCTCTTATTAGGCTCATAGATAGCTGTTTTAGAACATAAGTAGAGAGTTCTGTCTGTTTAGAAAAACCACCGGTATCTATAAACATAAATCTTTTGTCATTAATTTCTCCATAATCGATAATTCTATCTCTTGTGGTGTGTGGTATGCTAATTACTATACTTTTCTTTTTTTCTATAAGGAGATTGAATAAAGAAGATTTGCCTACATTTGCTTTTCCTACAATGGCAACTTGAGGAACACTCATACCATCCAGCTTTCTTTTTCTAACTCACTATCAGGAATTATTATTTGAATATATCCCCATTGAGGAAAGCGCTCTATTATTCGTTCATTGATTTTTATTTCTATAAAGACAGTTATAATTTCTCTTTCTTTTAAGTTGCATGCTTTTCTCTCTATAGCTATTTCCATTGTTTCGTCTCTACATACGTTTATTTCTTTTTTTCCCTTACCTATAATTTTATTTTCTTTACTGTAATGAAAGATAGTGGACTCATTTTTTTCTATAATTATTTTATGTGTTTGGTCATTGGTTAAAGTAATTTTTAATGTCTTTTCTTCTAAGCTACAAGAAGAATCTATGCGCAGGTAAAGAAACTGTTCATCAAAACACCAATAAGTCTTTTTTATTATCTTTTTTAAAGGATGCATTGTAGTTGGAATATCTTCGTATTCACCAGCACCTAACCATTCATAGTAAGAGGTGACTTTCCCGTCAATTATTGGAGTGATAAAGGCTGTTGGTTTTTTCTGGGGTTCAATAAGTGTTTTTATTTTTTTTATAGGTTCATCTAAAATGGGTGGAGGCGTTTTTTTTGAAAAGAGATAGGCATTTTTCAGGTGTGTTCTGTATAGGTTATCAAATAGGAGATTTTGTTGCGAGATATGTTCTGAACTATACCACCAGTTCCAATCGCTACCTTCTGCTATATGTATTTCTTTTTTGCTTTCTTGTGGTGCTTGTTTTAGGTCTTCTTTTGTTTTCTTTAATAGTTCCCAAGATTTGTTGTCTTCCTCATCACCAATCCAGGGGTTAAAATTTGCATTTATCCATGAACCTGGCCGTATATTGTTCAGTGGCAAGGCTGTATCTTTGTATTTCTGTAGATATTCAGACGGCGTAGTTAAACTGATATCTTTGTCTTCCTTTAATTTTTTATAAAGCAATTTAAGAAAGGGATAACCGTTTTCTCTGTAGAATTCCCATGCATTTTCTCCATCTAATATAATACTAACTATGGGGTTGTGGATGTTAGCTATTTTTCTTTTTATGGTGGTTATAAAATCTTCTACTGCTTTTTCTTCATTCATTCCAAAATAGATGAAACTAATTTTATCGGATAATTCTGTGTCTCTAAAAAAGATGTAAAGAGAATCTTTGTATTTATAACACCTGTAAGGAATGGCTGAGGAAAGAGTATTTTTTAATATTATATCACTGGTCATAGTGAAGATGAAACCGTGTTGAGCAATGATATTTAGAGTGTCATCACTAACTGAACCTTCCGGTGGCCACAACCCCTGTATTTCTTTAGCCATGAGTTTTTCTACAAACACTTTACCCTCTTTTGTCTGTGTTTTTGCATTTTCTAAATGAGAAAAACGAGCTGGTAATTTAATATGGGGTGAGCAATTCTTAGCTATATCTGTGTCAATAATCAAAGGGAGAATGGGATGGTAAAAAGGGGATGTGGTTATTTCAATTAATTCTTTATCAACTGCTTCTCTGTACAAAGGAATAATTTTTTTTATGATTTCTATTTGCTTGTTGTAAATGGTCTTTTTATCATCTTCTGTAAAATTGCGTTCTTTAATAATGAGATTTTTTATGTCTTTATCATTTCTCTTAGTATATTCTCCAAACCAGGCTAAATTGAATAGTATTTGAATATCTCTAATCTCCTGAATACTAAAGTTGGGAGGAAATGAGACTGTGCTTTTAGGATTCTTAAGCAGCTGTCTTTTTCTATACAGTTGACTGTAGCGAGGAAAGGTGGAAATCACTCTGTAGCCTGCATGAAAAAAATTGGAGAGAATATATATCTTTTCTTCTTCACTTAAATTAGATGCATCTTTCAATGCTATTTCATTTTGAATCTCTTTTACATTACCTTCTGCATAATCTTTTATTTGTTCTAATAAAACAGGTGTAAGGTTGAATGATACCTTTGCTTTTTCTTCTATGGCAATTACTAACATATCATAGTAATCTTTTATGGCGTGTAATCTCACCCAGGGCATCATGTATGTATTTTCCTTGTCGTCTTTGTAGTATGGCTGATGCATATGCCAAACTATGGAAAGATGGATCATAGAATTATTATATTGTAACTACTTGAGAAAACAAGATATTTCTGATACACTTTGGATATGAAATTGTTTGATGTTTCTTCTTGTGGAGAGGTGAGAATTAACGAAAATCATTGTGCAAAATTGCTCTTTGCACGAAGCGCGTGCGATGATTGCATAAGAAGCTGTCTACAGGATGCTATATCTTTTTCTTTGAGAGAATATGAAATAGCCAAAAGCTGTGATTCGTGTGGTATATGTTATTCTGCTTGTAAAGTAGGGGCAATAAAATTAGGAGATAATTTTGACGAGATTATTTTAAATAGAATATTAAAAGAAGCAAAGAGTAAAAAAGTGCGTTTTTTGTGTAACAAGGCAAGAGCAGTTGAAGATTCATATAATGTGATTTTATCTTGTATTAGTAGATTAACGGAGAATATTTTATTTAAACTTATTAAAATGGGGTTTAGGGTAGAGATAGTTAAAGGTGAATGTAGTGGCTGTAAATATGAAAAGAGTTTGTTTGTTTTTGAAAGAAATATGAAATTTTTAGAGGATATTCTTTTGTCTTCTGAAATTAAAGAGAAACCTGTAATAAAGGAAGAGGGGGCTAAAGAAGAGATACAAGAAGAAGAATCCTCACGTCGGGAATTTTTTAAGATGTTTACCAAGCCTATAAGGGATATGCGGACTGAAAAACCTCGAAGATTGTTCTTTATGGATTTGGTTCAAAAACCTTTAGCCGAACGAGAAACAGATTTTCTATTGAATATATCTATAAATGATAACTGTAATTTATGTGGTGCATGTGTTCATGTTTGTCCCACAAAGGCTATTACTATGGAAAGGGATAATAATAAGAGTATTATATATTTTTTTCCTTATCTATGTGTGGGTTGCAGAAATTGTATAGATGTTTGTATGAAGGAAGCTTTAAAAGGAAAAAAAAGTAATATGACATTGTTAAATAAAAATGCAGTGAAGTTAAAAGAGTTGAGAGAACAGGTATGTATAAGTTGTGGCACTGTTTTTTACTCTGCAGATAAAAAAGAATTGTGTGATATATGTGAGATGAGAAAAGAAAAAGAAGAAGCCTTATTTGCTTCTTGGGAAGAAGCAAGGGGGAGAAGATGACAGAGAAAGTTTTTATTATTGGAAGAAAAAATCCTGATACGGATGGTATTGCATCTGTTATCGGTTATGCTCATTTAAAGAAAAAGATTGCGCCCAAAGATGAGCACATTCCTGTGACAGCAGGATTGTTAGAGGCAAAAACCATGAAAGTTTTAAATTTTCTATTGATAAAATATCCTTCACTTATGGAAGATTTAAGCTTACATGTTTCGGATATTATGACAAAGAAGGTAATTGTGGCTCCTTTGGATGCTCCTATTGTAGATGTGTTTAAGATTATGGTTAAGGAAGATATTCGTATTGTTCCGGTGGTAGATAATGAGAACAAACTCTTTGGATTGGTGGGTTTTATTGATATTGCTAAGAAGAGCATATCTACTGTTGTTCCTGATATATTTCGGAGAGTAAAAACGAGTATTGACTTAATATCAAGATCTGTATCGGGTGATGTGATAAATAGTGTGGATGGAGATGAAGAGTTTGTAGCCAATATTATGGTAATAGCTACCAGTGCAGAAAAATTTCGTTCTACCATAAGCACTTTTAATGCACGAGAAATAGTGGCTGTTGTAGGAGACAGAGAAGATGTACAAATGGCGGCTATTGAGGAGAAGATAAGATGTTTGGTGGTGTTTAATGGTTATGAGTTGAGTGAGGAGTTAACCTGCCTTGCGAAAAAGAATGAGGTTTCTGTTATTTATTCTCCCTATGATGCTTGTGCTACAGTAGGTTTGGTTGAATGGAGTGCTCCCGTTTATACCATTGCTAACAGGGGCGAGAGCATGGCGAGGCAGGAAGAAAAGGTAGATGATGTAAGGGAAAGGATGCTTACATCTCCTAATCGTGCCTTGACTGTGATTGATGAGAAAACAGAAAAGGTTTTGGGTGTAATAACACGCACTGACCTTGCCAAATATGTTGCAAGAAGGGTTATTTTAGTTGATCACTCTGATACGCTTAATGCTCCAGAGGGTATATTTAGTTGTGTGGTGGAGGAGATTATTGATCATCATCGCTTTGGTGACATAAGACTGAAGAAGACAGCTCGAATAAGAACAGAGCCCTGGGGTAGCACCTCGGCTATCGTCGCGGATGAATATATGAGACATAATATGAAACCTGAGAGAAAGATTGCTCTTCTTTTGGCGACTGGAATAGCAATAAACACAGAATTTTTTGAGAAGGCTACCACCACAAAAAAAGATAAGGAAATATTTAAATGGCTTATAGATATAGGTGGAGAGGAAAAAGAAAGCTTCATTTCTCGTATCAAAAATCTGTAGGAATATTATGAAAGGAATATATGAAGGAAAAGCGAAAATTCTTTATGAGACAAAAGATCCCAGGTTTCTAATCATGCATTTTAAGGATGATGCTACGGCATTTAATGGAAAGAAATTTGCCATAATAAAGCGAAAGGGACGATTAAATAAGGAGGCAACCACTATTGCTTTTGACTGGTTGGAAAAGGCAGGTGTTGCTACGCATTTTATAAGAGAAGTATCAGAGGATGAAGTTTTAGTGAGAAAAGTAGAAATTATACCGGTGGAAGTTGTGGTGAGAAATGTTATTGCAGGCTCTTTAGCCAAGCGGATGGGTTTAAAAAAAGGTGAAAAGCTGAAATTCCCTATTGTTGAATTTTATTATAAGAACGATGAGTTGGGTGATCCTATGCTCAATGAATATCATATTCGGGTATTTGATATAGCGAATAAAGAAACAATTGAAGAAATGAAGAAAATTGCCTTTCGTGTTAATGATTTATTGAGGAAAAAGTTTGAGCAGGCAGGCATCCTGTTGGTAGATTTTAAGATTGAATTTGGCAAAGATGAAGAGGGGAAACTTTTAGTAGCGGATGAGATTACGCCGGATGGAGCAAGATTGTGGGATATGAAAACAGGTGAAGTATTAGATAAAGATAGATTTAGATTTGATTTAGGTGATTTGATAAAAGGGTATGAGAAGATTTTAGAGAGAATAAGGTGCGTTTCGTAGTAGTGGTAAAACTAAAACAAGGAACACTAGATCCTCAAGGTAAAGCAATAAGAAAAGTAATAGAGAGAAGAGGAGAAAAGAAGGTTAAAGATGTACGGGTGGGAAAGTATTTTGAAATAGAAGTAGAAGAATCGAATAAGGAAGAGGCTCTGAAAATAGTGGAAAAAGTGTCTAAAGATACCCTTTCTAATCCCATTATAGAGACATTTAATATAATTAGATGAAGGTAGGAGTTGTTACTTTTCCTGGAACAAACTGTGATAGAGATGTTTTTTGGTCAATAAAGATATTGGGGGGAAAACCTGTATATATCTGGCATGAACAAAAAGATTTTAGAGATGTAGATTGTGTTGTATTACCTGGTGGGTTTTCTTATGGGGATTATCTACGGGCAGGGGCATTGGCTAAGGTTTCTAAAATAATGGATAATATAAAATCATTCGCAGATAAGGGAAAATTTGTTATAGGCATCTGTAATGGTTTTCAGATTTTGTGTGAGTCAGGACTTCTTCCCGGTGTCCTTATGAAGAATGAGAATATGCGTTTTATATGTAGAGATGTATTTGTAAAAGTTGAAAAAAGTAGATGTATGTTTACTAAGGATATTGAGGGTAAAATATTAAAGATGCCCATTGCACACAGAGAGGGTAATTTTTGGTGTGATAGCGAAACATATGAGAGATTGAAACAAAATGGACAGATTGTCTTTAGCTATTGCACCTCAAGTGGTAAAATAACAACTGAAGTAAATCCTAATGGCTCACTGCATAATATTTCAGGAGTATGTAATATTAAAGGAAATGTTTTGGGTATGATGCCTCACCCCGAAAGGGTATGTGAGGTACTCTTAGGTGGTATAGACGGAAGGCAAGTATTAGATTTCATCAGGAGAGAAAATGGGTAAAAAAATGAGTAGGGTGGCATTTTCTGAAGCAAAAAGGTATATCTCAGGTGGTGTGGATAGTCCGGTGAGAGCATTTAAAGCAGTAGGAAGTGAACCTTTATTTGTTCAGAAAGGAGAAGGTAGCAAAATCTACGATATAGATGGTAATGAATACATTGATTATGTGGGCAGTTGGGGACCTGCTATCTTAGGTCATGCTTCCAAAGAGGTAATAGATGCAGTAGGAAAGATTGCGGAGAGAGGCTTGAGTTTTGGTGCACCTACAATATTGGAAACGGAATTGGCAAAGAGGATTACAGAAGCAATTCCCTCCATTGAGAGAGTGAGGTTTGTAAGTTCAGGCACAGAGGCGGCGATGAGTGCATTGAGGTTGGCCAGGGGATTTACAAACAGAGAAAATATTGTGAAATTTGAAGGTTGCTATCATGGACATGCTGATTCTTTGCTGGTGAAAGCAGGTTCTGGTGCGGCAACATTTGGCAACCCCACCAGTTTAGGTGTTCCACAGGACTTTGCTCGTCATACCATCGTTCTTCCTTATAATGATATAGATGCCTGTTATAATGCTTTTAAAGATGGAGGGAATACTATTGCTTGCATTATCGTTGAACCTATAGCTGGCAATATGGGAACAGTTTTACCGGACGAGAATTTTTTGGGTGATTTGAGAGAGATTACCTTAAAGTATAAAACTATACTTATATTTGATGAGGTTTTGACAGGCTTTAGGATAACATACGGTGGTTATCAAAATCTAATAGGTGTAAAACCCGATCTTACATGTTTGGGAAAGGTCATAGGTGGAGGAATGCCTGTTGCTCTTTATGGGGGAAAAGAAGGAATCATGAGTCTTATTTCTCCCCAAGGAGGTGTCTATCAAGCAGGAACTTTGTCTGGAAACCCTTTAGCTATGATTTCAGGAATTAAGACTTTAGATATTTTAAAGAGAGAAAAACCTTATCTTTATCTTCATCAAAAAACAGAAGAAATAGCTTTAGGATTGGAAGAAGAGGCAAGGAGAAATGATTTGTTGGTTAAAGCGAGTTTTATAGGTTCTATGTTTACTTTATTTTTTTGTGATAAGGTGCCAAAAAATTTTGATATGGTTAACAGATGTGATACATCTTTATTTTCACAGTATTTTAGTGGTATGTTAGAAAATGGTATATATCTTCCTCCATCCCAGTTTGAAACAAATTTTCTATCCTGTGCACATACAGAAGATGATATTAGAAAAACAATTGATGCCTCAAAGGAGGTATTTAAAAGTATTAAATGAATGATAAGAAGAAGTTTTATCGTGATTTATATACGGCGACAACGATAGGTTTTAGTGTTGTTTTTTCAGTGTTAATTGGGGGAGCTATAGGATATTTTTTAGATAAGTGGTTTCCCAGCCTGCATCCCTGGCTGTTTTTTATTTTTCTTTTTTTTGGTATTGTGGCTGGGTTTGAAAATATGTATATAGGATTTAAGAAGTTAAAAAATGATAAGCATAAAAAAACTTGAATGGGTGTATATATATGTGTATCTTTTATCTATAATTTTCTCTTTCCTCCTTGGAGGAGTAAAGATGTGTATAGGTGTAGTGGTAGGAGGGATAATAATTTTTATTGATTGGTTTTTGTTGAAGAAGATGTCGTTTTATTTTGTGAGGGGAAATAGAGGAGTGATGTTTGGTTCCTTGGTTCGTTATATCTTTATTGGTCTTTTGCTTTTATTTGTCTTTTGTATTTGTAAGTTGAATGTATGGGGTGTTTTGTGGGGTGTCTCTATAGTGCCTTTATCTCTGGTCTTGGTTACATTTTATCTGACTTTTAATTATCTATTTAAAGTAGGAGGAAATTAAAGTGGAAGCACCAACGATATTGGATTTTGTGATTAAATGGACTCATTTGCCGAATTATTTGGTTTTTACCTGGTTTATAATGCTTATTATTATAATGTTTTCTTTGATTGTTCGTTTGACTTTAAAACTTATGCCCTCAGGTTTTCAAAATGTAGTGGAAAGCATAATAGAGATGTTGTACTCTTTTGTGGAAGATATATTAGGAAAGCATACCAAAAAACACTTTCCTCTTATTGCTACACTGGCTTTGTTTATCTTTTTTGCCAATATTGTTGAACTTGTTCCTGGTTTTGTTCCTCCTACCAGCAGCTGGAATACAACAATTGCTATGGCACTCATTGTGTTTGTTTATTATCAATATTTAGGTATAAGGACGCATGGCATAAGGTATATCAAACATTTTATGGGTCCCGTATGGTGGCTTACACCTTTGATGATACCGATAGAGATAATCGGTCATTTTGCTCGTATTCTTTCTCTTTCTGTGCGACTTTTTGGCAATATTATGGGTGATGATTTGCTACTGGCTATTGTATTTTTTCTAATGCCAGTGCTTATTCCTTTGCCTATAATGGCATTGGTGCTTTTGGCGGCTACCATTCAGGCATTTATTTTCCCGCTTCTTGCTACTTTATATATTGCCGGTGTTGTGAGTGGGGGCGAGATTGAATAAAATTTTATTGACTTTATCTGATTTTTTGCAATACTTTAAAACGCATTTCTTAAGAAAAGGGAGGAATTGATGTTGAGGAGAAGTGGAATTGTTTTTCTTAGTTGTATGGTTGTGCTGTTTTTGGTAGCTCCTGTTTTTGCTCAGGAGGTACAAGATACTGTGAATGTGTCAATGTTCAATCATTATATGTATGTGGCACTTGCTGGGGCATTCGGAGTAGGTTTTGCTGCCTTTGGATGTGGTATTGGGCAGGGTTTGGCTATTCAGGGCACAGCGACAGGTATAGCACGCAATCCTGGGGCAGGAGGAAGGCTTTTGACCGTTATGATGATTGGCCTGGCGATGATAGAGTCTCTGACCATTTATATGTTGGTTGTAGCGCTTATTATCCTCTATGCAAACCCATTTCATGTTATTTAACTTGAAATGGGAAGTCTGAATATTATTATTTTTAACATTGGAGGAGTGGCCGAGTGGCTTAAGGCGGTGGTCTTGAAAACCATTGTACTGTAAAGTACCGTAGGTTCGAATCCTACCTCCTCCGTTTGTGGAGAGGTGGCCGAGTGGCTTAAGGCGCTCGCCTGCTAAGCGAGAATAGGGGTAAACTCTATCGCGGGTTCGAATCCCGCCCTCTCCGCCATTCTTTATAAGGAGGAGTGGCCGAGCGGTCTAAGGCGGTTGACTCGAAATCAATTGAGGGGTTATTGCTCCTCCGTAGGTTCGAATCCTACCTCCTCCGCCAATTTGGAAAAATGAAGAAAGAACTACCGCTTAAAAGCAAGCTTGTGGAAAATGTAAGATTTTTTATGGACAATGGATAAACTATGCTTGTATCATGTTCAAATAAAAAAGATTTAAAAACACCTAAGAACCTTTATCGTTATTTTTGACCTTATTCAAAAATGGTGTAACCATATCAATGGGTATCGGAAATAATACAAAATTTGTCTTCTCCGTAGCAACAGTGGCAAGAGTTTGAAGATACCGGAGTTGCAAAGCAGAAGGTTGACGGGAAATAATTTCTGCAGCCTTAGACAATTTTTCTGCGGCTTGATACTCACCCTCAGCATGAACAATCTTAGCCCTTCTTTCTCTTTCTGCTTCAGCCTGAGTAGCCATAGCTCTTTTCATCGTATCTGGTAACTCTACATCTTTAACCTCTACCATACTTACTTTTATTCCCCACGGATTTGTGCCCTCATCCACAATCTCCTGTATTTTTTTATTGAGCTTATCCCTATGGGCTAACAACTCATCCAATTCACTCTGTCCTACTACATTCCTTAAAGTAGTCTGACCAAGCAGGTAAGTTGCCTTTGCAAAGTCGGCTACTTTGAGTATGGCCTGTGAGGCATCTACTACCCGAAAGTAGATTACCGCATCAACCTTAAGAGTAACATTATCCACTGTAATACATTCCTGAGATGGAACATCCATCGTAATCACACGAAGGTCAATCTTCCACATTCGCTCAACAAATGGTATTAAAAAAACAAGACCCGGACCTCTCAATCCCACAAATCTACCCAGA
>CAZVDS010000021.1:0-13005 GCA_964626315.1 uncultured Desulfurellaceae bacterium
TGGTGGAGGAATGGCATGTGATGAGGAAAACATCACCTTAATGAAAAAAAAAGGAATTATAGTCTATTTATTTATAAGTTTAAAAGAAGCTTTAAAAAGAACGCATTTTAACAGACCACTTTTAAAAAATAGAGAAAATATAGAAAAACTCTATAAAAAAAGATTGTATTTTTATAAAAATGCAAATATTATAATATCTGTAGATAAAAAAACAGTGGGGGAGGCAAGCAAAGAGATACAAATACTTCTCAAATTTATAACTCCAAAAGGAGGTTGATAATGAAAATATTAAAGATATGTCTTGTATTGGTATGTTTATTGGTTAGCAGTTATGTAAAAGCTGATGTTGTATATGAAGTAAAAAAAGGTGATAGTTTAGCAAGAATCGCCTGCCTATATGATGTTTCATTACAAAAAATCAAGCAGGCAAATAATATAAACAAATATATATATCCAGGAGAGGAAATTGTCATTCCCCTAAAAGAGGTTTATGTACCGAAAAGCGATTACATTTATACTGTGAAAAAAGGTGATTCATTGATAAGTATTGCCCAGCATTTTAATCTTTCAGTAGAAACATTAAAGAAAAACAATGGACTTGAAACAAATAGAATAATACCCGGGGATGAGTTGTATATCAAAAAAAACCTACCACCGAAAAATCTTTACTTAACAGAAAAAAGAAAAGATTATTCCATACTCTCCTTTAACAAAATACATGTTGTAAGGCAAGGAGAGAGTCTGTATAGCCTATCTCAACAATATGATGTTCCTATAAATCTGATCAAATTAATGAATGAAATACGAGGAAATATAATAAGAAAGGGAGATATGTTACTTGTTCCTGGAGAAGTAGAATATGTCACAATAAAAGAAAGAGCAAGTAACATTCTATATGAAATTAGAAGAAATACGGCAGAAAGAAATTTTCAAGCCAATGCAAAAGGAAGAAAAGCAGCAAGAATAGCTAAACAATACTTAGGCATTCCTTACAAATATGGAGGAACAGGAAAAAATGGCATGGATTGCTCAGCGTTTGTCCAAAGTGTATATAGAAAACTACGCATATATCTTCCTCGAACAACCAAAAGACAAATAAATATAGGAAAACCTGTGCGTCTAAGCAAATTAAAGGTTGGAGATCTGGTATTTTTTAAAGCACATGGCAAAAGACCATCCCATGTAGGAATATATATAGGGAACAACAAGTTTATACATGCCTCTTCATTCAAACACCATGTAACCATAAATAAGTTGCAAGGTTATTATCTTAGCCATTTTATAGCCGCACGCAGAGTTTTAAATAGAAGTTTCTAATGCTTGTTTTAGGAATAGATCCTGGCTCAAAGACAACGGGTTTTGGCATAGTAAACGAAAAAAACACTTGTATTATGTATGAAAACTTCAAGTTATTGTATAAAGAAAGTTTTGCAGACAAGTTAAATATATTACATAAAAAGGTTATAGAGATAATAACTGCTTTTCATCCTACAGAGATAGCTATCGAAAAAGCATTTGTGAATGTAAATATTACTACAGCATTAAAATTAGGAGAAATAAGAGGAGCTTTAATCTGTGGTATAAGGAATTATAAATTACCAATATACGAATACACTTCTAGTACTGTTAAATATTCGTTAACAGGATATGGAAGAGCAACAAAAGAACAAGTAAAATATATAGTGGAAAACACACTACACACTAAAATAGATGGAAAAGACAAAGACGCCACTGATGCTTTAGCCATTGCATTATGCCATATTCGTCATCATTTAAAAAACCTGGCCCAGCAAAATGCGGGCAATGTGGCCGACAAGCACATTTAAACGTACATAAACATCCAATACATCCAAATAAGAAGACATCATATTTACATCTTCCCCTAAATATACCTTCTGGAAGTATTTCTTTTTAAGTGATCTTTCAAATCCTCTTATAGACAATCTTTCATTAAAAGCAGTTAGAGCTAAAGAACGATTATTCTCAACAAATGCTCTTTTAACAAGGTAAAAGTTATCCAAAATACGTTCATGCAACAGTGCAACATCTTTGCTCTTTTCAGAAGAGAAATATACACCTTTTCTTATTATCTCCAACAATCGTTTCTCCACAAGCCGCACAATATGTCCCAATTCATTGGCGGTAGAAACAAGCATCGTCATCTCTAAAGATTCTGCTTCAGTAAGGGACTTCTGAAACATTTTTGAAGAAAAAGAAATTATTTCAGGAACAGAATTTTCAACATAATTTATTCCCTTAAGAAGTTTCTGCTCATCAAATCCCTCTTTTAACATCGCGCTCTTGCTTTCTTTCACCACTTCTATTGTTATATTTAAAAGATATATTATTTGTTTGTGTAAAGTAGATAAAGCCATCTGAGGAGTGAGAACCAATGCATCACTCAAACTCAGGTAACGAAATCTCTTTAATGGAATAAGAAAAGAAATAAATTGAGAAAAAGGGTTTAAAAACAAAAAAAATGGTATTGCTACCAAAACATTAAATAGAAGATGAGCAGTAGCAATCTGTCTATCTATCCGAAAAGCAAAAATATGAGAAAATTTAGCTACAAATATAGAGAAATAATCCATAAGTGGGAAAATTAATATTACGCCAATAATATTAAACAAAAGATGGGAAATGGCTACCTGTAAAACTTTCCTATCTCTTAGGCTCACATAGGCAAAAAATATAACCGCACATGTTCCTATATTTGCACCAAAAATTATGGGCATAGCAGATATTAAATTAAGATATCCCAAATGGGCCAAAACCATAGTTATACCTATTGTAACTAAACTGGATTGAACAAGAGCGGTAAATACTATAGCCAGTGAAAAAAGTAAGAAATAACTATCAGAAAATCTCTTCAAAAGGGGAAAAACCTCATCCCCTGTTGCAGCACCTACAGTAGTAGAAACAACATATAGACCGAAGAAAATAAGTGAAAATCCTAAAACAATAGAGATTATCACACGATGTTTTGTTTTAAAGGTAAAAAGATATACTAAAAGGGTAAGAAAAAAGACCAACGGTGCAAAATCATATATATGAAAAGCAATAATCTGAGCGGCAATTGTAGTGCCAACATTTGCCCCAACAATAAAGGAAATAGCATCATATAGACCTATCAACGCTGCGGAGGTAAAACCAACCAGCACCACAGTAGTTGCACCAGAACTCTGCAAGAGTGCCGTCAAGAAAAAGCCGATGAGAAAAGACTTATACTTTCCTCCTGCAAACCGATCTACAAGCGTTCTCAGTCTCTTAGAAGTAATAATCTGAAAGTTCAAACTGACCATATTTATGCCATACATAAGAAGGGCAGTGCCACCTAATATTCCAACGATGGTTTCAATCTGCATGCTTTTTCTCCACTGAGTGAACAGATTTATCTCTTGCAAACAACAGTGGAAATATTATATCACTTCCACAGCAAGGAAGCCAAACTGCAAAGAATAGAAATATAAGAATAATAGCAGTTTGAATAAAATTTATCGTTACGCCTAAAGCCATGATAACATGAAACAATGAAGCCCAAGTGCTTATCAACACATGTCCATAGTGAGGAAATTTTGTTATTCCTTTTGAATAACCAATTATAATACCAAGCAAAGCTGCAGGATTAACTATCCACCATTTTTCAACAAATCCTATGTGAACTCCCTTATTGGGCAAATCCAGTAAAAACTCACCCAAATAAGGAATGATTGAGTCACTTATGGTTGCTATACCAATTGAGCCTACATAACCAATTAAAACCGCCGAAAAGATTTTAGATTCAGTATGTAGCCTATACATAGCCGTAGTTGTAATTGCGCTTAACACCACATGGGTCGGATGCAAAACATAAAATATATTTTGAGCAACTTGAGAAACCTGAGAAATAAAATTACCCAAAATTATTATAAGCATGATGACAATACCTGTCAGTGTTCCTAAAACAGTAAAAGGAGCATGTTTTTTAAGTTCAATTGCTAATGTCTTAAGCATTTATTATCTTTAAGATCTTTTGTATATCGTCTTTTGATTTAAGAGCAAAAAATGGGAAACTCTTATCTAAATTTAAAGGAAGGTTAAATTCATTTCCATTTTTATCTATTATGATTCCACCTGTTTCTTTTAAGATAACACTTGCCGCCGACCAATCCACAACTCTGGAGGGAAGGGAATGAATAAATACATCAAAAAAACCAGAAGAAAGATAGCACATATCCAACGCAGTAGAACCCATCATTCTTACACGATAAAAGTGATTAATCAATTTCTCAAACATTTGAACATCTTTAGTTCTATCCAATCCCTCCACAACAGCAAAAGAAAAATCTCTACTGTTATTGATGATGCGCTTATTGCAAAAAAAAGCTCCCTTTCCATCAATGGCTGAAAACTCTTCACCAGTAGGAATATTCATCACATAACCCACACTTAAACCATTAGTTTCCTTTGTTTCAGAAAGAGCAATGGAAAAAGCATAATACGGAATACCTCTCTTTGCATTAAGACTGCCATCTATCGGATCTACCACCACAATAGGTAGAGTACTTCCAAAATTTTTAATTCCTATCTCCTCTGAGAGAATGGTACAATGCTTATTAAATTTTTCCAACTCATCTATCACAATATCTTCCACCATTTTATCTATAAATACAGTAATATCTCCTCCAGCTCCTTTACCCAAAACCTTCTTCGCCTCTTCTGTGCCACTCATCTTTCTTGCCTTCTGAAATATCCTTCTTCCCATCGTTTTAAACAAATTTAACCAATCATACATCTACATATTCTCTAATGCTTTGCGTACCTCTTTTATTACATAATTGGGTGTAGAGGCGCCAGCAGTTATACCCACAATTTTACATCCATTAAACCATTCTGGTTTTATCTCTTCCACCCTCTCAATATGGTGAGAATGGGAACAAATAGACCTGCATATCTCATACAATCTACGGGTATTACCGCTGTTATAACCTCCTATAATCACCATCGCATCAATATCCTTAGCTAACTTCTTGGCACCTTCCTGTCTTCCTATTGTCGCACTACACACTGTATTGAACACCCGCAACTCTTCTACTTTTTCTAAAACCATATTCGCCACACTAATTAACTTGGATGTGGGTTGAGTGGTTTGAGAAACAAGACCTATTCGCTTACCCCTTATCCTTTTCACCTCACCAGCACCACTCACCACTTCTGCTTCTTTAGCATAACCCAACAATCCCCTTACTTCAGGGTGATCTCTGTCTCCTACAATTATTACTTTATAACCTTCGTCATCAAGCATCTTTACAAAATTCTGCGAATCTTTTACAAAAGGACAGGTGGCATCAACTATTTCCAGCCCCTTCTGTTCAGCTTTCTTTAAAATTTGAGGAGGAACACCGTGTGAACGAATAACAACTATGCCTCTCTCTATACCATCTATCGTTTCAACAACCCTTACTCCCTTCTGTTGTAAATTTTCTACCACTTGTGGATTATGAATTAAAGGACCCAGTGAATAAACAGCCTGCTGTTTTCTTTTAATAACCTCGTGAGTTAAAGCAATGGCTCTCTTTACACCAAAACAAAATCCTGCGTTCTCTGCCACCACTACTTTCATTTTAACAATGATACTACTTCTGTGTATACTGTCTCTTCTGTTTTATTCGTTGTATCTATTATATAAGCACCTTTGGGCACAATGAGTGGCGAATTTATTCTATTTATATCTTCTTCATCTCTTTGTTTAATCTTGTTTAAAACCACATCTTCCTGTACATGAAGTTCCTTTGCTCTCCTTTTTGCCCTCTCTTTAAGATCTGCCCGAAGGTATATTTTAACTTGAGCTTGAGGGAAAATCACACTGCCTATATCTCTTCCCTCCACCACATACTTGCCATCTATTACATTCTTTCTTACCGCATCATTTACAAACCTTCTAACAAAAGACATTTTTGCTATTATAGAAGCATCTCTACCTATCTCCTCTGTCCTTATGCAAGATTCCATATCTCTATTAAAGATAAATAGATGATATTCTGTGTTTACTTTTTTCCATGAAACACTTAGTTTATTGAGTTCCTTAGATGTTGGCATTGTGGAAAATAGATAAGCAACACTTCTATACAGAGCACCTGTATCTATGTAAAAAAAATCTTCTCTGTAAGCGAGTAGCTTAGCTAAACTACTCTTTCCAGAAGCAGAAGGCCCATCAATAGCTACTATAAATCTACTCATCGAGATTTTCTCTAAATAAGCGCGCCTCTCTCCACAAACTTACAAGTTTCTCTCTATTATTATTAGAAATGGTTTCTTTTAGCTTAATGCATTTCTCTATTAAATTTTCTATAGCCTTCATTACACAGGATTTGTTGGCAATAACAATATCTGCCCATACCTCTTCGTTTGATTTTGCAATACGGGTGAAGTCTTTGAATCCACTACCCACCAAAAGTCTTACTTCCTCTATATTTGTCTCTTTCAATAAATCCACATTTAAAAAAGACAATACATGAGGAAGATGACTGGATATAGCAAATAATTCATCATGCGACCTATAATCCATGTAAACAGGTATTGCTCCTATTTTTTTAATTAAATCTTCAATTTTTTTCCACCTTTTATCTTTTATGGGGGTAATAATTATAGTGCGATTTTTAAATAAATCTCTTTTAGCTACTTCAGGACCTGAGGTTTCTCTCCCCGCAACAGGATGTAGGGGCACATAGTTTATTCCCGGCAGTATTTTATCTTTCACACTTTCTATAACATATCCTTTAACACTGCCCACATCAAAAACATAGGTATTTTTTTCTAACATAGGAAAAATAGAAAGTAAAACAGAGGGGATAGATAAAACAGGTACAGCTACTATCACTAAATCACAGGCATTTACCTCTTTTAGTTGTGCTTTTCTATCAATAATGCCTAAATTTTTTGCTTTGTTTAGATTTTTCGAAGAATTATCATAACCAATGATTTCCTTTGCCAACCTTTTTATCTTTAAATCAATAGCAAGGGAACCACCAATTAATCCTATTCCTACAATAAAGGCACGTTCAAACACCTATTACTTCCCTTAAACACTCTATAAACTTTTTATTTTGCTCTTCTGTGCCTATAGTCACACGCAAATGCGTGTTGTAACCATACCCCTTCATCAAACGGATAATCACTCCTTTATGCAAAAGTTTATCATAAATCTTCTCAGCATCTTGTTTCACATCAAACAATATATAATTGGCATAGGTAGGAATATATTTAATACCCATATCTTCAAATGCTCCGTATAAAAAGTTTTTTCCTTTTTTGTTCACCTCCAAAGTTTTTTTCACATGTTCTTTATCATCCAAAGCCGCTCTTGCTCCTATTTGAGCTACACTATTCACATTAAATGGTTGACGCACTCTGTTTAAATAATCAATAACCTCCTCACTACCTATACCATATCCTATCCTCAAACCTGCTAATCCATAAAGCTTAGCAAATGTTCTTAACACAAAAACATTCTTATTGTTACGAAAAAAAGAAAGAACATCAGGATAGTCTTTATTTGTAGAATACCCAAAATAAGCTTCGTCCAAAATGATTAAACAATTATCGTCTATGTCTTCTATGAATTTGTTTAATTCATCTTCATAAACGATCGTTCCGGTAGGATTATTTGGTATATCAACAAATACCAATCGTGTATTCTCATTTATTTTATTTTTGATTTCCTGAAGATTATGACGGTAATCTTTAAGAGGGATCTCTATTTTCTTTCTACCCATTGCTTGAGTAACTAGACGATAAACAGCAAATGAAGGAAAAGAAAAGATTACCGCATCATCTTCAGAAGTTAAAAAGGTACGCATCAAAATCTCTATAATCTCATTAGAACCATTGCCCAAAATAATGTTTCCCATCTTTGCATTTATCTCTTCTGCCAATCTTCTGCGTAAATAATATCCACTGCCATCAGGATAAAAATTGATCTTACTCAAAGAATCTTTTATTGCTTGAACCGCTAAAAGAGAAGGTCCTATTGGATTTTCATTGGAAGCCATCTTTACTATATCTTTTAAGCCTAATTCCCTTTTTAACTCCTCAATCGGTTTTCCTGGTGGGTATGGCACCAAGTTTTTAATAAATGATGCTACTTTCATTCCCCACTCCTCGGATAAGAACCCAATATTTTAAAAAGTATCGTTTCTCTTTTTATCGCATCTATAGATTTCTTTACACAATCATCTTCTATATGACCCAGAAGGTCTATATAAAATACATAAGACCAGGGTTCTCTACCAGAAGGGCGAGATTGAATACGAGTAAGATTAACACCATTTTCATAAAATGGCTTCAAAATATGATAGAGTGCACCTACTTTATCCTTAATGGAAAACATAATGGAAGTTTTATCTCTACCACTTTTATGAGAAATATATCTTCCTACAACCAAAAAACGGGTAACATTATTTAACCTGTCTTCTATGCCCTCGGCTATTAATCTAAGTCCATAAAGCTCACTTGCTGTTTGAGAAGCAATAGCTGACGCTCCTTTATCTTTTTGAGCTATCTTTGCTGCTTTTGCAGTGCTAGTAGTTTCAAAGATAGGAACATTGGGAAAATGTCTTTTTAACCAGCCTCTACACTGAGCAAGTGCATTAGGATGAGAATGTATAGTTTTAACATCTTCTGCCTTTCCAGACTTATTCATTAAAGCATGTTTTATTTCCAAAATAATTTCCGAAATAATATACACATTTACATTCATAAACATATCCAGAGTATAATTCACCACTCCTTCAATAGAATTCTCTATAGGCACTACACCAAAATCTACCCTTTCATTTTCTACACCCAAGAATATATCTTCTATCCTCTCCTCTGGTAGATAATCTAAGGATAATCCAAACCGTTTTATCGCCGCTTGATGAGTAAATGTAGCTTCAGGTCCTAAGTAAGCTATTCTTAAAGGCCTCTCCAAAGATAAAGAGGCAGACATTACCTCTCTAAAAATCAATTCCAACCCTTTAGGTGGAAAGATTTTTGCCTTAGCAAATGCCCTTTCATACACCTCTTTTTCTTTTTCTGGCACATAGAATGGTAATTTAAGTTCCTGTTTCAAACGAGCAATATTTTTCACGCAAGACATCCTCTCGTCTAAAAGCTCAACGATTCTTTCATCTATGCAAGAAATCCTATCTCTCAAATCATCTATAGAAACTGAGTTGTCATTTTCCTTATCTTTTTCCATCTATTTTCCAAAATCTTTTTTTTATTTAAAGGAACAATTTCTGATAAACTCTTGACAATAAAATCCTTTATTCTACTTGCTATTTCGTCATAGTTCCTATGAGCGCCACCTACTGGCTCTTCTATTATCTCGTCTATGACACCTAACCCATGCAGGTCTTGAGCTGTTATCCTCATCGCCTGCGCTGCCTCTTTGATATGTTTAGCATCTCTCCATAAAATAGAGGAACAACCCTCTGGAGAAATAACACTATAAATGGCATGAGAAAGCATGCCTATCTTATCCCCCACTCCAATACCTAAAGCACCCCCACTACCACCTTCACCCGTAACAACAACTACAACAGGCACCCTCAATCCTGCCATTTCATAAAGATTGGTAGCAATAGCTTCCGCCTGTCCTCTTTCCTCTGCTCCAATACCGGGATATGCACCTGGTGTATCTATAAAAGTAACAATGCCTAAATTATACTTTTCTGCCAATTTCATTAATCTCAATGCTTTCCTATAACCCTCAGGATGAGCCATGCCAAAATTACGCTTCAAATTTTCTTTTGTATTCTTTCCTTTTTGATGCCCAATTATCATTACTTTAAAATCATCTATATGGGCTAATCCTGCCACTATTGCCTTATCATCGCCAAATCTCCTATCACCATGAATTTCCATAAAGTTTGTTGCTATTCTTTCTATATAATCTAAGGTATATGGTCGGGAAGGATGACGAGCAACTTTTACTATTTCATCTATAGAAAGATGAGAAAATTTCTCTCTTATCAAGTCAACCTTCTTCTTTTCCAATATTTCTATTTCCTTTGAAATATTTATCCTTTTCTTCTTAGATAATCTTTTTAGATCCTCTATCTTTTTTTCTATCTCATATATAGGCTTTTCAAAATCATATACAAACATTTAACTTTTTAAAGAAAGAGAAACTAAGCCATCATCCTTCATCAATTTATAGACAACAGCATCAATCAAAGCCTGCCTGGAAGCATCTATCACATCTGTTGCCACGCCAACTGTTTCCCACATGTTTTTCTCATCTCCCGAGGTAATTAAAACTCTCACTGTAGCCGCTGTGCCTTTTTCTCCCAACAGTATCCTAACCTTATAATCTAAAAGTTTCAATGCTTCTAACGATGGATAAAACCTCACTAACGCTTTTCGCAAGGCATAATCCAAAGCATTCACTGGACCGTTGCCTACAGATGCAGTATGCTCTATTTCTTTGCCTACTCTCACCATCACTGTAGCTTCAATAGCCGCAATATCCTCCACTTTCTTTCTTTCATCAATAACACGATAGGATAGAAGCTCAAAATAATCACGAATTTCTCCTTTATTTCTTAACAGCATAAGTTCGAAAGAGGCATCTGCGGTTTCAAAGTAAAAACCTTGATTCTCCAAATTTTTTATTTCTTCCAATGTTTTTTTACCTGCCACACTATCTTTATCTATTTCAATGCCCATTTCTTTTGCCTTATATATAATATTACTCATTCCAGAAAGATCAGAAATAAGTGCCCGTCTTTTATTGCCTACCAGTTCAGGATTTATATGCTCATAACACTGTGGGTTTCTTAAAACAGCGCTCACATGTATACCACCTTTATGCGCAAAAGCACTATCCCCCACATAGGGCAAGCGACTGTTGTGAGGAAGATTAAATATTTCATCAATCTTCTTAGAAACAAAAGTAATCTTTTTTAAATTTTCATCACTTATACAATCAACACCCATCTTCAATTTGAGATTGGGTATAACAGAGGTAAGATCAACATTGGCACATCTCTCTCCATAACCATTAAATGTCCCCTGAACCTGTGTAATGCCACACCTTACAGAGGCAAGAGTATTTGCAAGTGCCAATCCTGAATCATTATGTGCATGTATACCCAAAGGAACACCGGGAAATTTTTGCTTGATTTCCTCTATTATTTTCTCTAATTCCCAGGTAATGGTTCCTCCATTCGTATCACATAAAACTAAAACATCTGCTCCTCCTTCAATGGCTGCTTCCATAGTTTTCAATGCGTACTCCGGATTCCCCTTATAACCATCAAAGGTGTGTTCCGCATCATAGAATAACTCATCGGTATAATTCTTTAAATACTTTACAGAGTCAAAGATAATCTCCAAATTCTTCTCCAGTTCAATCTTTAATGCATCTATAACATGCAGGTCCCATGTTTTCCCAAATATAGCAATAGCAGGAACCTCTGATGCAACTAAAGCTTGAATACTAGGGTCATCTTCTGGTTTTAATTTTGCCCTTCTCGTGCTACCAAAAGCAGTAATCTTGGTTTGCTTTAGATTTAGCTTTTTTACCTGAAGAAAATACTCTTCATCCTTTGGATTTGAGCCTGGCCATCCTCCTTCAATATAATGAATACCCATATCATCCAGCAAATTGGTAATAGTCAATTTGTCTTGCATCAATAAACTTACCTTTTCTCCCTGTGTTCCATCACGCAATGTGGTATCAAATAACCTTACATCACTCATTAACTCCTCCTATTTTTACTTAAATTAAAATTCCTATGCAATGCTCTCACCGCTAATTCTGTATACTTTTCATCAATAATACAGGAAATCTTAATCTCCGATGTGCTGATCATTCTTATGTTTATACCTTCTTTAGCCAAGGTGCGAAACATCTGAGCTGCTATACCCCAATAACTTCTCATTCCTACACCTACTATAGAAATCTTACTCACATCTTTGTTTAATGTAACCTGCCCTGCCTCAATTTCTTTCGAAATTTTATTTGTTATTTCCCAGGCATCATCTGCATCATCTTTCGGCACAGTAAAAGAAATGTCAGTAAAACCTTCCTCGCTTACATTTTGCACAATCATATCCACTACGATGTTTTTAGAGGCTATTGCTTCAAAAACCTGAGCTGCTATACCTTTCCTGTCCGGCACCTTCGTTATGGTCAAACGAGCCTGATTCTTATCATATGCAACACCAGAGACAACCACTTCTTCCATCTCTCCTCCATCATTTACTAATGTTCCTGGCTCATATGTAAAACTGGATAGAACCTTTATTGGAACTTTATACTTCTTCCCTAATTCTACTGCTCTTATTTGCAAAACCTTCGTTCCTAAACTCGCCAACTCCATTATCTCATCATAGTTAATTCTATTTATCTTCCTCGCATCCTTAACAATTCTTGGATCTGCAGTAAAAATTCCATCTACATCCGTATAGATTTCACATATATTTGCACCTAAACACGCTGCTATAGCTACCGCCGAAGTATCGGAGCCACCTCTTCCCAATGTAGTTACTTCGCCCTTCTCACTTATACCTTGAAAACCAGCTATCACCACCACATATCCATCCTTCAAATAATTCAGGATTACATCCTTATCTATATGCAATATCCTCGCTTTCAGATGAGTATTGTCGGTAACAATACCACTCTGCCTACCTGTCAAGGCTATGGCTTTACAACCCATTTCATTTAACCTAATCGCTATCAAGGCGCTGGAAATTCTTTCTCCACTGGAAAGCAACAAATCCATTTCTCTTTCTGATGGGTGTGGAGAAAGACTCTTAGCCAAATCAACCAACTTATCCGTTTCACCAGCTAAAGCAGAAATAACCACTACCACATCATTTTCTTTTTCTTTTGTTTTTTTTATATGATTAGATACACTTTTTATTCTCTCTACACTTGCTACTGATGTTCCTCCATACTTTTGCACAACTAAAACCATTATTCCTCCAAGAAGAACAAACACAAATATAACAAGATAATAAAAAAAACACACA
>CAZVDS010000022.1:0-7533 GCA_964626315.1 uncultured Desulfurellaceae bacterium
ATCAACAAACACACAATATACAGTTGGAATTCAGCAGTCAACTCATTATCGTCTTCGAGAAAACAACATTAAATTGGAGCACTATAGCGGTAAGGTTTACTCTTGTGAGGTACCTAATCACACTTTATTTGTTCGGCGGAACGGCAAGTGCTGTTGGTCAGGAAATTCCATTGGAGTGGTTACCATAAATATGCCTAGAATTGCTTATCTGTCCAGAACGGAAAATGAATTTCTTGAAAGGTTAGGGAAATTGATGGAAATGGCTAAAGAATTGTTGACCATAAAAAGAAAGCTAATAGAAAAATTAACAGATACTGGTCTTTATCCATATTCTCGTCATTATTTGAGAGATATTAAGAAGAGATTTGGTGAATATTGGAAAAATCATTTCTCTACCATTGGGCTTATTGGTATGAATGAGGCTTGCCTGAATTTTGAACCTTTAAGATGTACTATTGGTGATAAGAAGGGTAAAGAATTTGCCCTAAGAGTGCTTAATTTTATGAGAGGAAAATTGTTGAAATTCCAAGAAGAAGATGGTGATAATTATAATTTGGAGGCAACACCTGCAGAGGGCACTTCTCATTCTCTGGCTCTATTGGATAAAGAACGTTTCCCTGATATTATTAGTCAAGGCAGGGGCTCAGGCGTTTTTTATACAAATTCTTCTCAACTACCCGTAGACTGGAGTGATGATATATTTGAGGTATTGGACTTACAAGATGAGGTGCAGTGCAAATACACAGGTGGCACGGTTATTCACATATTCTTAGGTGAATCCTTAACTGATTATAGGTCTGTTAAGAACTTAGCAAAAAAGGTGATAGATAATTACAAATTACCATACTTCACCATAACACCTACATTTTCCATTTGCCCTATACATGGTTACATTCCGGGAGAACACTACACCTGTCCCATATGTGAAGAGGAAAAAAAGGTTAGGATTAAAGCTGAGATACAAAAGCTTAAATGTCCGGATAAAATTAAAAAATTGGAAAAAGAACTGAGGGAGATGAAAGGCACACCATGTGAGGTATTTTCCAGAAGTGTAGGATATTTGCGCCCTACGAGTCAATGGAACGAAGGAAAACAGGAAGAGTTTAGAAAGAGAAAAACATTTAAAGTATAGGAGGCAAAAATGCGTATTTTAAAGATTTTTGCAATGCTTTTGTTTATAGCTGTTTTTTCTTCTACAGTTTACAGTGGAGAATTAAAAAAAAAGATAACAGCGGAAGTAAATGGGCTGAATATCTTTTATACAGAGAAAACTACATTGAGCAAGCAGGGATTTAACTTAGAGAAAAGCAAGTATTTGAAAGACAGGGGCGCTTATCGCCTGATGGTGGTGAATAGATTTAAACAGAGGTATCTTAAAGGACCTTCTTTAAGAGCAGAAGGTTGGAAAGATGTAGTGTTCTTAGATAAAGATCAAATCTTAAAGATTCAATGCACGGTTAGAGGAGCAATAACAAAGACGATAGGTGAAAATGTGGCTGATTTTGAGTGGCTTTTGGAGCCTTACAATATAGACCTTTTCTATTTTAAAAAAACCTCACCCAAAGAACTCTCATGTTACAAGAAGTTAAATGGTATACCTGTTCAGTTTACATTAAAATTTCCTTCCGCTTTTATTGGACATTGTTATTTTCATGTATGGTATAAACAATGAAACGCTTTCTTTCTCTAAGTATCAGAGAGAAGGATTTTTTATTTCTGCGTGGATTTAGAAAGAAGAAATATATTGTGATAGATGAACAGAAGACATATCCCTTAGATAAGTTAGATACAATCTTTTCTAAGAAAGAAGATGTTTATGTTAACTATTCAAGTTCGTTTTCCTATTTTGATATTCAAAATGTACCAAAGGCAAGCAAAAAAGTATTGCCGTTTTATTTAAGAAGAAAAATAGATGATATGGGCATAATGAAAGAAAGGGAGGATTTTTTTATAAACTATAGAATAATTGAGGAAACAGGAGAAATTTTAAAACTTGCTTATTTCGCCGCACTTAGAAAAGAAAAAGAGAAGATATTTCATGCTTTGCAATCAAAATTTCGGATATTAAAACTGTTTACATTAAAGATGTGTGCTGTTGCTAGTTTGCTCTCTCATCTTACTAAAGAAGCAAATGTCGCCGTTTTTAAAGATGGAGAAGAAACTTCCATTATATTTAACAAAGATGGTGTTATCTATCATGTGCACACCTTAAGGACAAAAGCAACTGATACGGAACTGCAGAGTGCTATTCGCTATTTTGGAGAAAACTTCCATGAAAAGTTAAAAATGTGTTTTCTTATTGGTGAAGATGTGCAGGGAGAATATAATATCTCTATACCTATTTGCACTCCTTTTTTTGGTAGTTTGGTTAAGGGAATAAATAATAAGGATGCAAATAATTCCGCTTCAAATTTAGGGAATCTATTTGTAATAGATAAGGATAATTTATTACCCGAACAATACTTAGGTCTGACCAGGAATTTAAGTTTATCTAAGGGGATAAGCGTATGTTTTTTTACTCTCTCTTTTGTCTTTTTTATTTTGGCTATATCTAACCTAAGAGCAATTCACAACTTAAAAAATGATTATGCAAAAAAATATATAGCGGTGGAAAAAGAGATAGATTATGTGGATAGAGTAAGACCTGCAGAAGGAGAAATTGAAAAACTTAATAGTTTTTCTAATCTTTATAAAACTTTTCTTAATGAGCCAAAAGTAACAACTACAATGGTATGGTTTTGTAAGAATGTGCCTCCTAATATAAAGTTTACAAATACTGAGATGAAAATGGAGAATGGGAATCTTAACATAAGTATAAAAGGAACAATTAGTGGAAATTATGAAAGAGCAAAACAATCTTTTGTTTTTTTATTAAACGAGATGGACAGTTGTTTTATTTTACAAGATAAGATATTTAATTATGAAGATGTTAAGGGGAGTTTTTCTATAAAGTGTGTTTGTAGAGGGAATTATGAATCTTTTTAAAAAAACACTGTTTCTCTCTATTACCTCATCTATAGTTTTTGTTGTGTGTTTATCTTTCTTTTATTACACCTCTGTTTTAAAAAAAGATGTAGACCATAAATTGAAAGCTTTAGATATCTGTTTTGGAAAAGTGCAACAGGAAAAACAAAAAATAGACTCAATCCTTTCTTTTAAAGAAGAGATAAAAAAAGAAGGATTGTCCATAGGCTCAACACCTACTGAGATAAATGCTAAATTTGCAGGAAAAGATATTGCTACCGTTATTAACTACATAAACAGCACCTATTATGGTGATGGACTTTTTTTTATTGAAAAGTTTACAGTATATACTGGAGAAGATGGAGTGCAATATGCTATTGAAGGAAGGAAATTTTAGGTTGTTTCTGCCATATATTATAGCTTGTATTATTTTAGTAATAATATTTTTTTCTTATAAACCAAAGAGTAAACTTGAACTACCGCATATAAAGACTATAAATATTAATATGCAGAATATGAAAATAGAACATAGGGGAGGGTTATATTATTATTATTATTTACCAAATCCCTTTGTTTGTGAAAAAAAGGG
The DNA here is from genome assembly GCA_964626315.1 of uncultured Desulfurellaceae bacterium. Lineage (GTDB taxonomy): Bacteria > Campylobacterota_A > Desulfurellia > JAGGSF01 > JAGGSF01 > CAZVDS01. The sequence goes on from CAZVDS010000022.1 coordinate 3,554, forward strand.
TAAAGAGTTAATTACTCAGGAACGGAATATTGTATCTCCGAGGCATACTTTGTCGCTTATTATTATTGGCAGAGAAAAAAAGTGCATCATAGACGGGAAGACAATGAGGATAGGAGAGAAAAAGGATGAATTAAAAGTATTGAAAATAGAGAGAAATAGTGTGATTGTTTTGGAAAACGGGAAGAAAAAACGGTTAAATATAAAATGAGAAAAATAGTTCTTTTGGTTATAATTTTGTTTTTGGTCGCCTCTTGCACTAAACTTGAGAATATAAGAACAGAAGAACCTACGGTTGTTTCTCCGCCATCCAAGAAAGAAGCATTACCCTTTAAACCCATCATTAAGAGAATATCTCCCTTAGATAATAAATATTTTACATTAAGTGCAAAAGGTATAGATTACAAAGTCGTTTTGTATGAGATAGCCAAAGATGCAGGTTTAAATCTCATTATTGAGGAAGATGCCGATTTGGTTGTTCCAAAAGATGCGCATTCTTTGACAATGAACTTTATAGATCTGCCACTCAAGCAAGCCTTAGATATATTGACGAAGTCCAACAACCTCTTTTATGAGGTGAAAGAAAATGTGTTGTATATAAAGGGACATTCTACAATGGTTTTTCATCTGGATTTTATCTCCCATATTCGTTCTTCCACACTTAATGTAGGAGGGGATGTTCTGGGGGGAATAGCTACTGAGAATGTAACAAATCCCTTAACTGGTAATTATGCTCTCAAAGGCTCAGTAAAAGAAAGTGCGACTGATGTATACAAACAGATGGAAGAAACTATTAAGGCATTTTTGTCTGAGGATGGAAAATACTCCTTAGATAGACTCACTAGCACCCTTGTTGTGTATGATCAAAGAAAAAATTTAGACAGAATAAGCATATATATTGAGAATGTAAAAAAAGCCTATACCCGACAGGTTCTAATTGAAACAAGAATTATTGAGGTAATTCTCAATGAAGATAATGAATTAGGTATTGATTGGCAGGCAATGGGGCATAAAATATTAAATAGAAAATTTGAGTTGAATATGTCACAGACATTAGCTTTGAGTGATTATACATTTAGTGTGGGCGTAGCAGGTATTAAAAGTGGTGTAACAGGCGATAAGGCTTTACTTACTGCTTTATCTACCTGTGGTAGGGTGCGTATTGTTTCTAATCCGAGGGTTCGTGCTTTAAATGGACAACCGGCATTGATCAGTGTGGGTAAATCTGTTTCTTATATTAAAAAATTAGAATATGAAACGGAAACTACTGGAGGAGAACTAACAATAAGAAAACCTACAGTAGAAATTTCTTCCATATTTGATGGAATATTGTTAGGTGTAACACCATATATTAGTAAAGATGGAGATATTTTGTTGAGTATTACACCTATAAAGAGTGATATAGAATCACTAAAAGAAGTAAAAATTGGTGATAATGTCTATACGCTACCGTATGTAAATTTAAGAGAAACATCTACTGTTGTTAAGGCTAAGAGTGGAGATATTGTTATTCTATCTGGATTGATTGGTAGGAAAGAAAGCAAAACCGAAAGTAAAGTACCTATTTTGGGTGATATTCCTGTTGCAGGAAATGTATTCAAGCAACAGGTGAAAACTATATATAATATAGAATTGGTTATCTTCATAAAACCGCGAATTATTTAATGAGCAAGTTATATGAAGCCTTAAAAAAAATAGAGAAAAGAAAGAAAAAAAAAGAGGAAAGGAACAAAAACATACCCTATATTGTGCATCACAGGACTGTGGAACGCTGGATAGGTGGTATTATTGTTTTTATGATAGCTTTTGTTGTGGTAGGTTTTATATTGATGAGGTTGCCTGAGAAAAGAAAAGTTGCCTCTATTTCTTCCACTGGAGTTAAACTAGTTCAACAAAAGAAAGCAGAAAAAGTAGTTGAAAGTCCTGTAAAGCTTGAGGTTATTAAAACACCTCCGAAACAGATCTCAAAGGTTGAAAGATCTATACCGGTAAAAGAAGTAGAAAGTGTTGAGACCTCTCCCAAAGAGGTTAAAGAGATAGTGTTACTTCCAAAAACTTCTGTAGGAAAAATCTCAAAGGTTGAAAAATCTGCATCACTAAAAAAAGGGAAAAAGGTTGAAAGAGTAACAGAAGGTCCAAAGAAATCGGTAAAAAAAAAGAGGGTATCCACTTACGATATTACATTACTTACACTAAAGGCACAGAGAGCAGCAGAAAAAGGAGAAATAGAAAAAGCGATAGATATATATAAAAAATTGCTTTCTGTAAGAAAAAGGGATGTGCGTTTAATGAATAACTTGGGTGCATTGTATGCAATGGAAGGCAGATATAAATCGGCGCAAACAGTATTAAAAAGAGCTTATAATATCTGTACGGATGTTGATATTGCCTTAAATTATACCAATGTTCTGTATAAAATGGAAAATAAAAAGGCTGCCCAAATAGTCTTTAAGCGTATTAACTCTTCAGTTTTAAAAACAGAAGAACAAAAGCAAAACTATGAAATTTTAAAGTATCTTTTAGCAGATTGAATTTAAGCAATTATTAAGTATTTTTATAAATAATGAGTTGGTAGTGTGGAAAAGTTTAATTCAAAATATTGTTTTGTTTGTGGTAAAGAAAATAAAGATGGTTTTGGTTTAACATTTTATAAAAAAGAAAACCATGTAGAATCAAGGATAAAGATTTCTAAAAGATATAACGGATACAAAAATATTGTTCATGGCGGTATCATTTCTACATTATTGGATGAGGTGATGAATTGGGCAGCATATGCATTATCTAAGGAAAGAAAGTATTGTGTGACGGCGGAGATGACAGTGCGTCTTAAGAAACCCATTCCAGTAGAAAAGGAACTTCTGTTATGGGGTAAGATGGTTGAAGATAAAAAGAAAATGCGTATCTGTCAGGGAAAAGTGTTGATGGGAGATGAGGTTTTTGCTATAGGAATGGGAAAATTTTTACCTTTAAAGGATGAATCACCTCTCAAAGAGTAATTTTATAATACGATTTATACCACTGGATAAATTCCTTTATACCTGTTTCAATACTTACTTTTGGATTGAATCCCAGAATTTTTCTGCTTTTTTCTATATCGGCATAAGTTTTAGGCACATCTCCTTTTTGTAATGGCAGGTATACTTTTTTGGCTTTTTTATTTAGCCTTTTTTCTATACAGGATATAAAGCGTTCTAAGGGGATGCTTTGACCTCTTCCCAGATTAAATATCTCATATTCAAAAGGTTTATTTAATGATACAATTACACCATCTACAATATCATCAATATAGGTAAAGTCTCTTTCCATTTCTCCGTAGTTGTATACTTCTATGGGTTTTTCCTCTATTATTGCCTTTGTGAACTTAAATAGAGCCATATCCGGTCTACCCCAGGGTCCATAAACAGTAAAAAATCTTAAACCTGTTGTGTTTAAATGATATAGATGGTGATATGCATAAGCCATGAGTTCATCGGCTCTCTTTGTTACTCCATATAGAGAAAATGGTCTATCTACAGAGTCATAAACGGAAAAAGGAATCTTTTCATTCCCTCCATACACACTGGAAGAAGAGGCATAAACGAAGTTTTTTATATTATATCTATGAGATAACTCAATTATATTTAAGAAACCTTTAATATTTGATTGTTCATAGGTAAAAGGATTGGTCAGCGAATATCTCACCCCCGCCTGAGCCGCTAAATGACATACAATATCAAACTTGCCTTTTTTAAATACATTTTCTAATTGGTTAAAATAGGCGATATTCAATTTCCAAAAGGTAAAATTTTTTTCTTTTAACAGAAGGGACAATCTGTCTTTTTTTAATTTTAGGCTGTAATAGTGGTTTAAATTATCTATGCCAATAACTGTATTCCCTTGTGAAAGTAATTTTTTTGCTACATGAAATCCTATAAATCCTGCGCAACCTGTTACTAAATAAATCACATTGGCATTATATCTTGACAAACATGATGTTTGCAAGC
>CAZVDS010000022.1:7633-13003 GCA_964626315.1 uncultured Desulfurellaceae bacterium
TTTCTCTTGACAACTACCTATGGCAGTTGCAAGCAAACGACTTCGTCGTTTGCTTGACAGGTTTAAAATGCAACATTATACTGAAAATGTTAATATTTTTAATATTTATTGAACAGCTGGAGGCAAATGTAGTGATTGATTTTCACACTCATACGCTATTTAGTGATGGTGAATTGTTGCCTTCGGAATTAGCTAAAAGGGCAAAGGAAATAGGTTATCGTAGTATATGTTTTACCGATCATGTGGATATGTCTAATATGGAAACAGTGGTAACAGATGTGAGAAAAGCAGTGAGTGGTTTAGAAAAACACTATGGTCTGTATGTATTTGCGGGGGTAGAAGTTACTCATGTTCCGCCTCCTTTAATAAAAGAAATCGTTGGAGAGGTGCGGTTGATGGGAGCAGAAATAATTGTTCTTCACGGAGAGACAATTACAGAGCCTGTAGCGGAAGGCACAAATAGAGTAGCGATTGAGGCAAAGGTGGATATACTGGCTCATCCTGGTCTAATTATGGAAGAAGATGCATATTTAGCCAAAGAAAATGGTGTGTTTTTGGAAATTTCTGCTCGTAAAGGCCATTGTTTAGCAAATGGTCATGTGTGGAATATGGCTAAAAAAACAGGTGCAAAATGTGTAATAAATACAGATGCACATGCTCATGAAGATCTGGTTAGCAAATCCTTTGCTGGTAGAATCTTATCAGGTGTGGGTATGAATGAAAGAGAGATTAAAGATACATTTGATAATGCAGAGTTTCTTTTGCAAGAGTTGATAAAGAGGAGAAAATGAGAAAAATATTTTTTATTTTGTTTTTCTTATTGGTTTTTACCACTGCAGCAAAAGCAAATTGCTATGTAAACTATCGTATTGCTCCTGCTCTAAATGTAACTCATGTAACTAGTGTAGGAAAGGTAGGGAAGGTTTTTCCTGCTGTAGATAGAGATTTTCTCTATATAGGAAATAAGGATGGTAGATTTTATAAGATTGATTGGCAAAAGCATGATGTTGTATGGAAAATAAAACTAAATGCCCCCATAGAATCTTCTGCCCTTTGTTTTAATGATGATGTGTTTATAGGTGATGATAGTGGAACATTATATTGTATTGATAAATCTTCCGGAAAAATAAAATGGATGAAACAATTTGATTTCCCTATATTGGGGAAAATAGAGATTCATCAAAATCAAATTTTCTTATGCACAGAAGACAATTCTGTGTGGTGTATTTCACCTAAGGGAGAGATTTTATTTGGATTTCATAAACCTTATGAGACGATAAGCGTGAGGGGTGTTTGCTCACCTGTGTTTGATAAAGATTTTATGTATGTAGGATTTAACGATGGCTATGTATATAAGGTGAATCTGTATACAGGTAATGAGGAATGGGGAACATTCATCGGTCAAGGAGAAAAGTTTTTTGATGTAGATGGTGCTATTTTTGTGTCAAGAGATGTTGTATCTGCAGCCTCTTGTAATGGTTGGACTGTAGCCCTGGATAAAAAAAGGGGAAATATTATATGGAAATGTAATATTTCTTCTTATGCAGGTGTTGTAGCTACACCAGTTTTTCTTGTTGTTCCTACCAAAAATGGTGAAATCGTAGTATTAGATTTGTGTAGCGGTGAGAAAATATGGAGACTTAAAGTTTCTTATAAACCTATCTGTGCTTTTGTTGTTGTAACTCGGGATATAATATATGTGCTTACTCAAGAGGGTAAAATAGTTGTCATAGATGAGGATGGTAAAATCATCAATGTGAAAAAGTTAGGTGGAGGTTTTAATGGAGGGTTTTCTATCTCTGAGAATGGATTATTCACTGTAAATGAAAAAGGAAAAGTATTTGTTATTGGGGAATAAAATGATGAGAAAGATAATTTTTTCTACTGTTTTTGTTATGTTTTTTTCTATTTCTGTTCATGCTTTAAATGTTTCATCATCTGTGGCTCAAAGAGAAAGCTTTGCTCCTATTGTTGAGAGAGTGTTACCGGCAGTAGTTAATATTCGCACTACACAGATTATAAAGGAAAGTCCTTTAACAGGGTTTTTTGATAAAAATGATCCATTTTATCAATTTTTTAAGCGACATTTTGGTGAAATTCCTCATGAATATCAGCAAAAATCATTGGGTTCGGGATTTATTATTTCTTCTGATGGATATATCTTGACTAATAATCATGTAATTTCTCGCGCAACGAAGATAAAAATAAAGTTGCTCTATACAGGTGAAATTTACGATGCTAAGGTTGTAGGAAGTGATCCTAAAACGGATATTGCGCTGCTGAAGATTAAAGCATCCTGCAAGTTACCCACCGTAGTTTTAGGAAATTCTGATAATATAAGGATAGGTGATTGGGTTTTAGCTGTTGGCAACCCCTTTGGATTAAATGGCACGGTTACCTGGGGTATCATCAGTGCTAAAGGAAGGGTTATTGGACAGGGTCCTTATGACCATTTCTTGCAAACAGATGCTGCTATAAATCCTGGCAATTCGGGTGGGCCGCTGGTGAATATGAGTGGAGAGGTAGTAGGCATAAATACTGCTATTGTAGCCTCAGGAGAAGGTATAGGATTTGCTGTTCCCGTAAATGTAGCAAAGAAACTTATTCCACAGTTGAAAAAAGGGGTAGTTATTCGGGGATGGTTGGGAGTGTTCATTCAAGATTTGACACCGGATATGGCAAAGTTTTTTAAGCTTTCAGATACCTCTGGTGCGGTTGTTTCGCAAGTGGTAAAAAATAGTCCAGCAGATAAAGCAGGAATTAAAGAGGGAGATGTGGTTGTAGAGTATGATGGTAAAAAGATAAAATCAGCTACTGATCTTCCGTATATGATAGCATTTACAAAACCGGGTGAAACAGTGGATATGAAGATTATTCGCGATGGAAAGGAAATAGTAAAGCATGTAAAGATAGGCAAGAAACCGAAAGAAATTGTTATGGAGAGGGGAGAAGAAAATAGATTAGGAATTAGGGTAGCAAATATAACTCCTTATGTGCGAAAAGAATATAATTTGAAAACAAACAATGGAGTTGTAATAGTTAATATAAAAAAAGACAGTATTGCCCATCTTTCTGGCTTGAGAAAAGGAGATGTGATATTGGAAGTAAATAAAACAAAGGTAAAAAATGCAGAGGATTTTAACAAAAAAATAAAGAAAGTATTAAATAAAAATATTATTCTATTTCTAATTAATAGACAGGGAAATCAAATTTACCTTTCCATATCTGTTCATGAATAGTAATAAAGATAAAAAGAACAAAGATTATAGGATCATCAAGTTATCCATAATGTATATTGTTATTGCTTTCATTCTTATTTATTTGTATCAAGGTTTCTTTACAGTAAAGAAGGAAACAATCTCTTACAGCACCTTTAAGGAACTTATATCTCAAGATCGCATTAGATCTTGTAGAATATCTGATAAGTATATAAAAGGTGTTTATATAGATAAAGATGGGAAAACACATAGTTTTGTTACTGTTCCGGTTAAAGATCCAAAATTGACTGATGAGCTTATTGTTCATGGAGTAAAATTTGAAGGTGTTCCTTCTGCTGACTGGTTAACCAATCTCATCTTTGGGTGGATAGTGCCTTTTGGTATTCTTTTTCTTCTGTGGTTTTTTATTATTAAAAAAGCAGGAACAGCTGGTAAAGGTTTATTTAGTTTTGGTAAAGGAAGATATAAGATTTATTCCAGTGAACGTCCTGATGTAAAATTTAATGATGTGGCAAATGTAGAAGAGGCAAAGGTAGAGGTTGAAGAAATAATAGAGTTTCTGAGGGACCCGCAGAGATTTCAGAGATTAGGCGGGAAAATGCCTAAAGGAGTGCTTTTAGTGGGCGCTCCTGGTACAGGGAAAACATTATTGGCTAGAGCAACTGCAGGTGAAGCAGAGGTTCCATTTATCAGTATCACCGGTTCAGCATTTGTAGAATTATTTGTAGGTGTAGGAGCGGCACGAGTGAGAGATCTCTTTGCAGAGGCTAAGAAATTGGCACCATCTATTATATTTATCGATGAGATTGATGCTATTGGTAGAACCAGAGGTATGGGTGGATTTACCACCCATGAAGAAAGGGAACAGACTCTAAATCAGTTGTTAGCAGAGATGGATGGTTTTGATCCTAGCAGGGGAATTGTTGTTATGGCGGCGACAAATAGACCGGAAGTCCTCGATCCTGCTTTGCTTAGACCAGGTCGTTTTGACCGACAGATATTAGTGGATAAACCGGATATAAAGGGAAGAGAGGAAATTTTAAGATTACACGCAAAGAAAATAATATTGGGGGAAGATATAGACTTAAAGGTAATTGCTCAGGAAACACCAGGTTTAGTTGGAGCAGATTTAGCTAATATTGTGAATGAGGCGGCGCTTTTGGCAGCCAGAGAAAATATAGATAAGGTTTATAAAAAACATTTTGAAGAGGCCATAGACAGGAGACTGGCAGGGTTAGCAAAGAAAAACAAGGCGATGAGTCCTAAAGAGAAAAAAACTGTTGCTTATCATGAATCTGGTCATGCTGTTGTTGGTTATATGTTAAGGGGAGTAGAGGTTGTGCATAAGGTATCCATTATTCCCAGGGGGGTTGCTGCATTGGGCTTTACTCAGCAAAGGCCTACAGAGGAGCGTTATCTAATGCGCAAGAGTGAGATCTTAGATAAGATATGTATACTGTTTGGTGGAAGGGTGGCAGAAGAAATTGTATTTGGTGATGTGTCTACAGGGGCACAGAATGACCTATACACCGCTACAGAGTTAGCTCGAAGTGTGGTAACTCAATTTGGAATGAGCGATGAATTAGGTCCTATTGTTTATGAGAGAGAAAGGCAACCTATTTTTCTTCCCACACCATTTCCCCCCAAGGAAACATACTACAGTCAGAAAACATCGGAAATTATTGATGAAGAAACAAAAAGAATTATAGATAACTGTTATAACAAAACCAAAAAACTGCTTTTGGAGAACAGGTCAAAATTGAATAAGTTAGCACAAAGGCTTTTAGAGAAGGAAATTGTGAATGAGAAGGAATTAAAGGAAATTATGGAAAGTAAAAAAAATGAAGAAACTTAAATATTTTCTCGTGTCTATTGATGTTTCACCATTTTCTAATGCAGCTATGCATTATGCTGTTTATCTGGCAAAACATACAGATGCTCAGATAAAAGCATTGCATGTAGTAGATATTGTTATAGTAAAACTCGCCTCTCTGAAATTATACTTGGTAGCACCACAGAAGGTATAATCAAAAGGGCAGAAATTCCAATACTGGTTAGTGTATAACCTCTCCTAATTTGAATATTGGTAAATACATAGCGATGACGATGAAACCTATTATTCCTCCCAGAACAACGATCATTACAGGTTCCA
>CAZVDS010000023.1:0-12901 GCA_964626315.1 uncultured Desulfurellaceae bacterium
ATTTTATTACTGTAGGTCCTGGCAAATATACATCTTTAAGGGTAAGTATCGCTATCTTAAAAGGATTGTTATATGGAGAAAAGAAAACAATATTGAATGTAAATACACTGGATTTATTAGCAACAAATATAACTTATATAAAAGATGTAATCTCTGTTATTCCTTCTTCTTTTCCTTATACACATTATGGTATTTACCATATATTGAACAGAATAGAGATGGGTAAGATAGAGTTAGAAAATTTAAAGGAGAAAATTAAACCGGATGCTATAGTTTTATGTCCAGAAATGCACAAGATTCAAGAATTTTTACCTAAAGAAAGCATAATTTATAATGATAATCTTATCAATGTCCCGCAGGCAAATAATATGTTAAAAGTAGAAAAATACGCTAAGGAAACAAGTGTAGAGGAGATTGTGCCTATTTATGATGTTACAGATAAAACCATTTAAAGCAACCGTTTATAGCAAAGATGTAAAATTGAATTTAGTAGTAGCTCCACCTTATGATGTGATAGATGAAAAGAAGAGGAGACAATTGTGCTCACACAGTAAGTATAATATTACTCACATCATACTGCCAGAAGGAAAAAACAAATATGAGCATGCTAAAAATTTGTTGGAAGAATGGATACATAAAAACATATTATTAAAAGAAAACACAGACGCTTTATATATATATGAACAGATTTTCAATTGGGAAGGAAAGCAAGAAATATTAAAAGGATTTGTGGGAGCGTTACAACTGGAAAAATGGGGGAAAAATATTTATCCGCATGAGAAAACATTGAGTGGTCCCAAAATTGATAGATTTAATCTCATCACTCAAACCAGAACCTTTTTTTCACCCGTCTTAGCTTTATATGAAGATGATAAAAACATTGAAAGGGTTTTATCATTATACGATAAAAGAAAACCAGATATATGTGCCCACTATACCCAGGATGTGCACAAAATATGGAAGATTGTAGAAAAGGAGAATATAGATATTGTATGTTCTGCAATGAAAAATAAAAAGATAATTATCGCTGATGGTCATCACAGATATGAAACAGCGTTGAACATCAAAAGAATTTATCCACTATGTAATCATATTCCAGCAATGTTTATGGGAATGGAAAAGAGTGGTCTTTTACTTTTACCCATTCACAGATTAGTAAAGGGAACGAAGGAGAATTTCTTAAAAAAACTTTCTCAATATTTCAACATTGAAAAAACTCCAACAAAAAATAGTGAAATTGTAATGTATGATGGAAGAGACTACTATAATCTGAATGCAAAGGTAAAGAGGAATAAACCTCTACCCATCTTTTTTGACCATATTATCTACAGGAAAATTTTAGGATTAATCGAAAAAGATATGAAAAAACAAGAAAGTATCGGCTATGCACATTCAACAGCTGAGGCTATAAAGATGGTAAATGATAAAAAAGCAAGATATGCTTTCCTTCTTAAACCTATATCATATAAAGAACTTATAGACATAGTAAGAAAAAATATAGTTTTGCCCCAAAAATCTACTTTTTTTTATCCAAAAGTTTTAAGCGGATTGGTGATGCTCACTTTTGGAGATTAACTTACATGTTTTGCCAAAAGCTTAATCATAACAGTCTCAGTAATTCCAGAGATGATTAAAAGTGGAATCACAATAAAGATATAAGCCAAAAATACATTGGCAGAATATGACAAAATGCCAATCTTCATACCTAAAGACAAACTAATCCAGGCTGCAGGAAATTCAAAAAGTGAAACAGGATTCAAAAAGATAACCGCAAGATTCAATTTACCTGTTTCTTTCAGTATAATAATTCCTATATTCATTCCTAACAGCACTGCAAATATAAAAGGCAATATAATTAAAAATCCAGAGATAACATTTACGAATAGAGATAAAGAATTTAGTAAAAATATAGTAAAAAATATTTTGAGAAGAGAATCATCAGAACTTAGATGTTTTTTGACAAGATTCCATATCCACAAAGGATACCACAAAAATACTTTCAAATTTTTCTTTACCACTAAAGAAGATAAAACAACGCCCACACAAAACAACACGGCTGATAATAGAAATAGTCTTAAATCAACAGTTTTTAAAATACTCACATAATCTTGCATTTTCAGACAGTTTACAACTTAAGCAAAGGCAAGGTCAACAAGGAATATTAATCTACAGGATTGCCATAGATTTTTAAGACAAACACCGAAGGTGTTTGCCAGCAAATGTTCTATTTGTCCAGAATAGCTACCCTGCCTGTGCCGGAGTCACCTGTCTGCGTGCAACGCACAGGCAGGCAAACGCGACAGGCAGGCGGCAGACAGGGAAGAAATATTATTTTAATTTTATTATTCTATTTATTCTAATCCGTAGTAATCCAAGAAATCGTGAGGCTAAGGAATATGAGCTTTGGGATTTCCGTATCCTCCACCTCCTGGTGTTTCTATAATGAGCGTATCACCCTTATTTAATATCAATGTAGTTTTGCTTTCTATCTTCTCTTTTTTGCCGTTTTTTCTTTTTATCCAGTATGCGCCGAGTTTTCCGGGTTGTCCTCCCATAAGTCCCCAGGGAGGTATTCTGTTTCTGTCTCCCAAAACTGTTACTTCTGATGAAGTAGAGGTTAAAGTCCAACTACGTTTAATGCCACGACCACCACGCCATTTTCCTTCACCGCAAGATTCATCTCTCAATTCATAATTTTCAAAAAATAGGGGATAATATTGTTCTATAGCCTCAATGGGGGTATTCATAGTGTTGGTCATATTACATTGAATACCATTCACTCCGTCTTTACCAAAACGAGCCCCTGAACCGCCACCCATGGTTTCGTAAAAAACCCATTGTTTCTTTCTTACAGGGTCAAATCCTCCTATTATGACATTGTTCATACTTCCCACAGATGCCGCAGGCACCTTATGAGGAAGGGCTTCGGCTAAAGCTCTAAAGACTGTATCTGCAATTCTTTGAGAGGTTTCTAAATTTCCTCCCGAAACAGGTGCTGGTTTTCTCGGGTTCACTAAATTTCCCTCAGGAGCTAAGATGTGTATAGGTTTCAAGCTACCTTCATTCATTGGAGCTTTCGGATCAATGATAGATTTAATTGCGAAATAGGTAGCTGAAAGGGTTACTCCGAAAACAGCATTTAAAGGTATGTTCAGTTGAGGATCTGTCCCTAAAAAATCAACGATAAGTTTATCCTTTTCTCTTTTTAATTTAACTCGAATCCAGGTTAATTCGTTATTTCTCACTCCTTCTAAACAATCTTCAGCTTTATAAATTCCTTCAGGAATAACCTTAATTTTCTCACACATTATTTTTTTACCGTAGGAGATAATCTCATGAAAGGCAGAGAACAATGTATCAATTCCATATCTTTTGGCAAGCTCTATAACTCTTTTCTCTCCTAAATTGGCAGCTGCGATTTGAGCCCTTAAATCCCCTTGATTGATTTCAGGGGTCCTTACTTTTCCAAGAAAATCTTTTAAGAATTTTTGATTTAGGCGTTCTTGTTCTATCAACTTTAGAGGAAGGATGACTACTCCTTCTTCATAAAGGGATTTGGCATTACAAGATATGCTGCCTGAAAATTTACCACCGACATCTACATGGTGAGCCTTATTGACACTAAAACCTATGAGTTTTTTCTTGAAGAAGATGGGCTTTATTAAAGTAATATCGTTTAGATGAGTTCCTATAATGTAAGGGTCATTAACAATTACTATATCTTTTTCTTTCCAATTTTTTATATATTTTAAAGCATTTTTAACTCCCCAGGGCAAAGAGCCCAAATGAACAGGGATGTGTTCAGCCTGAGCTAAGAGATTGCCTTGAGAGTCAAAAAGAGCACAGGAATGATCCATGCGTTCCTTAATGTTGGGAGAGTAAGCCGAGTTTCTCAAAGCAATGCCCGCTTCTTCTGCAATGTAGCTCAAAGCATTTCTGATTATTTCAATGGTCATAGAATCAATCATTTGAACCTACTTTAGTTAAATGCAGATTTAAAAATTCATCTACAAATCCATTCCACCCCGGAGGAATAATGGTAGTGGCATCATATTGCTCAATAATAGCTGGTCCTTTAATCTGGTTGCTAAAGGATAAATTATCTCTAAGATAAATCGGCGTTTGTATCCAACCTGTCTGCTCAAAAAAGACTTTTCTTTTATTTATTAAAGCTTTAGATAAATCTGATGTTTTGTAGTGTTTTTTGAATTCGGGTTTTTTAATAAGACCTATTACGATTAAATGAGCGTTTACTATCTCTACAGGTTCGGTTTTTTCAGCGTAGCCATAGATTTCTTGATGACGCAGATGAAATAATTTTAAGGCTTCATTTAAACTTTTTACAGGTATGTTGATTTCATAGGATTGCCCCAAATATCTGATATCAAGTGTTCTTTCCATTATAATTTGATCTAAATTAAAGCCTTCTTTCTGTAAAATTTTTGCGGCTTCTTTTTCCATATCTTTAAATATATCTTCTAAAAATTTTGAATTTACATTTGAAGCTGGTTTTATAATACTTCTTATAAAATCGTGTCTAAAGTCTGTTAATATCAACCCCAGTGCAGAAAAAACGCCAGGATTTAAAGGAATAAAAACATCTTTAATGCCCAATCCTTCTGCTAAAAATGTTGCATGCATAGGACCTGAGCCGCCGAATGCCAGCATCATAAAATCTCTGGGGTCATAGCCCCTTTCTATTGAGACCAATCTCAAGGCTCTCATCATGTGATTGTTTACAATCTCAATTATACCAGAGGCAGCTTGAACAGTTGAAATATTTAGAGGTTTAGCGATTTTTTCTACTAAGGCTTTCTCTGCTAATTCTGGAAAGATTTTTATTTCTCCGAGATTGGGATTTAACCTTCCCAAAATTAAGTTGGCATCAGTAACGGTGGGATTTTCTCCTCTTTTCCCATAGCAGGCAGGACCAGGTTCTGCTCCTGCACTCAAGGGCCCTACTCTTAAAGCACCTCCTTCATCAATCCAGGCAATAGTTCCTCCTCCGCCACTCACTTCAGCTAAATCAACCAGAGGATAACGGATAGGATAACCACTGCTTTTAATCATACGGCCACTGTGAACTTTGCCTCCTATTTCATACTCTGTTGTCATCTGGGGTTTGTTTTTTATTATTGCTCCTGCTTTGGCTGTAGTGCCACCCATATCAAAACTCAATATGTTTTCAATTTTTAACATTTTACTCCAATAAGCAGAAGCCATTACCCCTGTTGCCGGTCCTGATTCAATTGTAGCCACTGGAATCCTGGAGGCAACATCTACCGTAGCTAAACCACCGTTGGATTGCATTACATATAAAGGTGCATTGACTGCAAGCTTTTTTTCAATATTTCTTAAATATTTAGATACAACAGGAATCAATAAACTATTTACTACAGTGGTGCTGGTGCGTTCATATTCACGATATTCAGGGTTTACCTCATAAGAGGCTGTTATTACTGTATTTGGTAATATTTTTTTAAATATCTGTTTAACCTTTTTTTCATGTTCGGAATTAATATAGGAATGAAGAAAGACAATGGCTACCGTTTCAATGTTTTCTTGTTTAATCTTCTGAGCGAGGATTTCTACCTCTTTTTCATCAATAACTTTCAGGATTTGTCCTTTATAATTTATTCTTTCGTTAATTGTAAATCTTAAATTTTTTTCAATTAGAGATTTTGGTCTTTCAAAAAACGGATTGTAAATTTCAGCTCTTTTCTGGCGGCCAATTTCCAGTATGTCTTTAAATCCTGAAGTGGTAATTAAAGCTCCTTTAGGAATCTTTAACCCTAATTGACCCAAGAATAGATTGGTTCCAATAGTTGAGGCATGAACAAATAAAGAGATTTTTTTATGTTTTAAATGTTTAAAAGCTTCAATTACGCCTCCACTGGGGTCAGAAGGGGTAGAAGGAAATTTAACAATAGAGATTTTTTTATTTTCTTCATTGAAAGCCACTAAATCTGTGAAAGTGCCTCCGACATCAATTCCTACTTTGAATTTCATATTTTATTTATAAACATTTTTCATTTGAGATAAGCCTTTTGCTTCATCTTTATCCTCGTGATGATAAGATATAAAAACTTTGTGTTTAATTTCATTCATCTTAATCTTCTTCACCCTCTTACTATTTTTAAGAACCTCTCCACTAAATCTGGGTCAAATTGAGTGCCTGCATTCTTTTTAATTTCCTGTATGGCTTCTTCTTTTGACATTGCTTTTCTATAAGGTCTGTCACTCAGCATCGCATCGTAAGCATCTATAATGGATATAATACGAGACAATATAGGTATCTCTTTGCCTTTTAAGCCTTTGGGATAACCTGTTCCATCCCATCTTTCATGATGATGTAATATGCCTCTGGCAATAAGAGCCAGTTGAGGAATGTTTTTAGCCATCCTATATCCCTCTTCAGAGTGTTTTTTCATAATTTCCC
Source organism: uncultured Desulfurellaceae bacterium (assembly GCA_964626315.1). GTDB lineage: Bacteria > Campylobacterota_A > Desulfurellia > JAGGSF01 > JAGGSF01 > CAZVDS01. The sequence goes on from CAZVDS010000023.1 coordinate 6,440, forward strand.
ATTCTGTGAATAAAGTTCACCAAATGTTTTTCCTAAAACTTGATTCTTTGATAAACCAAAACGAGATAATAACTCATTGTTTATAAAAGTATACCTACAGTTTTTATCCACTATATATAGAATCCTTAGTAGAATTTAACAAAGACTGATATTGTTTCTCTATTTCTTTTAGTTTGGCTACTTGTTTTTTAAAAATTTTTAATTCTTCCATAACTTAATCCCTTTATCAACAAATATAATCATAAGTTTGAGAGTTTTACAAGTGCCTACGACAGTTGTAAGGTAATTTGACAAAACTATTTTGGTATATATTATAAGCCTGTGATAAAAATAATAATAATTTGCTTAACGATAATAACAGGCATGATGGTTTGCAAAATATCAAATGCTGATAATGCCACCGCAACAAAAGGCGATACAACCATTACTATCTACGGCACTGTAAGAACGGATTTCACCTGGTCAGAAAATATGAAAGATAAAGGGAATGTAGCTCAAGAAAACAAAAAATCCCAATTCTCAACCGACCAATAATTTATGTGGAATATAAGACTTTTGTTAATTGTTTTTCTTTTAATCTTTGCCTTTGGTAATCCTGAAATGATAAAAAAAGCTTATGCCAAAGAATGCTTTATAAAAAAAGAAGAAAAGCATATAGATACTATAAGAAATGAATTATTCATGCTGTATACCCGGGTAATAAAAAATGAATTTATAGATGAAGTAAAAAGATACAAAAATGTGAAAACAGATCAGTTTTTTTCTATTGGTGCATCTTTTTCACCGCTGGCAAAGAGTATCACTGTTAACCTTGATATGCAACCAAAATACAAGTGGTATTACATCGGAGATAGGCATTTCTTTTTATCAAATCAGGAACTCAAAGGAATGTTGTTAAAAGTAGTAGAAGAGATAAGAATAGATTATTCTATTTATTATTCACGCAGGAATTTTTTAGAAGCTCGGGCAAAAGATTTGAATATAAAAAATGAAATTGCTAAAGATATAATAGATTCTTATATTCCATCATTTAGTAATTTATATCTCTTTATATTTATAAGAGGCAGTCCTATTGCTACTTACAAAGATAAAAATTTAAGACTTAACTGGGAGAAATAACTTTTATCACCTTATGAACCAAATCTACTGTCTCAGCATCAAACCAGGTTATATTGTGAAATTTGTTTCTTAACCAGCTCATCTGTCTCTTTGCCAAATTTTTCGTCGCTTTGTAAATATTAAAAAACAACTCTTCTTCTTTTAATTTTCCCTGTAAAAACATTATCGCCTCTTTGTATCCTATACACTGAAGTGATGGAAGAGAAGGTGAATAGCCTGAGTAAAGGATATGTTCTACTTCATTTATAAGTCCACATTTTAGCATTTTTTTTACCCTCTCTTCTATTTTTTTGTTTAGATTTTCTTTCTTCATAGAAAGACCTATGATATTAAAGGAAAAATCCTCATCTTTTTTTATACTTTTTAAATAGGAAGAATATTTAACATTATGAGAAAGATAAAAAGAAAAACCATGTTTTATGCGATAGGTATCATTTTCACTAATCTTTTTTGCCCATTCTCTATCGCATATCTTTAACCACTTATATACAAATGAAAGACCATATTCACAGCTTATGTCATCTACAAAGGCTTTAATTCTCTCATCAATCTCTTTTTCCTCTGGTATTCCCTGAACAAGGGCGTATATGTAGAAAATTGTTCCTCCTACAATGATGGGTAATTTCCCCTTTTGAGTGATTTTTTTGCACAGACTTTTTGCATCTTTCACAAATTCTCCACATGAATAATGTTCATTAGGGTTTCTTATGTCTATAAGATGATGAGGAACAAGTTGTTCAGAAGGTAAAATTTTTGCTGTTCCTATATTTAGAAGACGGTAAACTTGTGTTGCATCAGCAGATATAATTTCACCTTTAATCTCTTTTGCTATGTTTTGAGCCAATGCGCTTTTGCCTACCGCCGTTGGACCGACAATGATAATTGCATTTACCATAGATCTTTGCTGTCCATAAATAGTGTTACCGGTCCATCATTCTTTATATTGACAATCATATGTGCTGCGAACTTGCCTGTAGAAACAGGTTTTTTTATTAAAGAATGTAATGTTTCTCTAAATAAGTCCATCAATTTAATTGCCTCTTCTTTTCCTGCTGCATGTAAAAAATCAGGTCTGCTACCTTTTCTTATATTGGCTGCTAATGTAAATTCAGAAACTAACAACACCTCTCCATTTATATCCACTACTGAATGGTTGAATTTTCCCTTATCATCGTCAAATATACGCAAATATGCAATCTTTCGAGCTAAAATTGTTGCGTCTTCTTCTTCGTCATCTACACAAACACAAAGTAAAATAAGCAATCCCTTGCCAATTTTAGAGATAATTTTGCCATCTACCTCTACATTTGCCTCCATTACCCTTTGAATAACTGCTTTCATATCCCTTCCCTCATTATTGCATCTGTTATTTTCAAAGCTTCTTTTGCTTGTTTAACATCATGAACTCTCAAAATATGTGCACCATTTATTCGAGCTGTTGTTATTGCTGCCAATGTTCCGCACAATCTTTCTCCTACATCCTTATTTAATATTTTTCCTATAAAGGATTTCCTGGATACTCCTACTAAAATAGGTTTTCTTAAAACTCTAAATGCGTTCAATCTTTGAAGAATGATTAAATTATCTTCTGTTTTTTTTCCAAATCCTATGCCTGGATCTATGATGATTTTTTCTTCATCTACACCATTTCCTTCTAATATTTTTATATATTTTTCCATTTGCTCTAAAATATCTGAGATAAGATGATTATATACAGGATTTAATTGCATTGTCTTAGGTTTTCCCTTCATATGCATAATTATGATGGGCACATCATAATTCTTAACTATGTTTATCATTTTTTCATCTAATTTCAAAGCTACATCATTTACTATATTTGCTCCTGCCTGTACGGCTTTTTCTGCAATTTTTGATTTATATGTATCTATAGAGATAGGTATATTACTCTTTTTTCTTATTCCTTCAATTACTGGGATAACCCGTTTAATTTCTTCTTCTTCTTTTACGGCCTCTGCCCCGGGCCTTGTAGATTCTCCGCCCACATCAACGATATCTACACCTTCATCTACCATTTTTAAGGCCTGCCTTATCGCTTCTTCTGTATTTGTGTAATTTCCTCCATCATAAAAAGAGTCGGGGGTAACATTGAGAATGCCCATTAAACACGCCTTTTCTCCGAGGTGTATCTTCAGCCCCTGTCCTGTAATAATAAACTCTTGTTTTATATATTTGTTGATATACTTTTCTAATTTATCCCCCAATGATTTTAGTAAAGAAAAACTCTGTTTTTTTGACTTTGCGCTCAGGATTTGCATATCTTTTACATTTCCCAAAAGCAAAACATCTGTTTCTTTTATGCCTCCTGAGATACAATTTACATTTACCGCTGCATCTGCACCTATACTGAGAGCCTCTTGCTTTAACACATTCGCCAAGTGAAAAGGAACATCGTGAACACAAAAACACAAACTTTCCCCTTTCCCTCCCATGATGGAAAGTCCAACATCATCTACTCCAATATTTTTCATTTCTGTATAAATAAAGGGTATCTTAGGCGGGAAGGGTTCCAGTTTGAGAGGCATCTCCTATTCCCAATATCTCATCAATATCTTTTCCTGTGATGGTTTCTTTTTCCAATAACAGACGAGCAATTTCATGTAATTTATTTATATGAGTGGATATTATCTCTTTTGCCGTTTCATATCCTTTGTTAACAATCTTTTTAACCTCCACATCAATGGCAGTGGCTGTTTCTTCACTATATGTTTTATATCTTCCTATTTCTTTTCCTAAGAAAACCTCGTCTTTATTTGAGGTATAGGTGATAGGACCTAAGCTACTCATTCCCCATTCGCAAACCATTTTTTTGGCGATATCCGTAGCTTTTCCAATGTCATCCCCAGCTCCTGTTGTAACATGCTTCAGAATAAGTTCTTCCGCCACTCTTCCCCCCATTAAAACTGCAATCGTATTTAATAAATATTCTTTATCGTAGGTATATTTATCCCCTTCCGGCAACTGTTGCGTTATGCCCATTGCCATTCCACGAGGAATAATACTCACCTTGTGCAGAGGGTCAGTGTGAGGAAGAAGCTTAGCTACTATTGCATGACCTGATTCGTGATATGCTGTATTTTTCTTATCCTCTTCACTAATTATCATACTTTTTCTTTCTGGTCCCATAAGCACTTTATCTTTAGCTACCTCAAAATCAACCATATCTGTTTCTTTTTTATTTGATCTTGCTGCGCACAGCACCGCTTCATTTACTAAATTGGCTAAATCTGCACCAGAGAAACCAGGCGTGGCTTTTGCCAAAATTTTTAAGTCTATATCTTTTGCTAATTTTGCATTTCTAGTATGCACTTTTAATATTTCTTCTCTGCCTTTTACATCGGGTTTTGCAACCACTATTCTTCTATCAAATCTTCCTGCTCTTAGCAGTGCATGATCTAAGATATCTGGTCTGTTAGTTGCAGCCATCACAATTACATTATCTGTAGTTTTAAATCCATCCATTTCTACTAAGAGTTGATTTAGAGTTTGTTCTCTTTCATCATGGCCGCCACCGATACCTGCTCCTCGGTGCCTGCCTACTGCATCTATTTCATCCATAAATATAATACATGGTGCATTTTTCTTTGCCTGCTGAAATAGATCCCTTACTCGTGACGCTCCTACTCCTACAAACATCTCTACAAAATCAGAACCACTAATGTTAAGAAAAGGCACATTTGCCTCTCCTGCTACCGCTTTAGCCAACAGGGTTTTTCCAGTGCCTGGTGGTCCAACCAGCAAGACACCTCTGGGAATCTTTGCTCCTAAACGCTTATATTTTTCAGGATTTTTTAAAAAATCTATTACTTCTCTTAATTCTTCCTTTGATTCTTCTGCCCCAGCAACATCTTCAAATGTAATTTTTTTTCCTGTGGTCATTGTTAATGGAGCATTTATCTTGCCAAAGCTCATTGCTTTTCCGCCTCTTTGCATCTGATTCATGAAATAGAACCAGAGAAAGACAAGAAGAATCACTGGTGCCCAATAAAAGAGCATGTTTAACATAAATGAATTTTTGCCTTCGGGAAGAATTTCTATATTAATATTTTTTTCTCTTAGTTTTTCTATGGTGTTATCCGAATTTTGCGGAATATAGGTTTTGAAAGATTCATTATTTTTGAATTTTCCTATTACTTCTGTTCCTTTAATCTCTACACTTTTAACATTATTTTCATTAATTAATTCCACAAATTCTGTATAGCTGACTTTCTTTATTGTATAACGATTGGTGTTAAGACTGTTAAAAAGAACAATCATCACTATAGCTACTATTAACCATATAAATAAATTCTTATAACGCAACGTTTTCATTTTCCCCTGTTAAAATATATTATCAAATGTTTTAAGGTCAAGCTCAAATTCCAAAGGAATTTGAGCTTGCAATTATCTACGACAATTGTCAAGCACAAATCTCTTTGAGATTTGAGCTTGCAAACGCTGAAAGCGTTTGTCAAGCAATTTTGCTTAATACTACCTGTGCAAACTCTTCTATATCCGTGCGGAAAACAAAAAGAGCATATCTATCCATCGGCGTAGGGTCTTTATTGACTATAACCAATTTTCCTTTATTTTCAATAGTTAGTAGTGGTAATTGAGCAACAGGATAAACAATAAGGGTTGAACCTAAAACAATCATTAACTCTGCTTCGCTTGCCCAACAAGTAGCTTTTTCCATATTTTTTACTGCTTCGCCAAAGAAAACAACATCAGGCCTAATCAATCCTCTGCATGAACACCTTGGCACTTCACCTTTCACAATTATATCCTCTATCTCATCATAATTATATTTTTTACCACAAGAAATACAATAGAACCTCCACATAGATCCATGAATCTCTATGATATTTTTATTACCTGCTTTTTGATGTAGTCCATCAATGTTTTGAGTAATAATGCCTTTTAAATAGTTCATCCCTTCTAATTTTGCTAAAAGTTTGTGTCCCATTGTAGGTTTAGCATTGTGCAATGCAGGTAAAAGCTCTGCTGTGAAATGATAGAAATATTCAGGATGAGCATGGAAATAAGCTATGTCAAATATTTTGTCTGCATCTACACTTCTTGTTTTATAGATACCCTTGTTACCTCTAAAGTCAGGAATACCAGCCTTAGTAGATATACCTGCACCAGTTAAAGCGATGATATTGTGATGAGATTTGATAACCCGTATCAGCTGCTTTATTTTTTCCATGTTCATATAAAATCAGAAATTGCACAGTGTGTCAATACCTTAAATCTATTTGTTTGTTTTGACGGATGCCTCTGGCAGTTGCAAGCTTAAATCTCTTTGAGATTTATGTCTTGACAAATATTTTATATTTGCAAGCT
>CAZVDS010000024.1:0-12373 GCA_964626315.1 uncultured Desulfurellaceae bacterium
ATATGATATCAGAAGGTTGGATAAATGTCAAATGCAAAGACACGACCCCTATTCCGGTTCCTATTAAGAATTAGAAAAAATTATTTCTCCTTTTTTTAGCTTTACTTTTATATTGTCTCCCTTTACAAATTTACCGCTCAATATTTCACCTGCAAGTTTATTTTCTATCATATTTTGAATAACCCTTTTTAAAGGTCTTGCTCCATATAACCTATCAAAACCAACATCGGCAATAAACCCCATCACTTCATCCTCAAAATCTATGTTAAACCCTTTATCTTTCATTTTATCTTGTGTCTTTTTAAGAAGAAGTCCAACAATTTTTTTAATTTCTTCTTTTCCTAAAGGGTTAAAAACGATAATTTCATCTATTCTATTTAGAAATTCGGGTCGGAATGTTCTCCTTACTTCCTCAAAAATTTTTCTCTTTGCCTGAGCAAATTTTATATTAAAATCATCATCAGAAGGAATGGAAGAAAGATGCTGACTCCCTAAATTTGAGGTCATAATGATTATAGTATTGCGAAAATCTACTGTAACCCCTTTGGAATCGGTTAATCTTCCATCATCCAAAACCTGCAACAAGATATTGAATACCTCTTGATGCGCCTTTTCTATTTCATCCAATAAAACTACAGAATAAGGTCTTCTACGCACCGCCTCTGTCAACTGTCCTCCTTCTTCATATCCCACATAACCTGGCGGTGCACCAATTAGCCGAGAAACAGAAAACTTTTCCATATACTCAGACATATCTATACGCACTATCGCCTTCTCATTATCAAATAGAAATTCTGCCAATGCTTTTGATAACTCTGTTTTCCCAACGCCAGTAGGACCCAGAAATATAAACGAGCCAGTGGGACGATTAAGGTCAGATAAACCTGCCCGTGAACGTCTTACAGCATCACTTACAGCCTTAACCGCTTTATCCTGCCCTACAATTCTTCTCTTTATTCTCTCTTCCATTTTTAGTAACTTCTCTTTTTCGGTTTCCAACATTCTGGCTACAGGAATACCTGTCCACCTGGAAACAACTAAAGCAATTTCATCTTCTGTCACTTCCTGTCTTAATAGCGCTCCACTTCCTTGAATATCTATCAACTTTTTATTCTGTTCTTCATAATCTTTCATAAGCTGCGGTATCTCACCATATTTTAAGCGTGATGCCTCTTCTAACTTTCCTTGTCTCTCCACAACTTCTACTTTCATCTTTATTTCTTCTACTTTTTTCTTTATGTCCTGAATGCGCTTAATTGCTTCTTTTTCTAACTGCCAACGAGAAACAAGTTCCCCCTGTTTCTCCTTTAAGTCAGACAGTTCTCTTTCTATACCATTTAATCTTTCCAGAGAGTCTTCATCAGACTCCTTTTTTAACGCCTGTTTCTCTATCTCCAATTGTAATATTTTTCTCTTTACATCATCTATAGGTTGAGGTTCACTCTCCAATTGAGTGCGTAAAAGCGCTGCTGCCTCATCTACCAGATCTATAGCTTTATCCGGTAGATAGCGATCGGCAATATATCTATTAGAGAGCATAGCCGCAGCAACCAATGCAGAATCCTTTATCCTTACACCATGATGAACCTCATATTTTTCTTTTAATCCTCTCAAGATAGAAATTGTTTCTTGAACAGAAGGTTCTCCCACATAAACAGGTTGAAAACGACGCTGCAGGGCGGCATCCTTTTCTATATATCTTCTATATTCTTTAATCGTTGTTGCTCCCACACATCTCAACTCTCCTTTGGCTAAAGCGGGCTTCAACATGTTGGATGCATCAACCGAACCTTCTGCCGCACCTGCCCCCACAATGGTGTGTAACTCATCAATAAATAATATTATCCTACCTTCCGCTCGTTTTACTTCATTTAAAACAGCCTTCAGTCTTTCTTCAAACTCTCCCCGAAATTTACTACCAGCAACAAGAGCCGCAATATCCAAAGCAATAACCTTTTTCTGTTTTAAACTCTCTGGCACATCACCTTTTATAATTCTTTGAGCAAGTCCTTCTACCACAGCCGTCTTCCCCACACCCGGTAGACCAATCAAAACAGGATTGTTTTTAGTGCGGCGAGAAAGAATTTGAATTGTTCTTCTTATCTCATCCTCTCTACCAATGACAGGATCCAATTTACCGCTGCGTGCCAGTTCTGTAAGGTCTCTACTATATTTTTTTAAAGCTTCATATTTTTCTTCTGGATTCTGGTCTAAAACCCTTTGTCCTCCTCTTATATCCATTAAAGTTTTTATTATCTCTTCTCTGGAGATACCCAGTTCCTTCAATACAGAGGACGCTTTCCCTTCCTGAGTCATAGAAAGCAATAGATGCTCTACACTAATATATTCATCCTGCAATTCCCTAGATTCTTGCTCTGCTTTCTTTAAAACACCATCTAATTCCGAAGAAAGATAAACTTGGTTCTCAGAAGAAAAAACATGAGGTATTTTATCCAGTTCTTCTTCTATTTTTTCATTTAATAAATTTATATTCACCCCTAAACGACGAAAAACAGAATTCACTATACCTTTTCCATCTTTAGTTAAAGCAGAAAGAAGATGGAGTGAGCTAATCTCCTGATGCTTCTTTGATGCGGCAATATCTCTTGCCAGCTGCAGTGCTTCCTGCGATTTAATAGTAAACTTTTCTAAATTCATTATTATTTTTCCTTTAAGAATAAGGGGTGTGTCACACCCCTTATTCTACATTTACTGGAATTTCCTTAGGTTTTGCCTCTTCCTTCTTAGGAATGCTAAGCTTTAAAACGCCACTTTCATACTTTGCTTTTATCTTTGCTGGGTCTACATTGTCAGGAAGATAGAATGAACGGCAGAAAGAACCATAACTACGCTCCATACGATAATAACCTTCTTTTTTCTCCTCTCTCTCCAGTTTTCTTTCGCCACTAACAGTTAGTGTTTTGTCCTCTACTTTTACTTTCACATCTTCCTTTTTCATACCTGGAATTTCTACATCCAAATAAATATTGCTCTTATCCTCATAAATATCTACCGCAGGACTCCACTTGGATACAGCAGATGCTTTACCCCTTCCAAACTCTGGCATCAGCCCTTCAAATAGGCGGTTAATCCTATCCTGTAATGTAGAAAGCTCCTCAAATGGCTCCCAAACTTTCAATGCCATAACTCACCTCCTGAAATGATAATTTTCAATCACTAATATAACCCTCAGTCTATCGTTGTCAAGTTTTACATTGAAAATTACAAAGTTGACATACTTAGACTTAGGTATTATATATATTGTCATGAGAGATTTATATAAAGTATTAGGTCTATCCAAAAATGCAACAGATGAAGAAATAAAAAAGGCATATCGTAAATTAGCACGTAAATATCATCCTGACTTAAATCCCGGAGATAAAAAAGCAGAAGCAAAATTCAAAGAAGTCAATGAAGCATATTCCATACTTTCCAATAAAGAAAAAAGAGCGCAATACGACAGAGGAGAAGAGTTTGATTTTGGAAAAGAATTTAGAGAAGGAAGAACATATACCTATCATTTTGGAGGAGGTAGGTTTAACTTTAAGGATATATTCAAAGATATATTTAGCACAGAAGACATATTTACAAGAGGAGCTTTTAGAGAAAATTACACTAAAGGCAGAAACATAAATTACAAAATGGATTTAGACCTTGAGGATGCAGTAAAAGGAAAAATTATTACTTTAAACATAGGTGGCGAAAGAACAAAGATAAAGATACCTCCTGGTATTAAAGATGGAACAAAATTAAAAATAAGAGAAAAGGGAGAAAGAGGACCCGGAGGAAGGGGAGATTTACACCTAACAGTTCATATAAAACCACATCCTCACTTTAGATACGATGGAAAAAACTTATATACAACCCTAAGTATTCCATTAAAAACTGCTATATTAGGTGGAAAAGCTGAGGTCAAAACCCTAAATGGATCTGTCACTATAAAGATTCCACCCCGAACGCAAGGCGGGCAGATATTTAAGATAAAAGGAAAAATTGCACAAGAAAACATATATGCAACTATAAAGGTGGAAATACCCAGTAAAATAAGCAAAAAAGGCGAACAGATATTAAGAAGATTTTTTGAAGAAGAAGAATTGTAGGGAGAGATAAAATGGTAACAAAAAAATATTATACAATTGGTATTGTCTCACAAATTATAAAGATTCATCCTCATACCTTAAGGGAATATGAAAAGGAAGGACTCATAAATCCTAAGAGAAGCGAAGGTAAAATAAGGCTATACACAGATGAAGATATTGAAGACATAAGATTTATTCGCACCCTTACCAGGGAATTAGGTGTAAACTTAGCAGGCGTAGATATTATTCTAAGGATGAGAAAACAGATGGAAGAGATGAGAGAAAACATTGATAAAATAGTGCAACTCATCAAACAAAAAACAGAAAAAGAATATAAAGAAAAAAATTCTCAGACCATAGAGATAAAAGTAGAATAATTAAGTCATTTTTACAAATTCATTTAATCTGTAGCCAATGATATTTTTTGCTTGGGGATTACCACGATTAAGACAGATAATATAAAAATTTATTTTTTAATTTCTCTCTTCGTGGCTTGTCTTAGAAATCCGTCCAATCTCGAAGAAATCTTGGCAAACATCTTTGATGTTTGCAAGCAAATCATAGATTTGTCCAGAGGCTAATATTCTTTTTTTCTAAATCCGTGTTCACCCCGTGTAATATCCTAACGAAGAAACTCAATCCTGGAGTATTACACAGGGTGAATCCTGTGCAAATCTGTGGCTGAAATTCTTTTATTTTGATTAAACCAAAAACTACTTAAAAATCTGAAACAGAAGTTTTACCTCCCCTTCTGATAAGTGCAACTCCTTTGAGATAGAAGAGATATCATAACCTTTTTCCTCCAGGTTTAAGATTGTGTTTTTTAAATCAGGCTTATCTTTCAATTTTTCCCAGATAGAAAACAAATGCAGAAGCATCTTATTCTTCTGCTTAATATCTTCTAACAGTTCCTGTCTATCTTTTTGATAATTTGCCATCTCAGATTTTAATTTCTCTGCCAAGATGCGCTCTTTTTCCATCAGGTTTTCTGCCATCTCCATCAAGCTTAGAAATGTCACCTTTTGCTTTCTGTAGATAAATTTATCTACCACCAAATACAATACAACCATTACATCAAATATCGCCTGACAGATAAGAAAGGTCTCACTCATAATATCAAAACATCTACAAAAACAAATATAAACAATATAACGCTAATATAACCATTGATATTAAAGAAGGCAACATTGATCTTGCTTAAATCATGAGGACGAGCAAGTATATGTTCATAGATTAGGAGAAAAGCGGATATAACAACAGCTATATAAGACAAGATGTGCAACCCGCAACAATAAAAGGAAAGAAAAAATAGAATAACGGTAAAAACATGGAACAGGCGAGCAATAATTAAAGCCTTCTCCTCACCTGCGTATGTAGGCAAAGAATAAAGACCTACCTTTTTATCAAATTCCACATCTTGTAGACTATATAGAATATCAAATCCTGCTATCCAGAACATTACTCCCAAAGAAAGAAAAATTGCATCTAAACCAAAACTTGCTTTTGCTGCTATATAACCACCCAAAGGAGCAAGTGCATCTGTAGCTCCTAAATACAGATGACACAAAGGAGTAAACCTTTTACTATAAGAATAAGTGAAAATAAAAAAAAGGGCAATGGGAGAAAGCATAAAACACAATTTGTTTAAACAAAATGCAGAAAATTCAAATATAATAATAGAAATGATGGTAAATATCCACGCATCTTTCACTTCAACCTTGCCTGCAGGTATTTCTCTGTTCTTGGTGCGCACATTTAAAGCGTCAAATCTTCTATCAATAATCCTGTTTAAAGTCATAGCTGCAGAGCGAGCACTGATCATCGCAAGAATAACAAAAAAAATAATTCTAAAAGGGGGTATAGCATGAATCCCCATCAGTGCTCCTATAAAGGCAAAGGGAAAAGCAAAAATGGTATGTTCTGCCTTTATCATTCTAAGAATTTTTATCATACTTCTTAAAATAAGATACAAAATACATTGCGCCAGAAATTAAAGTCAAAATCACAACAAGATAAAATAGATATAATCCATATATTTTAAATTTAGACAAAAGTAACAATATGCAGATAAACTGCAAAGTTGTTTTCCATTTACCTGTCAATTTTGCCTCCAACACCACTTTTGGGGCAGCCATACTTCTCAAGCTGGTTACAGCCAATTCTCTAACTATAATAAGAATAACTGCCCAAAAAGGAATATGGATAGTTTCTATCATCGTTATGAATATAGAACAGACAAGAATCTTATCCGATAGAGGGTCAAGAAATTTTCCAATATCAGTGACCAATTTCATTCGTCTGGCAATCAAACCATCTAAAACATCAGTAAAAATGGCAACAAGAACAAGCAACATAGCGACAGTATTGGAAAAATTAGTACCCGCATAAATACAAACAACTATCGGTATAGTTAGAAATATTCTTGATAAGGAAAGGATGTTGGGAAGATTATTTCTGGATACTTTGGAGAAACTTTCTTGCATCCTTGTCACCTGGTTTGATCTTTAAAATTCTGTTTAATACATCTATCGCCTCTTTTTTTCGATTCAACTTCATATACACCTTAGCCAGGTGTAACATGATAACAGGTTCATTTTTAACTACCTTTAATGCTTTTTCCAAATACTGCAATGCTTTCATATAGTTATTTTGTCTATAATATCCCCAGCCTAAGCTATCCAGGTAATATCCATTATTGGGAGATATACTTAGCGCTTTTTCTACCAATTTTATACCTTCAGCTATGTTCATATTCTCATCTATATACAGATAACCCAAGTAATTCAAAACGGAGGCATTATTCGGGTCTACACTCAATGTCTTTTTTAAATAATCAACAGCCTTACTCACATCATGTAAATCCTCAAAGTATACATCTGCCAAATAGTATGGAAAATTCACATTGAGAGGCATTCTATTCATCCCTTCTTCCAAAATACTTATTACTCTTTGCCAGTCCTTTTTTTCTCCATAAAGAGAAGCCAATAAAAAATACAATTGACTATCCAAGGGTTTTAAATCAATAGCTTTATTTAAAACCTCTATTGCCTTTCCCATTTTTTTTTCTTTCTTGTATATATCTACAGTCCTCTCCACACCTGCCGAGTAAAAATCACTACCTACCTCTATTTGAGAAAAAAGATTCAATGCCTTTGAATAATCTTCTTTAAGATAATAGGCTAATCCTAAAAAATAACCAACACGGTTACTACTCTCAATTTCTTGTAACTTACTCAAAATATCAACAGCTTTTTTGTATTCTCCTCTTTTAATATAAATAATGCCCAATCTTTCCATAACATCTATGTCTTCTCTATGTTTGAGGAGGCGCTCGTACATCTGCTCTTCCTTCTTCGGCATATTTAATTTTCCATAAGCCCGAGAAAGCTCAATCAACAAAGGCACCTTATCCATTACTTTATCCAATGCAGATTCATAAAAAGAAACCATTTTTTTTAATTTTCCTTCTGCCTCATATATATCCCCCACCAACAGTGCTAATCTTGTTGAGTTTTCGTCTATTTTATATGCTTTCTTAGCATAAGAAAGAGCAGTTCCATACAGATGCTTTTCCTTGTATTCTAAAGCAATATAGAAAAGTAAGGAAGTGTCATCAGGATTAAAAGACAACCCCTCTCTCAATACCTTTAAAGATTCTGCAATATCACCCTTTCCCATAGTAATAAGTCCCCATCTTAAGTATATATCCGCATCGTGAAATTTGTGGGATGCCTCTTTAAGCACAGAAACTGATTCTTCAACCTTTGAAAGTTGCAGGAGCAAATCAGACAATAAAAGATAAGCAGATTTTCTGTTAGGATTTATAGCAATAGCTTCCTTTAACAGTTGAATACTTCTCTCTGGATCTTCTCTTATCAAAAATCTGGCATATTCTTCATAAAAAAGCGCATCTTTACTATTCTTCAATATCCATTCATATTCTTGCTTTGCCTTAATGGTTTCATGTTTATCTATGTAAATGTGAGCCAGCATGTAATGATAATAAAGAGATGATGAAGGATATTTCTTGACTTGAGGCGTTGCACAGGCACATAACAAGAGAAGCACAACGAGTATTATCTTTTTCACGATATTTCTCTCAATCTTTCAATCAAATGATAAGCTTGTTTTATATTTATTTCCCCTATCCGAGCCACCTCACTACAATTTGCCTTAGCAATTGCCTCTACACTACCAAAATGTTTTAAAAGCAGCTGCTTTCTCACTTGAGCTATGCCATCCATTCTATCCAATAAGGATGTGAGCGTCATCTTTCTTCTCTTTGTGCGATGAAAATTTAATGCAAAGCGGTGTGCTTCATCCCTTAGTTTTTGGAAAAAATGCAAAATATCGGCACCTACTTCTATTCTACCTTTCTCAGTATATATCTTATCCAAAACATCTCCTTTTGCTCTTCTTACTCTATCATTCTTTCTCTCCTTAGCAATACCTAAAACAGAAATACATTCTGGAACAATATTCTTTACAACTTGCACCTGCTGCACCCCTCCATCTACTAAAATTACATGAGGCATCTCCCTTTCATCTTCTTTAATATTTTTCAAATGCCTTTTTGCAAGTTCAGATATCCAATCCGCATCACTATTTCCTTTCTTTAAATTAAAACGCCTGTACATATCTTTTACCCATCCTCTATTGTATCTTATACTTGCACCTACTATATTTGTTCCTCCAATATGAGAAACATCATATACATCAAATATATAAGGAAATTTTTTTAAACACAAACATTCTTCTATTCTTTTGAATATTGTATCTTCTTTAAACATCCCCTGTAGATATAGCTGAAGATTTGTTTGTGCATTTTCTTCGCTTTTTCTCAAAAAGTTCAGTTTCTTACCCCTCTTTGGTATAACCACTTCTGTTTTTAACAATTTTTCTATTATACTTTTGTTTATCAGCTTACCTATTACAACTTCCTTAGGAACAAACTCACCTTTTAGATAATACTGTATAATGAAATTCTCCACCACTTCAGTGGAACCATCTACATTCTCTAAAAAGAACGAACGGTTAGAGGTGATATTACCACCTCTAATAGATAAAACATTGACACCTAAAACACCTTTGGTATAACAAAAACCTATAACATCTGCAAAATAGTTTCCCATTTCCAACACTTCTTGCCCTTCATAAAAAAGTTTAACTGCTTTTATCCTATCCCTTAATTTTATGGCTTTTTCAAACTCTAAATTTTCAGCATATATCTTCATCTGTTCATTTAAATTTCTTACCAATTCTTTCCCATTGCCTTGTAAAACAAATTTCAACTCTTCTACTATCTTTCTATAATCTTCTTCACTGATATTTCCACAACAGGGAGCAGAACATAAACCCATCTGATAGTAAATACAAGGTTCTTTTCTACTCAAACAAAAACTAATATTTCTTTGAATTATGGGAAATGTTTTCTTTAAAACTCTCAATACTTCTTTTAATCTCTTTACAGGGGTAATAGGACCAAAATAGAGATCGCCTTTCTTTTTAATTCTTCGGGCTAAAGCAAGTGTAGGAAATTTTTGAGATAAAGTAAGCCTCAAGTAGGGATAACTCTTATCATCCCTTAAAACAATATTATATGAAGGACGATACTCCTTTATAAGACTATATTCTAAAAGATACGCTTCTTCCTCCTTTTCTACAATGACAAATTCTACCCTTTTTGCCTCCTTCACCATCAACTGTTTAAACGGTGAAAGACATTTTGAACGATAAGAATATATACGGTTCTTCAGATTTTTTGCTTTTCCCACATAAATTATTTCATCTTCTTTATTCTTTATAAGGTAAATACCTGTTTTCTCTGGTATGTTTTTATCATCAAATATACTCATAAACTTTTATACACATTCATATATTTTTTTACCATATTTTGTGGAGAAAAATTCATTGCTCTTCTCTTTCCTTCAGCAACAAGTCTGGATTTCAATTCTTCATCTTTAAAGATATGCTCTACAGCTTGAAAAATGTCCCTGGCACTATTTGGAGGAACGATAATACAAGCCCCCTCCCCTATTTCCCTTATTCCTCCCACATCTGTAGCTACAACCGGAACGCCAAATAAGAATGCCTCTTTCAACACAGCAGGAGAACCTTCGCCTTGTTGTGAGCTGATTACTAATACATCTGCCGCTTTATAAAAATTTTGCATATTTTCAACAAAACCTAATAGATGAACATTTTTTAATCTTCTATCATCTATTGTCTTTTGTAATATCTTTCTATCACCACCTCCGGCGATTAAGAGTATTCCCTCATTCAACATACTAAAAGCATCCAATAACATCTTTTGTCCCTTCATGGGTAAAATGTTTCCTACATTTAATATTACTTTTTCATCTAAAGACAATCCCAATTTTACTCTTGCCTCATCTTTTGAAATATTATTTTTTTTTATATCAACTGCACTAGGTATTAAATGTAATTTTTTTTTATCCATAAAAGATAAATCATCTTTAATAGATGAACAAACACCTACCACAGCATCATGTAATTTATATTTAGCTTTGTTAAGATTTCCTCTAATTGGATAGCTAACCCTTCTGGTGTGTGCCGCCTTTATTCCAAAGAGATTTAAAAAAGCAGAATAAAAAGCACCATGAGCAGTATGAGAATGAACAATTGAAATTTCTCTTTTTCTTACAAAGAACAAAACCCTTATTGCTGTTTGCAGATCCCATTCTCCTCTAAAAGGAAACACAACATATTCAAACTCATTCTTTATCTTATCTTTTAATAAAGAATCTTTCTTTAAGGCAAAAATATTTTTTATTCCTTTATCCTTTAATCCTGTTGCTAAAATTAAAGCCTGTTTCTGCCCTCCTCCAAACCTTTTCTCCGTATCTATATGCAAAATACTAAATTTTTCTGTACATATTGCCATAAATTCTTGCTCTTAATTTATTTGAATAAAGTCTAATGCGAGATTTAAACCAATTTAGATCCTTTTTCCAAACATTAAATCTCTTTACAAAAAGCATATCATCACCTGGTGAATTAGAGCCGGGTTTGGTAGTAAACAGATATTTAAAACCTACATCCTGTGCTGCCTTTACACTTAAGTTATCATAAGCTCCCCAGGGCCAACTGAAGGCAGAACATCTCTTCATTATTTCACCTTCTATCTCGCCTTTTCCTATAAGCAATACATTTTTTATTCTCTTGTAGCGTTCTTCATCTGTTTCCATTTTTCCTATTTTCCTCTGTTTTCTGCGATAATCTTCCACTATATCTTCCAATTTTTCTTTCCACCCCTCTTGTTTAAAAAAATTCGCATAACCGTTATTCAACACATATTCAGCCAATTCATCATTCAATTCTTTATCAACAATAAAACGATTGTTTGCTAATTCTGGTTTTCTTAAAAAATTAAGTGTTCCATAACGCTCATCACCATCTATAATCTCCCATATACTATCTTTCTTTCTGGGCTGATTAAAACCTTTAATCTTATCATCTGCATAAACTTTACGATGACGCTTGGTATGAGATTGCACATCAAAAATACTTTTATTCATTTGTCTTACTTCTTCCCAGCATAATCTCCTCTCTATTTTTACAGGATAACCATCTAACATGCTCCAAGTAGATACACAAGGAATCAATTTGTCTTTTGCTATTTTCCCCTGCCATACATCTTGCAAGTTAAAACTGCAGGTTGTTTCCTCCTCTACCATCCAGGTAGATAGGAACAATAAGGCTTTAAAATTATATTTTCTAAGTAAAGGATAAGCATAAACCCAATTGTCCAAATAACCATCATCAAAGGTAATACATACCGCTTTTTGCCAATCTTTTTTGCCTCCTTTCATATATAAGGCAAGCTCTTCCAATCCAATAGATATATAATTTTCTTCTTTTAAAAATTTCAGTTGTTCTTCAAAAAGTTCAGGTGGAATTCCCTCCTCATTTATATGATGATATAGAAGAATGGGTACGCTGGTTTGCATATTGCGATACCTCCTTTACTTTTTTAAATACATTATCAACTGAAATCATTTTCATACATTGGTAATCCTTTTTACACACATTCGTTCCATGAAGTGAACAGGGACGACACGGCACATCTACTTCTATTATCCTTATTTCTTCTCCTCGAGGAGAAAAACCAAATTCTTTAACTGTTGGACCAAATATAGCCACCAACGGAACGCGAAAAGCATTGGCTATATGCATCAAACCAGAATCATTGCTTACAAAAATATTCATAAAGCTGATTAATGCCATCACCTCTTTTATCGTCAATCTACCCATAAGGTTGTATATTCTGCGGG
>CAZVDS010000025.1:0-12208 GCA_964626315.1 uncultured Desulfurellaceae bacterium
CTCAAATCTCTTTGAGATTTGTGTCTTGACAAACGCTTTCAGCGTTTGCAAGCAAATCTATGATTTGTCCTTGACAAAAATGGTATAGATTTATACTCTAATAAAATACAAAATTGTGTTGTAAAGGGGGTTAGCATGTCTGTATTAACTTTTTTTCCTTATATTCTTGAGGATGATAAAGATGTTACACAAATAGGAAGAAAACAATTAAAGGAGAAAATAGAAGAAAGATTGAAACAATTGTATGCAACACCACCTTCGGGAATAATAGGGACACTCTATGTAGCTACAAGACCTGATTTATTCAAAAAATGGCATGATTACAAAAAAGTAGAGAATATTATGAATGAATTAGTTGAGGAAAAGAAGTTAGAACGAGTGGTAAACGATTACTGTTGGAAGGGTTAACTGAGTTAAATTACATGGATAAAGATATATCCTATATTGCAGAGAGAATTAAAAAAGCTGAAACGGCTGTTTTTCTCACCAGTGCGGGAATGTCTGCTGATTCTAACATCCCCACATTTCGTGACAAAGAAGGATATTGGAGAAATTTTCCTGTATTTAAAAGAGTAGGATTAGAGGCCCAAACGCTTGCTTCTCCTCAGAGTTTTCGTAGGTGTCCGCAATATGCCTGGGCATTTTATGAATGGAGAAGAAGAAACGCAAATCAGAATAAACCACATGCAGGATATATGGTGATAAATCAGCTTATGAAAAAGCATTTCAAAAAAGCGTTTATTCATACCACAAATACTGATGGGTATCATCTCTTTTCTGGAGCTGAACCTTCATCTGTTTGTGAGGTTCATGGTTCCATGTGGAGATTGCAATGTATGAGAGAAGTAGGATGTAATTATGGAGTAAGAGAGAATTGCGAGGTGCCTTTATGTGATTTAAATGAAAAAAAGATGGAAGCAAGTAAACTTCCTATTTGTCCTGTCTGTGGTGAACTTTTGAGACCAAATATACTTATGTTTGGTGATTGGAATTATATAGATAATACCTATCAAAAGAGAAATTGGTATGGTTTTTTAGAACAAGTAAAGGTGCCGGATGTGGTCTTTCTTATTGGTAGTAGTTCTGCCGTTCCCACTAATGATAGTATTGCTTCTCGCCTTAAGCGAGAAGGTAGTTATGTAATAACTATAAATCCAGATGTTAGCTCTCTTTTAGTATGCGAGCCTAGCGCTTTTCTAAAAATGAAGGCAAAAGATGCATTGCTTGCTATATATGAGTTGTTGAAACTTGACAATGAGAGCTTGAAGTGTTAAATAAAACTCGATGCCGAGGTGGCGGAATAGGTAGACGCGCCAGACTCAAAATCTGGTGGGAGTGGTCCTCCCGTGCGGGTTCGATTCCCGCCCTCGGCATCATAAGTTTATGAGATATAAAGATTTTATTAAATCCATTGATTATGAAAAGCTCATTTCTGATATATGTGATTTTATCAAAGAATCCTCAAAAAAAAGAGAGGTAATTGTAATAGGATTGAGTGGAGGGTTAGATTCAACACTAACTACTTATCTATCGGTGGAAGCTGTGGGGAAGAGAAATGTATTGGGTCTCATCTTACAGGAGAAAAACAGTTCTATCCAGAATATGAGAGATGCCATTGCTCTTGCTCATGTTTTAGATATAGATTACAGGTTTATGGATATAACAAAAGTTTTAAAAGAAATAGGTATTTACCGCTTATCTCCTTCTACATTTCTGATTTCTAGAAAGACACAGGAAAAATGGGTAAAAAGACAGTGGAAAGAAATGGGCGGCAATGATGTTTTTCTAAAAGATCTTGCTTCAAATGCAAAAGAGAAAGATTTCTGGGAAGCACAAGCCTATTATCGAGCAAAAGTCAGATTAAGGGGGATTTTACTCTATTTTTATGCAGATATGCGTAATGGTTTAGTTTTAGGAAATATAAACAAAACAGATATACTCACTGGATTGTATGTAAAATATGGTGATGACTCAGCAGATATAGCACCTCTTGCAAATATCTATAAAACACAGATAAGAGAAATGGCTAAGAAAATGAAAATCCCCAAGGCTATCTTAGAGAAAACACCTTCGCCTGACCTTATACCTGGCATAGATGATGAATTTATATTGGGACTGCCTTATGAAGATATAGATGAAATACTCTACTGTTTGGAAAATAATTTATCTGTAGAGTTGCCTAAAGAAAAGGTGAATAGAGTAAGAGAAATTATGGACAAAGCTTCTATCAGAAGTTTACCCAAACATGTATTTCCTTTTAATGGAGAAAAATACATTATCTCTTAAGCATCTCTTTTAGCTGAAGAGGTATTATATCTCTATTCTTTACATTTATCTCTATGATTTTAAATTTATGTTTAATGTTTTCAATAAAAGAAGTTCCTTTCAAGGGAGCGGTAGCCAGTAAGGAATTTTCTGTTTTTATTATATTGAGAATAAAGGCGCGAAAAGACTGACAAAGGCATTCCATTTTTCCTATCTCATCAATAACTATTATCTCATTATTGGTTTGAGGTATGAGCAGAGGAATTAATTTATCCCATAATTTTGTATTTACACCATATTTTCCCACATGAAATTGAGAGGATGAGTTTATATGAGCGAGTATCTCTTGTTTACCGTTTAATGTTTTTAATAAGAACCCTACCCTACCCCTTTTTTCTCTTATCTCCTGAGTATAAAATCCTCTTACAGGCGTTGAGATATGGTTTATTGTTTTTATAACCGCCGTTGTTTTTCCTACACCAGGACGACCAACGATTAAAATTCTCATACTCACATTATACACAAAATTTTCTATTGCAGATAAACAGACAATTTGTGTATTATATTTGATAATGAGATTGATATTGAAAAGCAAGATTAAAAAATTTGGTTCATATTTGTTAGCTCTTTTGATTTTGTCTGCATGTGCTACCGTTCCTTTTACTGAAAGAAAACAACTAATTCTTATTGACCCTCAAACTGAATTGGCTTTAGGGCTTAAAGCACGCCAGGAGATTTTAAAGAAAACTAAGACATGCAATGACCCTCAAATAGTAAATATGGTGAATAAGGTGGGTTGGCGCATTGCTAAAGCAACAGGAAGAACAGACCTTCCCTGGGAATTTACAATTATAGAAGAGCCAAAAACAGCTAATGCCTTTTGTTTGCCAGGAGGAAAGGTCTTTGTTTATACAGGTATTTTGAAATATACACGGGATGAAAATGGCCTATCTACAGTTTTAGCACATGAAATTGGTCATGCTATTGCTCGTCACGGAGCAGAGAGGTTGAGTATGTTGTTGGTAGCTCAGGTGGGAGAAGATGCTCTTGCTGCGGCTTTAGAAAAAGGTTCAGAAGCGCGCTCTAAAGCCTTTTTAATCGCTTATGGTCTGGGAGCTCAATTGGGTGTTATTTTACCCTACAGTCGTATTCAGGAATACGAAGCAGACCATCTTGGTCTCATCTTTATGGCAAAGGCAGGTTATGACCCGAGAGGTGCTTTGTTGTTCTGGAATCGCATGTTGAAAGAACAAAAAGGACATAAAATTCCTGAGTTTCTCTCCGACCATCCAACAGATGAAAAACGCATAGAAACTATAAAACAGCTTCTACCAGAGGCATTAAAGTACTACCATCCGAATTACTCTGATTCAAAAAATGCCCTGTAGGCTTTAAATGTCTCATATAGATCACCCTTTGAACTTATCTCATAGGGAGAGTGCATAGATAGAATAGCAGGACCGCAATCTACAACCTCAACATTCCATTGAGCGATATATTTGGCAATTGTTCCTCCTCCCCCTTCATCTACCTTTCCTAATTCTCCGATCTGCCACAAAACATCATTTTGATCAAATATGCTTCTTAACTTTCCTAAAAACTCTGCACTTGCATCGGATGCCTCGTATTTTCCTCTATGACCCGTATACTTTGTCAAAACTATACCTCTATTGATATAGGATGCATTATCCATTTCATGAACATCCTTGTACAGGGGATTTACCGCACCATTCACATCGGCAGACAGACACTCGGATTTCTCTAAAAACTGAATGATGTTGTCCATATCTGCCTTTTCTTCTTTTCTTTTTAAGATTTCCATAACAGGTCTTAAGAAAAAATGTGACTTCATGCCTGTTGCTCCATCCGAACCTATCTCCTCCTTGTCTATCAACAACAACATGCATGTTTTTTTATTATCACTTTCCATAAGTGCCTTAAAAGCAGTAAAAGCACATATCTTATCATCCTGTCCATAGGCGGCAATAAAGCTTTTGTCTATTCCCGTATCTCTTGATTTCCAGGCAGGAACAAGCTCAAGCTCGGCAGATACAAGATCCTCTTCACTTATTCCATATTTTTCATTAAGTAAATGCAATACATAAGCTTTTACCTTTTCTTCCTTTTCTGATAAGTCTGGCATACTGCCTACAATTGGGTTGAGTTTCTCTGCTGAAAATGCCTCATCCATTTTCTTTTCGTATTGTTCTTTTTTTGATAAGTGAGGAAGAAGGTCGGGAACAACAAATAGAGGATCATTATCATCTTCGCCTATGTTTATATTTAATGTTTCACCACCTTTCTTTACTATTTTTCCATGAATTGCCAGAGGAATGTTCATCCATTGATATTTTTTTATGCCTCCATAATAGTGTGTATGTAACAATGCTAATTGTGTATCTTTGTCTTCATACAATGGTTTTTGTTTTAAATCTATACGGGGAGAATCAATATGGGCGGCTATGAGCTTCATTCCTTCACCTTTACCCAATTTCACCACAGCAATACATTTTTCTCTATTTACAATATAGAATTTTTCATTTCCATCCTTTGAGAACCCTATTCTTTCTATTTCCCTTTCGGTCCACTCCACTGCTTCTCTTTCTGTTTTACATTTGTCCATAAATTTCTTATATTCTTCTGCCACGGAAAAGGCTTTTTTGTTGTATTCATCACCTTTTTCCCATACATTCTTTGTCTTCCACGAAAGTCTATTCATCCTCTATCTCCTTTATTAGCTCTTGTTTTAAATTTTTTACAAAGTTTACTACTTCATGTTTAGAAATCAAAAATCTTCTCTCTCTATCCTTCCTCAAGCTTACTTCTACTTTTTCCTGTTTAAGATATTTCCCTAAAACAATTCTTATAGGGATACCAATGAGGTCACAATCTGCAAACTTTACACCAGAACTCTCCTTTCTGTCATCCAATAGAACTTTTATATTTTCTTTTTCTAATTCATCATGCAGAAGATTGGCATAATCTTCATCGGTGAGGGAAATAATTTCCACATCGTATGGGGCTACGGTTAAAGGCCAGATAATTCCTTTTTCATCATGATGTATCTCCACTATTGCCTGTGCAGTTCTTCCTATGCCTATACCATAACATCCCATAACATAATACTGTTTTTTACCCTTTTCATCCAAAAAATAACCGTTCATCTTTCTGCTGTATTTGTCTCCCAATTTAAATATATGACCTAACTCTATTCCTCTAAAAATGCTTAGTTTTTCATTACATACAGGACAGCTTTCACCTTGTTTAACCTTTCTTAAATCTGTATATATATCCACTGAAAAATCTCTTTCTACCCTTGCTCCTTTAAGGTGAAAATCTTTTTCATTTGCACCTATTACACACCATTTCATATCTTTTATTAGGTTATCTCCCAAAACATATATGTTTTTTTCTTTCAATCCTATAGGACCTAAAAACCCTAAATATAATCTTATATCTTTTAGTTCTTTTTCACTTAAAGGTTGCAACTCTATTTCCTCCACTGCTCTCTTTGCTTTTATAGGATTTAACTCATCACATCCTCTAATCAAAAAGGCATAAGTTCTCTTTTCTCCTTTATAGATAAGTGTCTTTACAATTTCTTCCTGTTTTACATCAAGGAATTGCGAGATTTCTTCTACCGTCTTTTTTTTCGGTGTATACGCCTTTTCTATGTTTTGTTCTGAACGGCTTTCAAAGATTTCTACTTTTGATTCTGCCTTTTCTATGTTAGCGGCATAGCTACATCTGTTACAACAGACGATTTCATCTTCTCCAATACTGGAAGGAACCATAAATTCTAATGACCCTTTTCCTCCAATTAAACCGGTGTCTGCTTCCACCACCTTGAATTTTAATCCGCATCTTTTAAGAATTCTGCAATATGCATCAAACATATCCTTAAAACTCTTTTTCAAATCTTTTTCATCTTTACCAAAGCTGTATGCGTCTTTCATTATAAATTCTCTACCTCTCATCAAACCAAATCTTGGTCTTATCTCGTCTCTAAACTTGGTTTGAACTTGATACAAAGTAAGAGGCAGATCTTTGTATGATTTCACAAAGTGTCTTACTATATCTACGATTATCTCTTCATGGGTAGGTCCTATGACAAAATCCCTATTAGCTCTATCCTTTATTCTCAAAAGTTCCTTCCCATATTCTTTCCATCTTCCACTTTCTTCCCATAACTCCCTGGGTTGAACAAAAGGCATCAACAATTTAGTTGCTCCCGTTTTATTCATTTCTTCCGAGACAATTTTATTTATATTCTCAATTACCCTGAATCCCAGGGGAAGATAGGTATAGATACCAGAAGCCAGTCTCAATATCATACTTGCTTTTAACAACAATTTATGACTAACAATCGCTGCTTCTTTTGGATCTTCTCTCAGCGTATGTATGAAAGCCTGACTGAATTTCATCTTATTTATTAGATTAGCAATTTATATTTGACAATACAACCTCTTTATCCTAAGTTTTTTAAAAGAGGGCGGTTAGCTCAGTTGGGAGAGCGCCTGCTTCGCATGCAGGAGGTCGGGGGTTCAAGTCCCCTACCGTCCATCTGGGAAAATTTTATTTTATTTATTTTAATTTGTAGCGATTGTAGTGATCCAGAATCTGAAGAAAGAATATTAGCTACGAATTGTTTCTTGAGTAATACCATGGACTTAGGAATTTTTTTGTTTTCTGTGCCTGCAACAATTGTTAAGTTAAAATGTTTTATTTTTCTATATAAGGGTATATAATCATTATTTATGGAGTAAAGAATGAAGAAAATAATTGCTCTTTCAGGAAGTAATGGAAACGACGAAAACCTGACAGAATCTATTTTAAAAATAGCAGAAGATGTTGGATATTATATTGCTAAGAAAGGTGGAATTTTAATCTGCGGTGGTAGAGATGGAACTATGAAGGCAGCATCAGAAGGAGCAAAAAAAGCAAAAGGTTTGACCATAGGAATTCTGCCAGATTCAGGAGAAACAGCGAATAAATTTATTGACATTGTTATTCCTACTAATCTTGGTTCTTTTAGAAATTACATTCTTATAAATAGTGCCGATGCAGTGATTGCTGTTGCCGGAAGATGGGGTACATTAAATGAGGTTTCTCTTGCTTTAAATATCGGTAAGCCCGTCGTTGTTTTGAAAGATAGTGGTGGATGGTCAAATATCTTAAGCAGAAAGGAATTGTTGGGATATTTTAAAAATAAACCCTATGTTGCTCAATCACCAAAAGAAGCAGTTGAACTTGCATTTAATCTGATAAACAAAAAATATCTTTAATTTATCTCTTTAACCATTCTTCACAGGTTTCTTTTTGGCATTGTTTTATATATTTCTCTGTCTATTTTTTTCTGTAATTTTCCAGTATTTATCACTTTTTATAAATTCCTGTTTTATTTAATAAGTTTTTCTAATTTCTTTATCAATTTTCTGTATTTTTCCCAATTTTTTATCATTCATTTCGTTCAATCTTTGATTGCCTATTCTATCTAATAAATTCTTTTAGTTGTTCATAAGAAAATGAGATATGTTTTTTGTCATTAAGGTGAGGTGTGTCTATACAATAGTGTGCTCCCACACTACTTTTTCTCTTTAATGCCGATGTGGCAATAAGTAACCCGATAAGAACCATGTTCCTTAATTCTATGCTTTGACGTGAATTTCTTATATCTTTTACATCTTTCCATAAGTTTCTTGCATACTCCAAAAATTCTTCCAGTCCTTTCATGGTTCTTATGGGACCCATTTTTTCATCTATTGCAAGTTGAAATTCATGGGTTGTTTGTTCTATATTTTGTAGTGTATTTCCTTCAGGTAAAGGATATTGAATATTGGAAATAAACTTATCTTTATAAGAAATGGCGGCTAAACCCGCCCTTCTTCCAAAAACCAATCCTTCTAAAATAGAATTGGAAGCTAACCTATTTGCTCCATGCACCCCGGTGCAGGCTGCCTCACCACATGCAAAAAGACCATTGATGTTTGTTTTTCCTTCCATATTTGTTTTTATACCTCCCATGGTATAATGAGCAGCAGGAGCAATGGGAACAGGTTTTTTAGTTATGTCTATTCCATAATTTAGACAGGTTTCATAAATGGTGGGAAAGCGTTTCTTTACAAAGTCTTTAAATAGGTGTCTCATATCTAAATATACATGCTTTGCGCCTCTTCTTTGCATTTCAAAAATAATTGAGCGGGCAACAATGTCTCGAGGAGCGAGTTCTTTAAGTTCATGATACCTGTACATAAATGGTTCTCCTGAATCATTTATGAGCATTCCTCCCTCGCCTCTCATTGACTCAGAGAGCAAAAATGTGGGTACACCTTTTATGTGTAAACAAGTGGGGTGAAACTGAATGAATTCCATATCCTCTACGATAGCACCTGCAAGAAACGCTGCTCCAACACCGTCTCCTGTAGTTACATTAGGATTTGTGGTGTGTTTATATACTGCTCCATAACCACCGGTAGCAACAATTACGCTACGGGCAGGTATATCCTCAAATCTATTGCCTTTTAATATTCTTACACCTACCACTGTATTTTTTTCACATAAAATACTTGCTAAAGTGCAATAATCATGTATTTTGATCGGCAATTCTTTAACCATTTCAATGAGTGTTCTTTCTACTTCGTGTCCTGTAGCATCTCCTAAGGCATGTACAATTCTATTGGTAGAATGAGCAGCTTCACGAGTAAAATCTAACGAACCATCTGGTCTTCTATCAAATTTTGACCCCCAGTCTATAAGTTCTCTCACTCTTGCTGGACCTTCATCTACCAAAATACGCACCGCTTCTTCATTGCATAATCCTGCACCGGCTTTTATTGTATCTTGAAAATGAGATTCTTTACTGTCATTTTCTTTTAAGACAACGGCGATACCACCCTGTGCTTTGTCTGTGTTGGACATATCTATACTTTCTTTCGTATAGATATCTACTTCCTTTCCTTCTAAGGCTATTTCAATAGCGGCACGTAATCCTGCTACACCACTGCCTATAACCACAAAATTCTTCATTTTATAAAACAGCAAGATGAAGGTGGTTTAGGAGGAGCCTTGTGGCCGCAGGAAGAAAGCCCCACCATTACAGATAATATTATTAAAATTGTCAATGCGTATTTCACACCAAGATTGTATTAAAAATCTATAAGAAAAGCAATATTCAGCCTTGACAATAATTTTATTATCATGATAATGATTATCATTAGAAATTAGTATGCCACAAATCAAAGATTTGGGCGTAAAAAAACGGAGTTTTTATGCCACAAATCAAAGATTTGGGCGTAAAAAAACGGAGTTTTTTACGCAAAATAAAAATAAGGTTTTCAAAGGAAAAAGATTCACAAAAGCAAGAGAAAAAATAGTGAGGTTACTTCCTGATATAAAAGGTCATTTTACAACTCAAGATTTATTTTTTGCCCTGAAAAAAAGAAACATTCCTATTGGTATAGCAACTGTGTATCGCACTCTTAATCTTTTATCTCGTCAGGCAATATTAAAGAGGACACTAACCAGAATGGGCTTTGTTTATGAATTAAGCAAAGGAGAGATTGATGTGCATCTTTTATGCAAAGATTGTGGAAAAATTTTTGAAGTAGATAATAAAGAATGCGCAGGAATAAAAAGTGCATTGACTGAATTTCTTGAGAGGTTGCAAAAAAATGTAAATTTTGAGATGGGAAATTGTGATATTGTTATCCATGGTTTATGTAAGAGGTGTAAGAATATTGAAAAATAAAATAAAAAAGGAGGTTTTGTGAAAGTAATTATACCAACAACAGAAAATAGCCTGGATGGAGAAATGGATTTGCGTTTTGCTCGTGCACCATATTTTGTTATCTATGATACGGAGAAAAAAACAACGCAGATAAAACAAAATCCTTACAAAAATGGTGTGAGAGCAGTGGGAACAATGGTTGCTCAATACATAATAAATGAGGGAATAAAAATTGTTGTTGCCAAAGATGTAGGACCTAATGCTAAGATGATATTGGATGGAACAGGTATAGAGATTAGAAACTTTTTCGGAAGTGTTAAACAAGCTTTGGCTCAATTTGAATGATTATCGCTGTTGCTAGCGGAAAGGGAGGCACTGGGAAAACAGCAGTTTCTACTTCCCTTTCCTTGTTGATACCACATTCTGTATACATGGATACAGATGTGGAAGAACCGAATGGGCATCTACTTTTACACCCCAAAATAAGTGAAATAGAAAAATGTTTGTTCCCCATTCCTTCCATAGATGAGAATATATGCATATTCTGTGGCTTGTGTGCGAAGCACTGTGCTTTTCATGCTTTAGCAATATTGAAACAACAAAAGAAAGTTATGTATTTTCCTGAATTGTGTCGCAGTTGTGGAACATGTAGTTATGTATGCCCCGTAAAAGGAGCACTAAAAGAAGTTCCTAAACAAAAAGGTATTATAAGAAGAGGAAAAGCATTTTTTAAGGAAAACGAAATAGATTTCATTGATGGTATGATGAATATTGGTGAACCCTCCCCCACTCCTATTATTAGAAAGCTAAAAAAACTTATTGATAAAAATAGGGTAACAATTGTAGATGCGCCTCCAGGAACAGCTTGTCCTGTGATAGAATCAATAGAAATGGCAGATTTTGTAATCTTAGTTACAGAACCTACACCGTTTGGCATAAACGATCTAAAACTGTCAATAGAGGTAGTAAAGCACTTAAAAAAGGATTTTGGAGTGTTAATAAACAAAGATAGAGGAGAAACAGTTCAGGAATTTTCCTCCTTACCTATTCTTCTAAAAATTCCATTTAAAAAACAGTTGGCTTGTCTTTATTCACAAGGCGAGGTGTTGATTAAAGATAAACATATTGAAAAATTATTTTTGTTCTTAAAACAACAGTTAGGGGTATGAGAGAGATTGTAGTTATCAGTGGAAAAGGGGGCACGGGAAAAACAACCATTGCTGCTTGCCTTTCCTGTATTATGAAAAACAAGATTATTGTGGATGCAGATGTAGACGCGGCAGATATGTTTATACTTTTAAGTCCCAGGATTTTACAGCAGGAAGAATTCATAGGTGCACAATCAGCAATTATAGATGAAGAAAAATGTACAGGTTGTGGATTATGTGAAAAATATTGCCGATTTAATGCTATTTATAAAAGAGAAGATAAGTATTTTATTAATCCTATGAAATGTGAAGGATGCACTTTGTGTAGTTTAGTATGTCCAGAAAAAGCGATTACTATTGTAGATGAAATTATAGGTGAATGGTTTGTTTCCAATACAGAGCATGGAAAGTTGGTCCATGCCAGATTAAATCCTGGCGCTGAAAATTCTGGGAATTTGGTGGCGAAGGTAAAGAAAAAAGCACATGCTATTGCTGAAGAAGAAAATATTCCGTATATATTAGTAGATGGTCCTCCAGGAATTGGTTGTCCTGTTATTTCTACATTGTGTGGAGCAGATATAGCTTTGCTGATAACTGAACCTACATTTTCTGGTATTCACGATTTGGAAAGGGCTATAGATCTTTCTAATCATTTTGGTATAAAAGCGAGTGTTATTATTAATAAGTATGATATAAACAAGAAAATAAGTGAAAAAATAAAAGATTGGTGTGAGAAGAATAAAATAGAAGTTTTAGCAGAAATTCCCTTTATGGAATGTGTAGATGAGGCTTTAATGAACAAAAGGATTGCATACGATGTTTGTTCCTCCACAAAGGAAATTATAGACAGAGTATGGCAAAAGATAAATGCTACATTATAAAAAAATTATAATTATATCTCTGATGTTGATAGTGTCTGCTGGTATACTAAGCTGCAAGTACAAATATGTTACTTTGCAAGAAATAAACTTCTCTCAAATTCAAAAAGATAAATATAGAATTTCTATACTCTCAGATCCGGAACTGGAAATGTGGGGAATGGGAGAAAATAATGCTGTTTTACTGGATA
>CAZVDS010000026.1:0-12128 GCA_964626315.1 uncultured Desulfurellaceae bacterium
AAAAAACAACAGGCAATCCTAAATGTAAATAAAGCAGTTTTATAGATTTTATAAAGTTATAATGAAATAGTAAAAAGACAAAAAATATTAAAATAGGTAAAATTAAGGCTACGGGTCCTTTGGTTAAACATCCTAAACCTATAGAAATATAGGAAATAAAAAGATAGCATTTGTTTTTTTCTTTAAAATAAAGGTAAAAAAGATAGAGTGAAACAGAGAAAAAGAAGGTCAAGGTTGCATCAAATATCACATAACGAGCATAGATAATGTATTCAATAGATGTGGCTAATATAAGAGCTGAGTAAAAAGCAAATTCTTTGGAAGATATTCTTCTTATAAAAAGATAGGTAGCTAATATGAGCAGCAGAGAGAATACAGCAGAAGGCAAGCGAGCCTGGCATTCTCCTTTTCCAAAAATTTTCATGGAAAAAGCGTCCATCCAGTAAAAAAATACAGGTTTGGAGATGTGAGCTTTTCCATTAAAAGTAGGCAATGCATAGTTTTTGTTTTTAACCATCTCAAATGCTACTTCTGCGTTTCTTCCCTCATCGGGGTCAAATAGAGGACGAACATTTAGCAAGAAAAAAAAGAAGAATAAACATAGGACAAAAAGAACTAAGGTATTTTTCATATTAAATGTGATGGCGGTGAAGGGACTTGAACCCCTGACCCTGCGGATATGAGCCGCATGCTCTCACCAACTGAGCTACACCGCCTTAAGTTAAAAAAAGATATAATATAATTACACTAATTGTCAAGGAATTCCGCAATGCGGAATTCCTTGCAAAAATTAAAAATTTTTGTCAAGGAAAATGACTGAGGTATTTCCTTGCAATTGCATAGACAATTGTCAAGGAAAATGCTTGTCAAGCTAATAATGGAAGTGACTACGGCGTTTGTCTTGACAGGTAGAAAAATTCTAGATATGAAATAAATAAGCGGTATGATAATATAAAAAATAAGCTATGCTGATTAAAGAAAGCAAAAATATGGAAGGATTAGTTGATGCTGGAGTGAACCCCCCCGAGTGGAATCAAATACAACTCAAGTTAGAACGGGTTGATGATAATTCGCCTTTGGTATAGAATAAAACTCAAAATAAAAAGCAAAAGGAGAAAGTCATGACAGATAGACGAACTGAAATAGGGAATTTTTTGAAGGACAGGTTACCTGAATGGGCAGAAAAACTAAAGGAACAAGCTGAAGACCTTTTAACACTTACAATAACTACTAAAATCAAAACAGGAGAAAAGGAAGAGGAAGTAGCAAAAACCAACTTCTATGTAGATGGAGACATAGAATGTGTTATACCTGTAAAGGAAGGAATCGTAAATAAAGAGATATTGGACATCCATCAGGCATTAGTTAAAGAAGCTATGGAAAATCGCACCGAGCTTCTAAAAATATTAATTAACCTCTTTAAACTATCCGACATTATTAAGCTCTCGTGAAAACATGTCTCTTTTGGATTACCCTCTTCTTGTCTTTCTTTTTCCTCAAGGAAAAAAGAAAGAGGATTGTGAAGCTTACTTAGAATTAGACATTGCAGGAGATATAAGAATAAGTTTTCAAAGGTCTCCACTGCACTGTTCACCAGAAACTATAAACAGCCTTTCTTATCTCCTGCATAACCCCCCTCAAAATCTCATGAATGGATTAAATCTCCTCTTCTTTTCAAGAGACAAAAAAGAAAGAGAAGATGCTTCAAAAGAATTTATAGAAATGGTGGAAAAAATAGGCAAAGATTATTCCTTTGTGTGGGACTCAAGAATTTCAGAAAAGCTACCAATGAGCTTAGAATACCTCCAACAACTCTTCAAAGAGAAAATCAAAGAGGAATTGAAAGATATTCTCTACACGGAAATAAAAACAAGTTTGAGAAATACAACAGTTATAAAAACAACCATAGACTGGAAAGGAGATATGAATACAGTTTGTTTCACAAAGATAAATGACCTGCTCATTTTTAAGATTCATCTTTACAGTTTTACTTTCTTTCTCGCTATTAGAAAAACCATTGTTGAATTTCTATCCTCCATTCTTAAAATAGCTGTAAATTTAGGAATTCCTGTTTAAAGGTGGTGAAAAATGTTTGTCTTTTTAAGTGACACTCACCTTACTTATCGTTTTGCAGGTTTTGGTGCGCATTCCTATCTTTCAGGAAAAGCGGTGCGGGTATTTTTGGAAAATCTAAAAGCGCTTCTTAAAAGAAGGAATGCAGACCATCAAAGAATTAAGGAAATAAAGATTGTTCTGTTGGGAGACATATTTGATTTTATCCGCACCATCCACTGGTGGGTAGATGTAGGGAAAGAAAGAGAGGTAACGCCATGGAATCCCAAAGATTTTTCCAAATTAGAATCACAAGTTAAATATATTCTAAATAATATTTTAGAAGATGATACATTAGGAAGTTTTGTTGAAGAATTGCAAAAAGCAAAAGAGATACTTTCTGAAGATTATTCAGTAGAAACTCTTTACTTTGTGGGGAATCATGACCGAATGCTGGCTGTTTTCCCCTCTCTTCAAAAAATTGTAAAAGATATTCTTTCTGTAGATAAATTTATCTTTGAGCGTTATTTTTTTGAGGATTATCTCACATTAGCTTGTCATGGCCATGAATTTGATATGATGAACAGGGAAGATAAGGATCGAGTAAATCTGCAACTTTGATTTTGGAAAAAAGAGCCCGTGCGTCCAAAAGCACCAGTGCAGCGTGATAGGCGAATAAAGAGAGGCTTCGTGGTGACGAGGTCGCCAGGTCATTATACTATATATACTATATATAGAAGCATGGAAGCAAAAAAATTTGCAAAGCATCATAGCCTTTTATCTGCTGTCAAATGACCTGAAGGACAAGAATTTGCGAAGCAAATCCGAAGAGTTGCGAGCCCGTCATTTTCTTAATCCCCATAAGGTTTGTTAAATTGTTTTTCAAATGCGTTGTTTTCTTTTAATTGCTTATCCCAGTAAAAGTTTGATATTCCAATTAAAATTGCAAATTTAAAAAATAATCTTCTTAATACTGATAAATGTTCAGGTTTGGCAAGTTTTTTGAGTAATTCTCCGTCAAATTTTCCCGACTTTCCATAGATTCTTCCCAGTTCATAGAAGTAGTTAAAAATTTTCTTGGTCATAAACTGTGGCATTATCCGAATGCCTTCAATGCCACCTTTTACAATGCAACCAACATATTGGCAATTCAGTCTTTTTGTAAGTTTCCTAAGATAGCGCTCCACAAACCTGCTGTGATAAGCTTCCGGAAATCCGCCCTGCACGAAATGCTTGATTAAAAAAACAGGGAATACAGTCAAGATATGTTCTCATTTTGGCCTCTCTGTCACATTTTTATCCTTCGTTTATTATTTCGCCTAATGGTATCAGTGTATGCGAAATGACGAAGGGCATTTACCTGCCTGCGCCGAAGGCGAAGGCGCAAAGCAACTCAGAATTTCTTCAGGGTTTTTAATTCGTATGTCCAACATTTAATATGCCCATATTTTCTATAAGCTCATGATATTCTCCGTCAAGTAACCCTTCCCCAATAATATAAGCACCACAAGCGGCCTCTTTTGCAATCCTTGACAATTTCTTCACCTTTGCCACCGGGGCATATTTATTTAATCTATGCATAAGTTCATCCTTTATGAAATCATGGTCTATTAGTCTACCGGATAAAACAATCTCCTTTGGGTTGGGCATGGAAACAAGCATTGAGGCAACATCCTTTTCTGTGCTCTCTCCTAAAAGCAATATAGCTTCTTTGAAGTTTATCAAATCTCTGGGTTCTATATCTTTTCCAACAAAGTCTTTTACTCCTTTTTGAAAAACAATTTCCTGGGTCACTGGAGGTTTTAATCTGATTGCAATCTCAGCATCCATTCCCCCACATCCAAGAAATCCTATGCTCCCATTTGTTCCACCTATCCCATCAACAATTTTCCCATCTTTCACAGTCATTACAGCTGTAAATCCATATCCTATTTCTACATAGACAAAAGATGTTTTATTAAAAGGGATGTTTAATCTTTCCGATTGATCTTTTATGCTTAAGGCTATACAACATACTTTATCTGCTGTCCCCATATCAAATTTATTCCATTTTCTGTAAGATGGAACAGTTTCGAGATGGATAACACCGGGGGTAAAGCAAACAGGTATTTCTTTTTCTTTCATTTCTAAAAGCACTTTTTTTATCCCTTCATTTACGGCTATTTGCGTATCTAAAGGGATCATTTTCCCAATATCATCTTCTGTTATATCCTTTATTCTTTTTAGCGGTATTCCATACCCTGATGGACCAACAACAATATCCAGTGGCATCAATTCTTCGAGCCTTTCAAGAAGCAAATATGGATTTTTTAAAATATCTTCTGATTTAATTGATTCATCTATAATGACCTTTTGGCTGTCTTCCATTCCGAAAAGGTCAAAGCTATATGTCCCTGGGTCTATTCCTACAACTCTCATTGACTTGCTCTCCTTACCCTATTAGAAAATCCCTCTCTAACGGGGTGAAGTGGACAACATGGATCCGACACTGTCCAGTTTTTAGTTAAACCAAAGGTTCTTGACCTGCAACCCCCACATTCATATAAATATTTACATTCCTTACAGGGATTTCCCCTTGTTGAAAAATTCCTTATCTCTTTAATCAATTCTGAATTCTGCATATCATTCCATATTTCACCAAGAGGTTTTTCATTCACATTGTCCATTACAACAGGAGCAAATGTGCACGGTTTTATATCCCCGTTTGTTTCAATAAACATATAATCACCAAAGATACAACGAGAAACATCAGGAACTATAATGCCATTTTCAGGATTTGGTGAATAATTTACATTATGTTCCTTCAAAAACGGTTTAAAGAATGGCTCATCAACATATACATCCATCTGATAATCCTTTTGATGTTTAATAACAGAAAAGAAAAAATCCTCATACTCTTCTCCGTTCAAAACATATTTCTCATAATCCTTGCAGGGTTTCAAT
Source organism: uncultured Desulfurellaceae bacterium (assembly GCA_964626315.1). Classification (GTDB taxonomy): domain Bacteria; phylum Campylobacterota_A; class Desulfurellia; order JAGGSF01; family JAGGSF01; genus CAZVDS01. The sequence goes on from CAZVDS010000026.1 coordinate 4,996, forward strand.
CCCAAAAATGTGATCTTTTTATATCCTATCTCCTTTGTGAATTCAAACAATTTGCCAATTTGCTGATAATTGTATTTTCCAATAGTTACAGGACAGCTGTCAAGAATGCTATACTTATTTGCAATTGCCACAGATTCTTTTAACTTTTCAAATCTTGCTCCTTTTCTTATCTTTTCATAACTCTCTTTATCTGCTCCATCTATGCTTATCATAAGATTCACATCTAACTCTGCGAATTTTCTGACTAAATCTTCATCAAGCAACATGCCATTACTGATAAGATAAATTTTAATGTTACTTTTGTGGATTATTTTTAGGATTTCAAATAATTCCTTGCGTAAAAGCGGTTCTCCGCCCTCAATAATAACCCACCTCGGTTTAAGCAATGGTATCTCTTCGGCTACTCTCAAAATAGTTCTACTGTCAAGTTCTTCTTTAGCCATTCCCCTGCAATGTAAACAATTAAGATTACATCTATTCGTGATTGCCCAATCAATCATATATGGAATATTCACACTTCACCTCCGAAAGCCCCGAAGAAATTTCGGACAACGTTGAGTATATGCCCAGTGGTGTATGCGTGTAACATACCTATCAACCGAGACAAACTTTGAAGCGGACTAAAGCCTTCAATTCCGCATTGTCAAAACCACTGGATACAGCGTTGTGCATCGTATGGATTTATCTTAATGAAATGCTAATTTTACTCCCTCTATTATCATATTTGTCCCTAATATTCCAATAATCAACCCCATCAATTTGCCTATTACATCAATTTTATTTTCTCCAATTATTTTAACAATGTAATCGCTGAAAACAAAAGCCAGATATGTTAAACAAACCATAATTGCAAAAATTATGAGAATTATTGCAACATGAAGATAACTTGCATTGGTCGTAAAATTCATTGCGGTTACTATTGTACCTGGTCCTGCTAAAATGGGTGTCGCTAATGGAGAAGTAGCAATGTCTTCATCAAAATTTACATTTCTTTGGTGATGTACACTGGATTTCTTTGATTGAAGCATTTCAAAACCAACAAAAAACACTAAAAATCCACCAGTAATTTTAAAGGCAGGAATGGTTAATCCAAATAATTCAAAAATATGTTTTCCAACAATAATAAAACTTGTAACAATAATAAATGCAGTAATAGTTGCTGTTTTTGAAATTCTTTTTTTTGTCTCTTTATCGGCTTCTTGTGTTAACCCAATAAAGATAGGGGTATTAGCAATTGGATTCATAATAGCAAAAAATCCTGCAAAAACCGTAAAAGAGAACATCCAAATATTTTCCATAATTTAAAGCTTCCTTATATGACGCACAATGTCTTGCGTGTATCTGAAGTTGCCAAAAATATCCCTTTCGTCTCCTCTTGAACCTAAATATTCTTTACTTACCCGTTCCATGTTTTAACATCCACCCCGACAAACGAGTCCACAAGTATAGTAAATCACTTTGGATATAAAATACAATGAACCAAGTAAGATGTAGATAAAATATATTCTCTTCTCTATAAGCTTCACGGCTTATCACTCCTTTTTATATGCTTCAAGGCGATCTCGCCTAACGGCTGGTGGATGAGCGAAGTGCCCGAAGGACATTTGCCTGCCTATGCCGAAGGCAAACAGGGGTTTCAGCCCTGTTTGCTGACAGGCAAGCGCTCATCCATTTGACAGCCGAAATGACGCTTCGTTTTCTTATTTAGCATAGAGAGAAAAAACATTCAAGTTTCTTAAATATGGTAAAATTGAGCAAAGAAATGAATCAGATTTTAAAAAAGCTTTTTGATGTTATGGGTGGTAAAAATGTTAAAATGTTTCGGAGACAAAAAATAGTATCTAACAAGAATACACTTCGGAGACATTTAGTTATTATCTAACACGATAATCATAGATTTGTGTTTCAAAAGCTAAAAGTGGTGCTTATGGTAATATCAGGTGTTGTGCTATAGGGAGCAAGATCTTCTGTGATAAATATATCGATGCACTTTCCTTCTTTTTTGTATCTCATGCCACCTGTAATCTGGTGAGATACTTTGTCCAGTTTGCGCAAGCCTGTTCTAAACGGGCTCTGTAAAAAGCTGTATTGAGTTATAAAATGGGTGTTTTTTGTTAATGAGGCATTTATGCCAAAGGAACCGCCGCAGCGGTAATGCTTTGTGTGAACAAAGGAAGGTTCTCCTATATATGTATAGTTTAGGTTAGTATGCATGTTAACAGATGGAAGAATTGCGTGCTCAAAAGCAAGGTCTAAACCAATATCTACTTTTTTGCTGCCGAAGCCTTTACTTTTTGCCGCAGTGGGGATTTTTATTCCTCCTTTTAGAGCCCATTTTTTTCCTATTCTCCATTTTATAAAGGAGGAAATGTTGCCCGGTGAGATATAACTACTGTGAATATCAAAGATGTTTTTTCCATTAGTTTTAAGTTTGTAATGCACCTTATTTTTAGAAACATGCCTTCTTTCTCCTCTAGGGAGATTAAGTATTTTATGAAAAGAATCTATGGATTCATCTAAGAAACCCCCACCAACAAATAGAATTGGCAGGTGTATATCCCATTGTATATTTTCTAAAAGACCATAAGTGAATATGCCGGTGACATTCATCATCTCTAAATCGCAGATTATACTATTTTTTGAGTTTTCTTGATATTGAAATATATTTGAATATCCAAAATTTAAGGAGTATTTCGTTTTCCCTTTTTTCACTACACTTACTGTATCGGGAGAAAAGGATAAAAACATCATTTGAGGTGGATAATTTACTGTTGTAGTAAAAGGGCCATCAAGCTCACCGCACCATGCAGAAATAGGAATAAGTGTCAGAATCATTAAAAATATTGCTTTTTTTAGCATTTAGTGCTCGCGTTTAATAATTATGGCTACAGGTGTGCCTGGTTTTAATAAATTTTTATCATCGTTCAATATTTCTATCCTTATTGGTATTTTCGTATTTTTAGATTTCTGAGAACTTGTAGCAATGTTACCTATCTTTACTATTTTGCCACATAACTTACATTTATAACTATCTGTTTTTATATCTACTGATTTACCTAATTTTATATATTTCAATTTCTCTATATCTAAGTTCGCAATGATAAATATGTTATTTGGGTCATATATTGCATAAATAGGTGTTCCTGGAGAAACAAAATCTCCTTTATTTAAAAACTTTTTTGCCACCACGCCAGTTATAGGAGATGTGATACGGGTTTGGGCCAACTTCTGCTGAGATAACTCCCATCTTTTCCTTGCCTCTTCTATCTTTTTTAGTGCTTCGTATTCTTCTTTTTCTAATTCTATTAATTTATCTTTTTGTGCTAAGGAAATTTGATAAGAAAGAAGAGCTTTCCTCAAGTTTTCTTTTGCTATTTGCAGATTGCTGTGGGCAATACTTACCTTTTTTTTGTAAGTCAATGCAGTGCTTAGTTCTGCTTTTTTTGCATCTAGTTGAGCTTTCGCTACATCATATTTATGAGTAACAGCGTTGAATTGTAGCTGTGAGACAGCATGTTGTTTAAATAATCTGGAATATTTTTCATAGTTCTCTTTAGCTTTTTTAAGGTTGCGAATTGCAAGCTTAAGTTGGTTTTGTGTTTTTCTTATATTTTTTTCTACTTTATTTTTTTGCAATTTATAAGATTCCTCTGCTTGTTTTGAAAGCTTTTGGGCAGAAAGTAGATTATGATGAGAAATTTCTATCATTTCCTTAACTGTTTTTTTCATTCTTTCCTGTGTTGCTTTTATTCTTTCATAATTTGCTTGAGCAATGTTTATCTGTATTTCCCGTAAATTCAGCTCATTTTTGTAATCTGTATCTTCTATTAATGCTAAGAGCATGCCTTTTTTCACTTTATCTGTTTCGTCTGAATACAACTTTTTAATATGACCCGAGACAGATTGTGGTGATATATTTATTATATCTGTACTTATATGAGCATCTTTTATTGTGGAATGCGTGATTTGATACTGAAACTCGTGATAGGCAAAAGGAATGAGAATTACAACCAATATACTCAAGATAATCAATGGTGTTTTTATATTTTTTACCATATAATAAATTTGTTCACGATATCTCTTTTTCCCACTGTTCTTTCTAAACGAGCTAAGGCATCAAAATAACCATATAAAGCACCATAGTAGTTTGCTTCGGATTGAGATAGAAGGGTGCGGGCATCCAATACTTCAGTTGAGGTGGTAACCTGTTCTTTATACTGCAGATCTGTAATTCTGTAGTTTTCTTTTGCTTGTTTTAAAGCCACCTTTGCCAGTTCAATATTTCCTAAACTAACTGCTATATTCTCATAGGCTCTTTTTACATCTACTTTTATTTCACCTAACAGATCTAAGTATGCTTCTTGTTGTGAGAGTTTTTTTGCCTCTTCAGATTGAACCTCATTTCTTGTTTTTCCCCATTCAAAAACATCCCAAGATAGATTTATTCCTCCACTCCAGATGGAATTGTATTCATATCTGTTTTTAGAAGCTGTGGGATTGTATCCACTTCTTGCATATTTGGTAAAATAACTTATATGAGGATAGTAATCACTTCCTTTCATCTTAATTGCATATTTGCTTTTTTTTATAGAAAGTTTTAGGGCTTTAAGCTCTGGCCTTTTCTGTTCTGCCCATTGAAAAAGCAACCTCTCAGGTAGAGAAAATGTCCTGTAGTTGACTGTGTCTGTTAATTTTTCTGTAATCTTTTTTCCCATCAGTTTTTCCAGCTCAGCATGAGAAACAACATATGCACTCTCTGCCTTTCTTTTTTCTTCCAGGGCATTAACATAAGATACTTTAGATTTTAGTAGATCATTTAAGGGAATTAAACCGTTTTCATAAAATTTTTCTGCATCTTTTAGGTGTGCTTTCAGTTGATTTACCGCCTCTTTTTTTGTTTCTAAGATTCTCTTTTGATATAAAATATTGAAATAGGCTATCTTTGTTTTTGTTTCTACATTGAGCTGGGCAAGTTCTCTGAGCACCTCTTCCTTTTCTACATTTATATCTGCCCATTTGTATTGAGATAAAAGGTAAAAACCAGTGAATAGAGGACCTGTTAAGGTTACATCCATCTCATATTTATCTCTATCTCCAGTATACATTCCTCCCTTTTTGGAGTAGGGTTGCTTACCTAATCTTACATATGAATAGTTTGCAGAGAGGACGGGGAAAAATTCTTTTTTGTATGCGTTTTTCTGCGCTTGCCAGCTTTTTATGAGTTGCTCTTCCTTTTTTATGGCGTGGTGGTTTTGTAATGCGTATCTTACAGCATTGTCTAAGGTAAGTGCTTCTATTTCACAGGAAAAAAACAAGATGAAAACTAAGATACAAAAGCATATTCTTTTTTTAGAATGCATTTTTGTTTACCCCCTCAAATCTTGATACATATATTTTTTATATAGCATGAATAAAAGTTTTTTTCTATCTCAAAATAAATTTTGTCGTAGAAAACCTCCGGAAAAACTGGAGGTTTCTTTGAGATTACTACAGCTAATTTGGATTATATTTAGAAAATAAGGAAGGAGTGTTTTTCTCCTTCCTTATTTTTTTATTCTGTTTTTTCACTAATCGGGAATTTAAATATTGCTTCACCTAACAAGAATAGTAAGGATAACACGCCGTAACCACCAGCAATTATAAACCATTCTGCTATGGTTGGGGTATAGCTCAGATACATTGTGGAATGTTCTGTGGTCATACCTAATGGATACAATACAGAAACAATTTGTCCTGCCATAGTAAAATCATAATGAGCAAAAAATGTACCTATAATAACCAATATAGAGGCAATAAATGTAATTGTTGCCGATTTTCCCTTAGCTGAAGCATAAAGTATTAAAGGTAAAGCTATTCCGCAGATTATCTCAAATAACCAGAAGTTTAAGGAAAGAGGACCTGCATATAATGCTTTTACCGCTTCATATTTGCCCGGGACAAGACCGAACTTGCCACTTATTATATACCACATATAAAATAATGCTACTGCACACAAAGACACGATTTGCAATTTTGTAGCCACTCTTATAAGTGATGGGTTACTCTTTCTCCTTAATATAGAAATCCAGGTGGTGGCCAAAAGAAATACAGCTATTCCAGAAGTCATGGATAAAGCCAGGAAAAAGAAAGAAGGAAACGGCCCAACATAAAATGGTCGGGCAACAGCAGAGCCAAACACAAAACCTACATTTGCTCTTGCTACAACATCAAGCACAAGCGCTATTCCGCCGAATACAACGGCTATTCCATATTTCTTACGCATAAGCAGTATAAACTCTACAATAGCAAAAACAACATAAGATGCGTAGAATATAGCCATTCCCATTATAGGTGCGGAAAGATTTGCTGAAAAAATAAACAAAAAAACTGCTTTAATGGGATGGCCTAAATCCCACAGGATACAGAAAAAACCAGCAAAAAGAGACATGATAGCCAACCAAGCTGCTCTTGATGTTGCTGGCTCATAGGTGTCAAAACCAAACAGATGCCCCAGTGCACCAATCACACACAAACCAGTGGTAATACCAACGAAGTAAAGATAACCGATAAGACAGACACCCATAGTCATCTCACGCGTTGCACCAAACATCCCAGCTTGCCCAAAAACCCAGCCGTATAAACCAGTGATACCGCCAATTGCCACTACTATCAACGATATTAACATCCATATTAGGTGCCAACCTGACATTCTCTGTGTTGCTACTCCATTCATCTAAACCTCCTTGCTCTTTGCTTATGTCCAATTAAACATACTTTTCTACCTTCGATGATTTAAGGCATTTCATACATACATTGAGCTTTTTTACCTTTCCATCCACCAATACTTTCATTTTATGAAGATTAGGCAACCATCTTTTCTTTGTTTTTCTATTGGAGTGACTTACTTTGAATCCTACCGTTGGCCTTTTACCACAAATATCACATTTCCGTGCCATATTAAAACCCTCACCTTTTTATATGGGGAAATATACCACAAAAATATTTTATTGACAAGTATTTTTTATATTTGCAAGCTCAAATCTCTTTGAGATTTGTGTCTTGACAACTGCCTTTGGCAGTTGCAAGCGAAGCGAAGCTTTGTCTTGACAAGTATAAATAAAAAAATATTCTTAAATCCGTGAATCGCATATTTG
>CAZVDS010000027.1:0-12070 GCA_964626315.1 uncultured Desulfurellaceae bacterium
TATATATCCATTGTGAATATTGTTGCCGCTATTGTCAATTCATTTCCAATATCGGGATTACCTGAATTACCCCCCTATATTCCCCCCGCTCTTGGGCGGGGGAAAGGAAAGGGGGGTCGTTAGAATATTACATAGGTTCCAGATAGGTAATTGAGAAAATATTTTCACTGTCCTGCAAATTAAGGAAGGAAGTTTGTTAAATGAAAATTATAAATTATTTTAATGAGGTAAAAAGTGAAAGAATTTATATTTCATAATATTATTAAAAGGGTCTTTCTTTTTTTTTCTTAGCTAATTCTTTCTGACGCTTTTTAAATTGATAATTTGGTTTTGCCAATTTGCCACCACCTTGTCGGTTATTTGTTGATAACAATAAAAAAGGGCATCCTCTTAGTATTAGAAGGGAATGCCCATTTTAACCACAATCAGAAATTAGATCACAGTTACATTTACTGCAGCAGGACCTTTTTCACCTTGCTCGATGTCAAAAGTAACTTGATCACCTTCATCAAGAGACTTGAAACCAGATGTATTGATTGCTGAATGATGAACAAATACATCCGGACCATTTTCCTGCTTAATGAAGCCAAAGCCCTTACTGGAGTTAAACCATTTTACAGTTCCCTTAACCACTATAGCATCCTCCTTTTAAAAAAATTATCATAGCTCCAAACTTTAGGATACCACTTTGACAAATGGAAATTCCTTTAGAACGAAACCAACCCCCCAATTAAAAGCGGGTATTTACTGATTAGACAAATAATAACACTCTTTTTAAAATAATGCAAGTTAATTGTCGAGTTTTTTTAATTAAATATTTTTGCTTACTTTTGGGATTGCTGTATTCTCAGCTTCTGAATTAAGACATTTTCTGCTTCCATATTTCTATAGTACGAGGATTACTAGGATTAAAACGGATTAAGAGAAAGATAATAATTTTCCCTTTTTAAAATCTGTAAAATCCAGTGGTAATCCAGTAGCTAAATAATTCTTTTCTTTTGCTTCAGATACTGTGGTTAAATTTCTTTCTTTTTGCCTCACGATTTCTATGACTACTCTGGATTAAGATAAAGAAAAATTCAAGAATGGGGTAAAGCAATATTATAACCTCAATAAATAACCGTTTTTCTTCAGCCAATCTTTGTGTTTTTTATAATCGGGCATTAGCATTTTCACTTTTTTCCAGAAAGATTTTGTGTGATTTCTCTCTTCAAGATGCACAAGCTCATGAACAACCACATAATCTATGACAGGCAAAGGTGCCATGATCAGACGCCACGGGAAATTCAAATTTCTTTTATAAGAGCAAGAGCCCCATCTTTTTTGCGCATTCGTGATGTTAATTTTATTATACTTAAATCCCCTCTTTTGTGCATACCATTCAACCCTTTCCGAAATCTTTTCATAAGCTTTCTCTTTGTACCATCTCATAAAAACTTGTTTGGCGCTTGATAAATGTTCCCTTGAGAGATAAAATCCATTTTCAAATTGCAAGGCAGCTTCCTGTTTATCAACTATTATTAATTTGTAATATTTGCCGAGATAAAAAAATCCTTCACCGTTCACAAATTCCTTTTGTGAAAATTTCGGGTCCCTTTTCTGAATATCATTTTTCTTTTTCTCAATCCAATCTTTATGTTTCAGAACAACCCTTTTTATAGTTTCATCATCAACATTAAAAGGAGCTCTTACTATTAAAGCAGCGTCATTCGTTATTTGTAATGTGATGGTTTTTCTTTTAGACCTTATTGTTTTCTCAATCCTAATCTCTGCTTCCAATTTACAACTCCCAACTTCCATTCATAACTCATAAACTTCCTTGCCTCGCCATAAACATAATACGCAAGTTCCATCAATTTTTATACTATTTCATTTCTCTTGTGGAATATGCGATTGTTTTGCCTGGCCCCTTTGCCCCTTTTTCTTATTGATATACACTTTTACCTATTCCATAATAGGCATCATAGATATGTTGATAAACGAGGTCACATTTTTGTTGATAAATTTAAGGTTTACCTGTTTCTGTTTGAAACTTGTGAATTAGAGTGAATATGTTGCGATGGTTTTCCCTTAAAAGCTGCTTTAAATGCTGACAATTTTCTGCGTGAACTTCTTTTTCTGTAACAGCACCTACACTCAAAAAGTTCTTATAGATTTGCTCATCCAGCTCTTTTCTATCTGTGACAATAACAAAGGTATAATTTCCTTTGAATTTTCTCAATATCTTTTGAGAGAAAAATATCATAGAAAAACTTTTACCACTGCCCTGAGTATGCCAGAATACCCCTAATTTTCCCTGTTTATCTTTTATACTCTTAAAAGATTTTATAGCACTATTTACACCTAAATATTGGTGATTTTTAGCAATAATGTTCGTTTTTGGCTCTTAAAAAAGAATAAAGTTTTCAAATATATCTAAAAATTGTTGTTTCTCACAAACACCTTTGATCGTTGTATCCAGAGAAATAATGCCCTCTTCCCCTTCATTATTTATCTTTTTCCATTTGCTGAAGTGTTCCCAATCCGAAGTGATAGTACCAATTTTGCTTTCTGAACCGTTGGAAAGAATAATAAAGGCATTATACCAGAAAAGTTGCGGAATGGTGTTTTTATAATCTGTAAGATTGTTATAGTAGGCATTGATCAATCTCTTATGTGCAGCCTTTAATTCTATAAAAACAAGCGGCAGACCGTTGACAAAAGCTATCAAATCTGCACGGCGTTTATACATTTCACCTGTAATCCAAAATTGAGAAGTCAGGAAAAAATCGTTGTTCTCGGGATTGTCAAAATCAATGACTTTTACTGTTTCTATCTTTTCGTTACCATCTGCCTGTTTTACAGCAACTTTTACCCCATCTCTTGTTAGTTGATAAATTTCCTTGTTGGCAATCACCGGGTTTAATGAACTGCGGTCTCTTGTGAGTTCCTCAATAGCAAGATTGATAGCCTCTTCAGATAAATCGGGATTCAAGCGGAATAAAGCCGACTTCAAGCGTGGGATAAGAACAACATCAGAGGGCGTTTCTCTGCCAAGCGTTTCATCTTCTCCAAATTTTTCATGAAAACAGTTCTGGTATTTGTAGCCGAGCGATTGGAATAGTTCAATGGCAGGCAATTCAATTAAAGAAGATTCAGAATAATCATTCATATTGTTTTATTTCCCATAAATATTTAAATCTTAAAACTAAATTATACTTGACATTTTGCTAAATATAAATATAAACAGACTCATCTACCATGTGTAGAAAGAGATCTTTCACCGTCCTTAAAGGGCGGTGATTGCATTTTATATCTTTCTTTTTTCATATTTTTTCCTTACTTAAATTTTTTCTTTTAGAACTACCATCAACATAAAAAGCGGTTATCAAAAAATAAACATTACCAAATCTTTGCGCTCTTTTTTCTAAAACAACAGCGTAATCAAAATCTTCCAGCCAAAGATATGTCCGTAAACGACCATCCGACTCTTTATAGTCCCAAAATTTAACCATTTCATCTTGAAAATTAACAATGATAGGGTTACACCACGGCAAGCGTTTAGCTCTCTCTAGATCAAAAAGTTGATCCTTTATTTTATTGTCTATTCTTGTGATGAGATGCCAGAATCCTTCCTCATAAATATCATTTTTAAGTATTCTACGATCCCACCAAATTTGTAATCCATTTAATTCTGGTTTATCTTTTTTAAAGTCTGAAACAAAAATGCCGTAAAGTCGTTTAAGAACGTCATTCCATTCACCATCTGTAGAAATCATATCGGGCAACCATGATGGAATCTTACTCACTTTTTAACTCCGAAGCCTGCCAGCACAATAGATTTACCTTATTTTCACGAAGCGAAGTTGTCTCTGTTAAAGTACAATGTGAACGTTCTTTCATTCGTGCAATCAATTTCTCCTTAGCAACACTACCTGAAAGGCCTCTGTTTATATAAGATACAGCCCCGATTAAAAGATCTGTTATTTGTAGAATTTCAACTTCATGAGAGCGCACTAACTGAACCTGTTCAATAATTTCCCTTGAAAAATCGTATATATTATTACAAAGGACATCATGCAGCTTTTTAATCTTTGATGCTCCGCGTGTGTCTTTAATGTCTAAATAAATTTGATAATGAGCATCTGGATGTAGAATTACTTTCAGCATATCAAAGTACATTTTATAATACCAATCATCGTGCGTCTGACCAAAAAACTCATGCTTCAGTTTGAATTTGTCGGGTATAATTAATGCTCGAAAATAAAGGTCATCATTATCAAAAAAATAGTCTACAATATCAAGATAGAACTGCAGTTTAGCAGGTGAACCCTTAGTCCATTTAATTTCAAAATCAGGTTTTATATTATGGCTTTTTTTGATATTGCGAATGCTAACAGATATTTCTCGTGCTTTTTCTTTAGGACACCATACGGCTCCAAGCACCATAACCTTTTGATGATCATTCTCTAAATGACAACTTTCATCACAATATATATTAAATATCTGACTCACTTATTTCCTCCTCAGTCTTAATTTCCAGATCATCAACATCAATTTCCCCACTAATCAATTTCGGCAATAAAAGGTCGCGGGGTTCTTTTAAATTTTCGATTGCAGATTGTAAGTTTTCAATTTGACTGAATATTGGTTTTACTAATGAATCATACAAATATAACAATTCATCACAGGGTATCAAAATGGGTAATCCTCTAAACGTAGACTTATTTATTTCTCTATATGTAGCTCCACCAGCAAGAGAAATAATCTTCTCTTTGTTTTCCGTAATCCAAAAATAAATATAATAAGCAGATAATTGGACACTTGGAATACATGTTATAAAACCTTGATTTTGTGCAAGCTGGTTTTGTGTTAATAGCAATTTCTCCAATAGTTGCTCTGCTTAACAAATAATATAAAAATCTTCCACTGTTTAATTTTGTCCTTATTGCGCAAAGCCCTCTTCCAATTATACATTTCCTATCAGCAATATTTAAATCCCCAACAGGTGCTCTTACACTCATCAACACATCATTTTATAGGCTATCTTTAAAAGCTTTGTGCACCATTTTTTAGGAACTGGGTATAGCTCCCTGAACTCACTACAACCTTGGAAAAAAGGCAACCCTTCTCTATTTGTATTATAAAACTCGGACTTTGGTGATTGCCCCATAATTATCTCTACAATCTCTTTTAATTTTACTATTCTCCTATCATTTTCTTTCCCCATCTCTCTTTCTTCCATTTTAGTCTTCATTCCTTTCCCTAAATCGCAATTCGTAAATTTACAGGTTTTTTCTCGCTGTTCTTTTTGACGCCACAACAATAGAAATCAATTGATTGGCCTCGTTTTTTAATACTTTTAAAACTTCATCATTTTTAAATCCTAATTCTTCAATCAACTCAAGCCAATACACAGTTTCATCCGCTTCTTCTTCAACAATAGACAATTTGGCTATAAAATCAGCTTTAGATTTCGCCCTACATGCAGACCGATAATTCGCCCCAACAGAAGTTGCGGATCTTATCAATTGTTTTGATATAATCCAGAATTCTTGTTTCTGCGGCAATTTTGAGCAAAATCCAATTATATCTAAAGCCAATTTTTTAGTTCTATCCTTTAAATCCTTTTTATTCATGATGCCAATTATCTATAAATCGAAAATTGTCATTCGCAAATCGTAAATCGTTACAATTCACCCTTTCCCATCCCTTTTTCACCAGGCATTTATTCATAATTTTCCCATCCGATTTGACCATTATCTGAACTTTACCTTTTTCAGTGTTGCGTTTATGACATCTATGTCAAATCCCTCCGGGTCAAAATTGTCTCCAAGCCAATATGTTTTTTCTTCATATTCTTCATGTTCTGGGTTCATAATAATTTCTAACAAATCTTCATATCCACCAGTCCCGCCGCAATCTTCCGGAGGGCAGCCCCTTTCGCCTTTAATGCATACAGGGTGTTTCATTTTTTGGTCAACAGAGAGAATCTTTTTTAGTTTTATCTCATGTTCCCAACTATCTCCAAAATCGTAAATATACCGAATTTTATCCCCTTCTTTCTCAAAATATTCATTCAGCTTTTTTCTTTTGGCATTCAGGCAATTAAAGAAAGGTGCATCAAGGTCAGGAATACTTATAAATATGTTTTTGCCTATATAAAAACCAAAGAGATGATAGTTACCCCATCCCATGACAATTTGAAGCACCTGGTGTAATTTGTAGAAAGTAATGTTTGCTGGCACCAGAAACCTTCTCCATATTGGAGGTCTGATATCTTTTAAGGTTACTTCCAATTGATAAACTAATTGTTCCACAATTCTTCCCTTAATTATTCTGGATTTCTATCCAGTAATTTTGCCACATTTTCTGCAATTTTGTTTTCTAATCCATGCGCTTCTTTATTTAGATTTTCCAATTCGTTGTTTAATTCTTGCAGTCTTTCATAAAAATCAAAATCATCTTCTTGCTTTTCTGCTATTCCTACATAACGGCCCGGGTTTAATGAATATCCCTGCTTTTTTATTTTATCAATGGTTGCTACCTTGCATAAACCGGAGATATCTATGTACCCCCCATCTTGACCCTCTCCCAGAGGGAGAGGAAAGCCATATTGTTCAAGCATTCCAAAACTGTCGTGAAGATTCTCCGGCTTCTCACCCCGATAGAGACGCACTATATTTGCAATAAATTCTATTTGTTTAGGAGTAAATTCTCTATGGGCACGGTCAATTTGTTTGTAAATATCACGGGTGTCTATAAACAAAACCTTGTTTTTTCTATCTGTATCTTTCTTACCTTTATCAAAAAACCATAAAGTGCAGGGTAGGGCCACGGTATAAAAGAAATTTGGCCCTGTGGCAATCATCACATCTACCAACTTATCTTCTATTAATTTTTTTCTGATTTCCAATTCCGATTGTCTGGCATCGCTGGCGGAGTTTGCCATGACAAAACCTGCTCTGCCGTTTTCATTTAAAGCACTTAGAAAAATCTGTATCCAGAGGTAATTGGCATTATCTGGTTTGGAAATGCCATAAACAAATCTTTTATCATCTTTAATCTTTTCTTTATCCACGCCATTTACATTAAAAGGTGGATTTGCCATGACAAAGTCAAACTTGTCGATTGCATTATGTCTGTCTTCACAATATGTATTTCCCTGTTTTACATCTCCTTCTAAACCGTTGACTGCAAGATTCATTTTAGAAAGTCTTATTGTCTCTGCTGTCTTTTCCTGGCCATAGATAGAAATTTCTGTTGATGGGTTCTTTTTATGTCTCTCTACAAATTTTGCACTTTGAACAAACATGCCACCAGAACCACTTGCAGGGTCATAGATTCTACCATGATAAGGTTCAATCACTTCTACAATTAATTTTACCAGTGTGGTTGGAGTAAAAAACTCACCACCTCTTTGCCCTTCTGCCATGGCAAATCTGCCAAGAAAATATTCATAAATCTTTCCAAATACATCCCCTTCAATGTCCATAGGAATACCGGAAAATATCTTAAGTAATGCAACGCACATCGTTTTCTAATCTACTATAGGTATTTGGTAAAACATCTCTTAGATTTTCATTTTCTTTTTCAATGGCTTTCATCGCATCATTAACAGCCTTCCCAATATTTTCGCTCTCAGATAGATTTAAAAGATACGAAAAGCGAGCATTATCTGGTAAAGATACCACCCCTCTCGCTTGATAATCTGTCCTTGTAATCCCATGACGCCCACGGCTGTCTTGAGATTGTTTTTCTATATTCTTTTTGGCAATTGTAAATTTATAATCGGCAAAGCGTAAGAAAATTAAACCCAGAACAGGGATAGAGTATTCATAGGATTTAAGCCCCGAATTAGCTCTGAGTTGGTCTGTGGCATCCCACAGCCTCTTTTCTATATTATTATTTGCCATTAGAATTCATTGTGAATATTGTTGCCGCTGTTGTCAATTCATTTTCAATAAATAATTTCAGCCTCGGGATTGCTATGATTACTGCAGATGAAGATAATAGGATTTATATAGAAAAACGAGAAGATAACAGCTGGAGATGTGGCCAAGATGTTTAACATCACAAGACAAGTACTCCAAAGGAACTTTCCAAGTTTATTAGCCTATTCTTAGAAGCTACAAGGTATCAAATTGACCCCATTAGATAGTAAACATAGACATCTAACAGGGTGAATAAATTATACAATCTAACCGAAGAGGAAATAAAAATTGTGGAAGGAATGAATAATAATCCTCATAACTCAAAATCATTTTAACCAACAATTTCAAATTTTTAGCATTGTGTTGGTTAATTTTCGCTTGACATAAGTTACCAAACAAAGTATCATTTTAGAATAATTGTTAGGTAATTATTATGGAGCCAATTAAAAGCGTGTTGAAGGAGGAATTAAATAATTCCCTCAGGTTAAAAGAGAGATATGAAGAGGAACTGAGGAAGCTACCGAAGGGGGCACTGGTGCAAAAGGTTATAAAAGGACACCCCTATTATTATCTGGCTGCAAGAGAAGGAAGGAAAGTCAAATATTTTTATAAGGGTAAATTAGATGAAAAAGAAATAAAAAAATATGAAGAAATAAAAAGAATGCGAGAAAACTATAGAAATCTTCTTTCTCGGGTGAAAAGGCAGATAAAATTTCTTAAAAGGACTTTGAAGGATGGAAGAAAAACAGGCTGACCTTCTCTTTAAAGTATTAAAAGTATTATATTAGATAAAGAAGGGATCTTAAAGCATATAATAATTATTGGAAGCTGGTCCCTGTATTTTTACAAATTTTACTATAAAAGGGAACACCCCATCGCTTCTCTCAGAACGAGGGATGTGGATTTTCTAATTCCAACTCCTGAATCCATTAAAGAAAAGAAAGATTTACCAGAATTATTAAAAGGATTAGGTTTTCTTATAAATTTTCGAGGAGAAGCTGGTTATATAAGACTAATTCATCCAGAATTTTTTATTGAATTTCTGGTTCCTGATAAAGGAAAAAGTTCTGATAAACCTTTCCCTTTATCCCAACTGGGAGTTAATGCACAGAGGTTGAGATATTTGAATATTCTTTATTCAAAGATAATTACTCTGGATATAAAAGGTCTAAAGGTGAAGATTCCTCATCCTGCCTGTTTTTTATTACATAAAATAATTATTTTACATGAAAGGAAAACCAATAAGAAGATAAAGGACTTAGAACAAATTGAGCGAATAATTGATCTTTTAAGGGAGGAGAATGAACTCCCATTTTTAAAGAAAGTATTTGACGGTCTTCATTTCAAATGGCAAAGAAGAATTGTAAGCAATTTAAGGGAACTTTCAAAAAGTGGAACAATTGCTCTCTTATTGAGTGGGTGAAAGAAGAAAAATGACCGAAAATAATCTTCTTTAATTCATTAGAAGAAAGATTACAAAAAATCCATGGGCAATGCCCAGAATTGGTAAAAACCACATTGAAAAAAACCTCCGTAAAACCGATGAAGAAATACGAATTATTAAGAGAAAAATTAAAAGAATTAAAAAAATATTGCCAGACGAAGTTGGTTGATTATCAACAACCAGCACATTTTGAACTTGTTGAAGAACTTCCCACAATACTATGGGTAAAATATTAAAACGGACATTAAAAAAAGGTTTATAGAAGGTATTTAAAAGACAGATTTATTTTGTGTGGATGGTTCTAAACTCCAGTTTTCAACATATTCTCTGTTTTCTACGATTTCTTAGCTTTCTCTTAACCGCAAATAATTCCTTTAGGGGCAAGCAATTCCTTAAGAACAAAAAACCTATGGCTTGTAGCGGCATCATGGAAAAGCTTCCAGTCGCTGAGATGAAAACCTTCCTTTTTACGATATTTTTCTTTCCCGCTACTGTCCTTTTCAACTTCCACCGCTTCTCTGAACCATTCTCTGTCATCATAGATAAGATCTTTCTCGGCAGATTGACACTTGAAACCAAAAGCAGAGTCACTTATTCGCTCTGACCAGTTACGACACCTCTCCTCAAGATCTCCCTTTTGTTTAAATAAATTTACAACCTCTCTTTTGATATTACCCCAGGGAATAGGTCTTTCAGTCTTGTATTCGAGATTCCTGGTGAGAAAATATTTTATCTCCTTGTATATTGCCTTACAGGCATCCTGGCACATCAACCAATTTTTTCTAGAAATCTTCTTATTCTGGTATACATGATAGAATGTCCATTCACGGTAAGGCTCGTCAGGTAATGTAGCAACTTCCGCATGACCTACTTGAGGTATTAAAGATTCGGTTACATTTCTAAAAAAATCTGTAAAAATTTTTGCAATGCCCGTTTTGTCTTTTTCATTTAAAACATTGATTTGTTCAATGTCATTCAGTTCGGTTTGCAAACCTGAAAAATCTTGGTGTGACCATGTATCCGCGTAAGTATGCAAAGCTATTCCCAGTCTGTGCAGCACATAAGGCTTTCCCTTAAGGTTCAAAATTTCCCTCACCATCTGCTGAGCTACTTCACTATTTTCCCTGCATACCATACGTTCCTGAAATCTCTCGCCTGCATTGCCAGGAATAAAGTGGAATGGAACATATATTCTATATTGTGTATCTAAGGAGAAAACTTCAGGATGAAGGAACTTATGGGCAGAAAGGACCTGTTGAAACCGCCCCCCATTTTCAAATTCTAAGGCATGTTCATACTTTGCATCATCCGTATGTTGTGAAGCGTAGGCAACTATTTTTGAATGTTTAGGTGACATCCCATTACACCTGCATAGCACATATACAGCGTAAAAATGAAAATCTTTTTGCATATAACTCCTCCCCAATTATTAGTTAGTTAAAGCCGCAAATCCAAATTATTTAAGTCCCAAGAGAGCATTGTCAGTCGAAAACCAGAGCCAAAAAGTAAAGCATTTACCAATTTGCACCAAAACAGATATCATTTATGCCACTCAGCTTGAAACTGCCTGCTTTGTGCTATATGCTCAGGCGTGGTGTTCGATAGTGATACCTCATTGCCCATGAAATCCTGTCCAGCTTGTTGACAGCAATACCGCACAAAAGCACTACAATACATCGCATGCGGATCATCAAAAGGATTTGACATCCATACGCGCTTTGTGATGATTGCTAACCACGTACCTACCAGTTCTAAAAGCGGATACTGAAACTGCTCATCACACAGCTGCAATGCCGTGCCTAAAACAGTATCCTGCTCAGATTTGCTGAGATCAAAATCGAGAATGGCTGCATGCTCAATATCGTCATGACACCATTTCCCAATCCAGTTTTCCTGAGCGCCATTGCGAATCTGCACCTGAAGTAAGTTAATATGTATATCACTTTCGAAGATATACGGACTGTGACTTGTTGCACAGCCGGGGCCGCGCCGATCTGGACGCATTTCTCCGAGGATAAAAGCATGCGACCACAGCGATGACTTGCCATCAGGCGTTAGTTTCCGCTGACTAATCCTAATAGCCTCTCCAATCAAATCAGAAGAGCCAACGAGAGCCACACGGCATCGTCCATAGTTCAAAATAAAAAATCCATAAGATTCTTATTCATTTTTCTCCTCCAAAACTGGCTGTGTTGCCAGAGTCACACCAGTACCGCGACTACACATATTATTATATATAATTAATCTAAATTACCAGAAATCAAGAACTTGTAAATAAAAGGTTGTAATTGTTTTATAAATATTGAAATGGATAGTAATCCGAACAGTTGCAATATACAGAGACCACATAACAGCGAAGCGGATAACTATCTTCAAAGTCGTTATTTATAATGTATTAGTAGTTATTTATGGTATATTTATCGCAATAACAATGAATAACAGCGAAGGCGAATAACAGTGACCTGTCTGCGTGCAACGCACAGGCAGAAGCGAATAATTACTAATAACTATTTTCAACTGTGGTTTTTTTAAATTTATGCTAATATAATTATACGCGAAAGGGAACATATAATTAAGGAGTTTAGAAATGGAAATCATAGAGAAAAAGATAGTATATGAAGGAAAGTATTTAAAAGTAATAAATAAATGTTTTAAAACAGATAAAGGAAAAAAACATATCTGGGAAACAATAGAAAGAAAGAATATATATGGA
>CAZVDS010000028.1:0-11913 GCA_964626315.1 uncultured Desulfurellaceae bacterium
AGAAATAAAGGCAACAGAAGGAATGAAGAAGATATTTGAAGCACAGCTCTTGACATATATGAAAGCAATGGAGAAAAAAGTGGGACTATTGATAAATTTTAATGTAGAAAGGTTGAAAGATGGGATAAAAAGATTAGTTTTGTAGAGGTCACAGAGGGGATACAAGACTCTTTTGCAAATCTTTAATTAATAAAAATCTCTGTGTTCTCCGTGGTTAGTTTTTTTTAACAATACAGTAAAAGTTCGTGGGAGGATAAATGAAAGAAGCATTGCTCTATAAAAAGCTTTCTGAGAATAAAGTAAGATGTGATCTGTGTAATCACCACTGTGTAATAAAGGAGGGGAAAAGGGGGATATGCGGAGTAAGAGAGAATAAAGAGGGAACATTGTATACGCTTGTTTATGGAAAAGCAATTGCTAATCATATAGATCCCATTGAGAAAAAACCATTTTTTCATTTTTTACCAGGTTCTCTAAGCTATTCTATTGCTACTGTGGGATGCAATTTTACCTGTCTTCACTGTCAGAATGCAGAGATTTCCCAATATCCAAAGGAACATAATGGAGAGATTGTAGGCTTTGACCTTTCTCCAGAACAAATTGTGAAAGAGGCAAAAGAAAATGGATGCAGGTCTATTTCATACACTTATACTGAGCCTACGATTTTTTTTGAATATGCCCTGGATACAATGAAATTAGCTAAAAAAGAAAGGATGAAAAATAATTTTGTTACTAATGGTTTTATGAGCAAAGAGGCAATAGATATGATGCAGCCTTATTTGAATGCGGCAAATATTGATTTAAAATCCTATAGTGAAAGGTTTTACCATACTGTATGTGGGGGAAGGTTAAAACCGGTATTGGAAAACATAGAATATATGAAAAAAAAAGGCATCTGGGTAGAGGTGACTACGCTTGTTATACCTGATATGAATGATGACCCTATGCAGATTATCAGTATTGCCCAATTTATAAAGGATATTGACCCGGGTATACCATGGCATATAAGTCGTTTTTATCCAGCATACAAGTTACAAGAAGTTCCTCCTACTCCTGTCAAAACGCTTATCAATATTAGACAGATAGGTCTGCAGGCAGGCTTGAGGTATGTGTATTTAGGAAATGTGCCGGGTGAAGGAGATGGAGAAAATACTTACTGTTACAATTGTCATAAACTGCTCATCAAACGGGAGGGATTTTCTGTGTTTGAAAATCATATTAAAGATGGTAAATGTTCTTTCTGTGGTACGCAGATTGATATAGTGGAATGAAATCATTCAGGTTAAAAAAACTCATTTCCAGAAAAGAGATCATGCAAAAGGTAGATAAGCTTGCTTCAACAATTAACAAACAATACAAAAATAGAAACCCACTCATTATTTATGCACTCATAGGAGGTAAAACTTTTTTTGAGATATTGACCTCAAAACTACATATACCATTTGACACGGATTTTGTCTGGGTAAAAAGTTATGCTGGTACTGAAAGTGGCGAGTTAAAATGGCTGCAAAGAAACAAAAAAGATTTTGTAGGAAGGAACTGCTTACTTATTGATGATATATTGGATACGGGAAGAACAATGAAAAATCTGAAAGAATATATAGAGAAAAATGGGGCAGCATCCTGTAAAGTGTGTGTAGCGATAGATAAGTTAGAAAGAAGAGAAGAGGATATTCAGCCCGATTTTGTTCTATTTCGTGTAGAAAAGGGATTTTTGGTAGGGCTCGGAATGGATTATGATGAGATGTTTAGGGAATTAAAAGATATATGCATCATAGAAGAAGATGTTTAAAGACAGAGAGGAAGCGGGCAGAGTCCTCGCTTATTTATTAAAGAAAATGGATATAGATACAAAGAATGCCATTGTCCTGGCTTTGCCTCGTGGTGGTGTTCCTGTAGCTTACAGTATAAAGAAAATGTTAAACATTCCAATGGATGTAGTTATTTCAAAGAAGATTGGTGCACCTTATAATCCCGAATACGCTATTGCCGCTGTGAGTGAATGGGGTGATGTAGAGATAAATGTTTATGAGGAATATGATAAGGATTACATTGAAGAGCAAAAAAGGCAAACAGAAAAAAAGATTAAAGAATATATACAAAAGTATCGTCGGGGGGAAAATCTTCCCTCTATAGAAGGGAAAGAAGTTATCTTAGTGGATGATGGAATTGCCACTGGACTTACTATGCTTTCTGTTATAAATAGTTTAAAGAAGAAGAAGCCAAAGAGAATTATTGTTGCTGTGCCAGTAGCACCACCAGAAGTAGTAGAAAAATTTAAAAAGATAGTTGAAACAGTAGTGGTGGAAAAACCTGATTTCTTTATGGCCATAGGGTCATTCTATGAAGATTTTCATCAACTGACAGATGAAGAGGTTGTAAAATATCTTAATGCGTAAGGCAATAGTATTATTTTCTGGAGGCCTGGACAGTGTAATTGTGTGCAAACTCCTGCAGAAAAACGGCTGGGAGGTGACTGCTTTATTTATAGATACGGGCTTTATAGGAAGAGAAATAGATGGAAAGATAGAACAGAAAATAAGGGATATTGCCGATAGAGAAGATATAAGACTAAAAGCTTTAGATGTAAGAAACTGTTATTTTCAAAAGGTATTGCTCCATCCTCGTTTTGGTTATGGAAAAGGGGCAAATCCCTGCATAGATTGCCGCATATTTATGATAAATAAGGCAAAAGAGTGGAAAGATAAAATAGATGCGGATATTATTGCTACCGGTGAGGTTTTAGGTCAAAGACCGATGACGCAAAACAAAAATACATTTAGACTTGTGGAAAAGCAAACAGGAATAAGAATATTGAGGCCTCTTTCAGAGAAGCTTCTTAATAAAGATAGTGAAAATTGGTGTTTGGATATTCAGGGAAGGGGAATAAAAAGACAAATAGAGTTAAAAGAAGAATTAAATATAGAAAGGTATCTTCCTCATAGTGGTGGATGTATCTTGACCGAAGAGGGTTTTTCTCATAGATTTAAGGAACTTTTAAAAAACGAGGAAGATATAGAGCTGTCTGATGCAATTTTACTTGAAGTGGGCAGGCATTTTAGGTTGCCTTCAGGAACAAAGGTTATCTTAGCCCGAGATGAAAGAGAATGTAAATATTTGCAAGGATTTTGTGAAAGGTATATTTGTTTTTTTCCTGTAGATAGACCAGGAACAATGGCTATAACTAAAAAGATTGAAATCGGAGATGAAAGAATTGTTGCTTCTTTAATTTCTTATTATTCTAAGAAAAGAAGGATAAAGGTAAGCTACTGTTTGGAAGGGAAAAAATATACAGAGGAGGGAGAGCCATTTTCTCAAGATGTATCTCTGTTAATGATATAGAGAATGTTCAAGGAAAATGAAAGTAGATTGAGGAGGGGTCAGGTCTTCACATTTGACATTTTATTTTAGAATCAAAATCAAGCTCATCAGAATCTATCAGGAAATGTCAAATGTGAAGACCTGACCCCAATTGGAGGAGTGGAGGAGAAATGTTATCCAAAGTGAAAAGAATTAAAAAGAGATTTGACGAAATAACAAATTTGCTTATTCAACCAGAAATAATAAGTGATATAGAGAAGTATAGGAAACTTTCTTTAGAACGAAAGTCAATGGAACCTATCGTTAATGCATACAAGGAATACCAGCGTATTTCAAAAGAGATAAAAGAGTGTGAAGAGATGTTGTCTGACCCTGAACTAAAAGAATTGGCACAGCAAGAGATAAAGATATTAAAAGAACAAGAAGTAAATTTAGAAGATAAAATGAAGATTTTACTTATTCCGCCCCAGCCATTGAATAAAAAGGATGTGATATTAGAAATAAGAGCAGGAACGGGTGGAGAAGAAGCGGCACTTTTTACTCATGACTTATTCAAGATGTATATGAATTATGCTTTAAGAAAAGGTTTTCAGATTGAGATAATAAGCAAAAGCTTGACTGAGATGGGGGGATTTAAAGAAATTATTTTGAATATTAAGGGAAAAGAAGCTTATAGATTTTTTAAGTATGAAAGTGGAACTCATAGGGTTCAGCGAGTGCCTGTTACAGAATCAAAGGGAAGAATACATACTTCAGCTGTAACTGTAGCTGTTTTTCCAGAAGCCGATGAAGTAGAAGCTGAGGTAAAGCCAGAGGATTTAAGAATAGATACCTTTAGAGCCTCGGGGCATGGCGGTCAGCATGTGAATGTTACAGATTCTGCAGTGCGTATCACGCATATTCCCACTGGCATTGTGGTGAGTCAACAAGATGAAAGGTCTCAAATTAAAAACAGAATGAAGGCAATGAAAATTTTGAGGGCAAAATTACAGCAACATTATCAGCAAGAACAAGAAGAAAAAACAGCAAAATTGCGCAAGAAACAGGTGGGAACAGGTGACCGCTCAGAAAAGATTAGGACCTATAATTTTCCTCAGGGGAGGGTTACGGATCATAGGATAAACCTTACATTACACAAATTAGAATCTGTAATGGATGGTGATTTAGATGAAATAGTGGAAGCTTTAATCATCCATGAACAGAAACAGGCACTAAAAAACCTTTAAAATTGAATGTTGTATGTCTTAAGTTCCTTGGTTGTGTTGATATTTATTAAGGATTTCTCGGCTTTAATAGATATAATCTCTTCTTCTTTTATAATATTTAATTTAAGATGAGGTAAAATATCTCTTATCCGTCTTTCACCTTTTCTTATCGCTTCTTCTATTGTTTTTAAACAACTCTTTTTATATAAAGCATGCAATGTCTGGAATCTTTTTTTGTAAAAGGGAACCACTATATCTGCATTGTCTCTTTTTTTCCACTCATATTCAATGAGTTTTGTATCAATAAATGGCATGTCACAACCACAGACGAATATCCACTCTGTAGGTGCATTTTTCAATCCTGTATAGATACCACCCAATGGACCAAGGTAGGGTATTTCATCTTTAAAGGTAGTAACATTTAATTTTCTATATTCTTCTGTTTTGTTAGCTATAATTATTACTCTTTTGCATAAAGCCTTCAATATCTCTATCTGATGTTGAATTATAGATTTCCCCTTAAAAACTAAGAATGCTTTATTTCTTCCTATTCTTCTTGACCCACCACCAGCTAATATGACAGCGGTGGGTTTTTGTTGAAAATTATAGTTTTTAGGTGGCATTAAACAGCAGCGGTGAAATACTTCTTTTCCTTCTTATCAATATAAGTGCCTTTCAGATATATATTTTCCCAATAAGGGTCCAGAAGCTTTTTTAGTTTTTCATCAAATTCTATAAGTCCTTTGTGATATTCCTCATCCTCTAACGCTTGTTTTGCATATTCATCTTCGGGCTGAGCGTTATATTTTTTTACCAGTTCTATGGCTGTTTTGTGATGGTCTCTTATTGGACATCCCATAATATAATTACCTACCTCAGCTGGTGGTCTCTTATATCCATACTTATCTTGCCATTTTCTCACTGCTTCAAAGAATGGTTGATTATATACATCATTTAAGTTTTTACCATCTTTGTATGACTCCAATATATTTACAGGTGAATATGGATAAAAAGCACATGGTGTTACAATTCCATTCCAGTCTATATACAAATATCCTCCTTCTCTACCGGAAGCAATACATCCTGTGGCTAAGACACCACTGTTCCAGAAATCAGGATAGAACAATCTGTTTTTCCACAGTATTTCTCTTTCCCTCTTAAATAGTTTTAATCTTTGCTCGGGTGTAATCATTAAATCCAATGTATATTTATCTCCTATCGGCATGTACTGGAATAACCAGCCGTAGGTTGCCTTTTGTTTTTCAAAGAAGAAGTCAATAAACTCATCACTCACCAAGAGATCCGCATTATGCCGCATGGGTGTTACAGATATACCAAATGGCACACCATACTCCCTCATGTATTCAAATGCCTGCATTATCTTTTTGAATACACCTTTTCCTCTTCGCGCATCTGTTTCTTTTTCAAAGCCTTCTATTGAAACGGCAGGCGTGACATTTCCCAATTCTCCCATTCTCTTAGCAACTTCTTTAGTAATTAGTGTTCCATTTGTATAGAACATAAAGAAATTGTCGGGATGTTTTTTTACTATATCAAGAATGTTTTTCCCTTCGCTCTGGTAGATGAAAGGTTCTCCTCCCGTGATTACCGTAAAATGGGAACCCCAAAACTCTGTTTTCTCTCTTATTATACGGTCAAATAAATGAAAGGGAATAGTTTCTGCCGATTTTGAGTCAGAAGAAGCATAGCATCCAATACAATGGAGATTGCACCTCTTGGTAGGCGCAATGACCAAAAATGCAGGGGGGTCTCTCCTGTATTTTTCCTTAAATGCTTTAAATTTTCTTTCTTTTTCTTCGTTAGGCAACATCAGATATTTTGCAAATACATGGATCATTACATTTACCACATTTGGTGACAAAAGTCCTTCTCTTATCCTTTTATCTGCTATTTCAAATAGATTGTTTAATGCTCTGACTTTTTCTTTCTGCATCTCTAGTGGTCTATTTTCTATGTTTTCTATAACCAGTTTCTTGAATGCTAAGTTTTCTCCTTGTTTGAGCAAAAAAGACCTCGTAGTTTTGTAACTTATCATTATTTTACCAACATCCGTGGTAATATCAGAAAGAGTGCTTGTAAACTTTCTTAAGTTCATTTGATATTCTCCTCTTACTTACATTTCATACTTTTTACATCAGGCAAACCAACATTTTTTACATCATTCAAGAATGATTTTAAAAAGTCAGATCGCAATCCTATGTATTGGTCTATCAACTCTGTTAAAACTTGTGCTACAGATTTTCCCTCCAAAGAACTTATTGCCTTTAGAATTTTGGCCTTTTCCTCTTCAACTCTTACTGTAAACCCTCGCATTTTACACCTCTCTTATAATTATGCATCAATAATATTATAATGCAATGATGCAAAAAATCAAGTTAAGTAATATAGATTATAGATTATGCTTATTATCTAAGAAAACTGAGGATTAGAATAATGTAAATAGACCTCTCTTGAAGAACTGGTTTTTTCGCAAACTTGCAAAAAAAACCACAAGAAGGGAAATCTCAAACCTTATAAGGCCTTCTTTACAATAAAGAGATGTAATATTAATTTAGTAATAGTAAACTACAACGATTTAGATCTTTCTTCTATCTCTTCAAACACACTAAATACATTTTCTAATGCAGTGTTTATCCACTCCTCACTGTCATTGATATATCCTTCAATCAATGTTCCCATTCCCATTTCTTCTTTTTCTTTAAATAAGTAATAGCTGACAAATCCTATGATGCCACCAATAATAAGAGAAGATGAAAAATCAAGGAGTTTCTTTTTAATAAGACGAGATAAAAAAATATTGGATAGAACTACGGCACTTCCCACCGCAGTTGCTTTTATTCTACTTTTTTCTACATTTATCAAGTCTATTGGTGCTAAATACAGTCCATATTCAGAAGCAATTTTTGCTCGGCGTTCAATGTCTTCCCATTCTTGTTTGTTTTTAGTTATGTACTCTTTGCAATTTTCCTCCACAAAATTTGTTAGTTCGGTGAGCATAGATTGGAGATTGCTTTTTCCCCAGTCTTCCAATTTTTTCTTTAAATCCTCTAAAACATCTTTTTCCGGTGCTATCTGTATGGAGTAATCTGTTTTTAATATAGATGTGAATTCGCTTAGTTTGTTTTTATATTTTTCTAATATTTTTTCCATGTTTCCACCTCTTTTTTAATATCTCTTTCTTTTACTTCTCCCTTGGGATTAGTTTCTTTAAATATTTGTCCAGAAAACCTAAAAAACTGACAATATTTATTTTTATAACAATCAGGGGCAAGTCCTGCTTTTAGGCATATATGTCTCAAGAATGTTTCCTTGTCCCATTTCTGTTCTACTGGCACCTGTGGAAGCAAGATACCACTTCTGCTTCCACTACGCACAAGTAAGCCATGTTCCCCAATTTCAAACTGCATAATATAGTTTTGGTTTAGCAACAGTATTTCGGGTTGAGAAAGAACGGTGATTTCTATTGTTATGAGGCTAAGTTCTCTTGGTGTTAATGGCTCAAACCGTGGATCAGCAAATGCACTGGATACAGCGGCGTCAATGACTGAGCTGATTAAAGGACCCTCTCCTAATGGATAACCTATGCATCCTCGCAAATTATTAGAAGGATAACTCTCCAATGTTACAAATATCCCTCTTTCTTCATTTAGAACAGATGGATAGTCTTTGGGTGAAGTGAGATATTTGTGTTGTTTTAAATAATATTCAATACCCTCCCTTGCCAGCTTTACGAGAAAATCACCTTCTTGTATTGAAAGTTTTCTCATTTTTTCTCTCCTAAAACATTTCTACACCTTTTACACAATTTGTTTTCATCCATATCTGTATCATATTTCCAGCATCTTTCACATTTTTCTCCTTGAGCGTGAGTTACATATATTTTTAATCCTTCTTCTTCTAAGCAGTGTGAAAAGGAATCAGGTTTTTTATTTAAGAATAGATGAGAAACAATGGCAATGTCTGCTAATTCAGATTTATGTTTTTCTAATATTCCTTTGAATTTCCCATCATCTTCAATGTAGATGTCAACTTCGAGAGAATTACCAATCTTTTTTTCGGAACGAACTATTTCTATCGCTTTGTCTGTTTTAGATTTGAGTTCTCTCAAAACTGTCCATTCTTCTGTAATCTGTGTATTTAGCCAATCATCGTTTAATTTGGGAAAACTCTCCAGATGCACACTTTCTTTTTTTTCTTCTAATTTCGCAAAAGAATAAGCCTCTTCAGCAGTAAAAGGAAGAATGGGTGCAATTAACAAAAGGATCGTATGTAGTATTTCAGACATCGCGGCTTGAGCACTTCTTCTTTTCTTGCTATTCATGCTTTCACAATATAATCTGTCTTTTAGTATATCAAGATAAAAAGAACTCAACTCATTTACACAAAAGGATGTAATCAGTTGATAGGTTTTGTGATACTCATATGTTTCATAACTGTTTAATATTTTTCTCTTTAGATTTTCCAATTCTGCCAATATCCATTGGTCTATGTTTTCTAAGTCTTCATATTTTAATTTATCTTTTTCTTCAAAATCGGATAAATTCCCTAAAAGAAATCTTAAGGTATTTCTCATCTTGCGATAGCTATCAGTTAATCTCTTTAATATTTCTTTAGAGAGCTTAATATCATCCCGGTAGTCTGAAGCACAAACCCATAATCGTATGATTTCTGCACCAGATTTATCAATTATTTCTTGTGGAGAGATTACATTTCCCAATGATTTAGACATCTTTTTCCCTTTTGCATCTACCACAAAACCATGAGTAAGAACTATATCGTAAGGTGCTCTGCCTCTGGTGGCAACAGATTCTAATAATGAGGACTGAAACCATCCTCTATGCTGATCTGAGCCCTCTAAATACATATCAGCTGGCCATCTTAATTCTTCCCTTTGTTCAAGCACTGCACCATGACTGACACCAGAGTCAAACCATACATCTAAAATGTCCGTTTCTGTTTCAAATTCTTTTTCTCCACATTTTTCGCACCTATAGTCGGATGGTAAGAAATCTTTTACATTTTTTTCAAACCATATATCCGCTCCTTCTTTTTCTACCTTTTCTGCTACTTTCTCTATTAGCTTTTTGTTAGACTGAATACTGCCACATTTTTTACATTTAACTAAGGCAATAGGCACGCCCCAAGCTCTCTGCCTGGATATGCACCAGTCTGGCCTTACCTCCATCATAGCTTGCATTCTATTTTTCCCCCATTCTGGTATCCACTGAACCCTGTCTATTTCTTGTAAAGCTTTTTCTCTCAAAATTTCTATAGGTATAAACCATTGTTCTGTAGCCCTAAAAATAACAGGCTTTTTACATCTCCAGCAGTGAGGATAGGAATGGGTAATTTCTTCTTCTAAAACTAAAGTGTCTATCTCTTTTAATTTTTTTATAATAGCTTTATTAGCATCAAAAACGAACATACTGCTAAAGTACTCTATATTAGAGGTAAATCTTCCCTCCTCATCTACGGGAGAATAAATGGGAAGATGATATTTCAATCCTATACTGTAATCTTCTTCTCCATGACCTGTTGCAATGTGAACGCAACCTGTTCCTTCATCTAAGTTGATAAAGTCTCCATTAAGCACTCTGCTAATGCGATTATAGAAAGGATGAGCCAACTCCATCCCTTCTATATCTTTTCCCTTGACAGTTGAAATGATGTTATAATTTTCAATGGAGAATTTTTCCATCAATTTTTCAGCTAAATTTTTAGCTAAAAAATAAACTTTTTGTTTTCCAATATCTACAAAGCTGTAGTCTATATCGGGATGAACGCATACTGCTAAATTTGCAGGTAAAGTCCAGGGAGTGGTGGTCCAGATGAGCGCACTGACTTTTTTTCCTAAGAATTTTTTATCGCTTTGTGCCAAATAAGTGATAAAAGGGAAACGCACATATAAAGATGTTGATTTGTCTTCCTTATATTCTACTTCTGCCATTGCTAATGCTGTTTTACAGGATGGACACCAAAAAACAGGTTTTTTCTTCTTATAAACCATATCTTTTTCTACAAATTTAGCTAATTCCCTTAGTATGTTTGCTTCATATTTATAATCCATAGTAAGGTAGGGCTTATCCCATAAACCGAATATACCCAACCTTTTGAATTCTTCTCTTTGAATGTCTACAAATTTTGCGGCAAATTCTCTACATACCCTTCTCATTGTTTTTCTATCTACTTTTCCTATTTCTTTTTCCACTTGATGTTCAATAGGCAGACCATGACAATCCCAGCCCGGAATAAAAGGACTATGATAACCACTCATAAACTTTGATTTTACTACAATGTCTTTCAGTATCTTGTTTAATGCGTGTCCAATGTGAATGTTGCCGTTGGCATAAGGAGGGCCGTCGTGGAGAATAAATGTCTTTTTTCTGTCTTTATTTTTCTCTATTATCTTTTCATATAATTTTATCTCTTTCCATCTATTTAATATCTTTGGTTCTTTCTCACTAAGGTTTGCCTTCATGGGAAATTCTGTTTTAGGAAGGAGCAATGTATGTTTATAATTCATTTTTTATTTACCTCCTTAAGTGAGCGGCGAATTTTTCCTCTATTCTTTGCACAACCTTGTTTATAATATACTGAATCTCATTATCGGTAAATGTCTTTTCGTCGTTTCTTAAGATGATACGAAAACCTACACTTTTTTCCTTTTCTTTGCCGAAAAGGTCAAAGATATATACATCTTCTATATGTTTATCCATATCTTTTATTGCTTTTAAAATTTTACCTATCGGTTTGTCTTTATCTATAAATAATGAAATATCTCGAGTAACCAGAGGATACTTAGGTAAAGAATGAAAGAAGATGCTCTTTTTTGCTTTTTTTGTCATTTCTGTAAGATTTACTTCGCCCATAATAATGGTGTTTTTTGCCTTTAATCCTGTTTTATGAAAGAGTTTTGGGTGGATCTCGCCGAAATGACCTATTATCTTTTCTTTAAGCCAAACATCAGCTGCTCTTTGAGGATGAAAAAATGGATTTTTCGTTGGTCTATATTCTACATTTGCATCCACTAAGTAGAATACATCTTCAAATAAACCCTTTACATCATAAAAATCAAAAAATTCCTCTTTCTCGTGCCAGCAAGGTTCATGCCTTTTGCCAAATAAAGCTATGCCCAACATCACAGATTCGTTGGGTAATTTGTTTTCCTTGTTTTTTATAAAAACTCTTCCTGTTTCAAACAATGGAACCCTCAAAACAGACCGGGATATATTTAAAATCACATTATTTAATAAACCTAAAAGGAGAGTAGGGCGCATTACATTTTGCTCCATGGAAAGGGGATTGCTTATTTTTATTATTTTGTTTTTATTATTTAGTAAACTATATTTTTCTAATTCTTCTATGT
>CAZVDS010000029.1:0-770 GCA_964626315.1 uncultured Desulfurellaceae bacterium
CGCCAATTGTGGTGCCTGGAGTCATAGCCGCAATATGAGCGGACAAGGTAATAAATGTTCCAGCTGAAGCCGCCCAGGCTGTTTTAGGATAAACATAAACTACAATCGGTATTTTTGAATTCACAATTCTTTTTACTATTTTGTCTGTAGAGTTGAGAAGTCCTCCTGGTGTATTCAACTCAATAACACATAAAGAAGTGTTATCCCTTTCAGCTTTAGTAATACCCCTTTCAATATAATCAGCTACAGCAGGAACAACAATGCCTTCTACCTGAAGAACTTCAATATTGGAACTAAAAACAATAGCTCTTCCTTCAATTATTATAAAGAAGAATAAAATGAGAAAAAGAAATTCCAATCTTTTCATATTAACCAAATTATATTCCAATATTAATAAAAATGCATTTAAAATTGACAAAGAAGATAAAATTCTTATATGCTAAATGAGTTGTTTTTTAAAGATATAAGATGTGAAGAAACTATTTGTAATATTAGGAAAGGTTTCCAACATGAGATTTATAAAACCCAAAAAAAGCAAGAGTCTTATACTACTTTTTACAGTTTTTATATGTGTTTTTTTAGCCTACTATATTAATTTCATTGTAGGCATAAAAATCCCCTATACCGATATATTTCCTTCTAATAATGTTGATACCCTCCTCAAATTTTTTAGTATAAAGGTTATTTACACCAATCTGTTCTATATTCCCATTATCTTAGCCGCTATATGGTATCGTAAAAAGGTTGTTTATCTTGCAATATTTCTCGGA
>CAZVDS010000029.1:870-11842 GCA_964626315.1 uncultured Desulfurellaceae bacterium
ATTAGTGAAAAGAGAATTATAGAAGAAGAGAAATTAAAAAAGTCTGAAGAAAAATTAAAAGATGCATACGATAAACTCAAAGAAACCCAAAATCAATTAATACAAAATGAAAAAATGGCGGCTTTAGGTCAATTGGCATCCGGAATTGCCCATGAAATTAGAAATCCCTTGGGAATTATTTCAATGGGCATAGAATTTCTCAACAGTACTTTACCAGAAAAAGATGAGATGTCTAAAAAATCTATTGAAAAAATAAAACAGGCTGTGAACAGAGCAAATAAGATTGTTACTGATACTTTGCAATTTTCAAGAACATCAGAACTTAAATTTGAACCGGTAAATGTTTGCAAGTTATTAGATGAAACGATAAGTTTAGTCGGGCACAGTGCTAATTTGAACAATGCAAAAATAAACCGTGATTATCCTGAACAATCTATAAAAGTTGAAGGTGACAAAAACTTACTACAACAGGTATTTTTTAATCTTTTTACAAATGCGATTGATGCTATGCCAAAAGGAGGCGAAATTAAAATAAGAGTATATAGCGAAGTAGCAACACAGATAGAGAATGAAATCGGTTACAGAACAAACGATTACTTTAAAATAGGTGACGAAGTAAATATAATCGAGATTGAAGATACAGGAGAGGGTATCCCTAAAGATGTATTACTAAAGATATTTGACCCTTTTTTTACCACAAAAGAGCCAGGAAAAGGAACAGGTCTTGGACTTAGTATGGTACACTTGATAATAGATCGGCATAGAGGAACTATTGATGTAAAAAGTAAAGTGGGTAAAGGGACAAAGTTTATTGTGAAATTGCGTTCAGCTAAAAATCAAATTAACGAGGTGTCATATGACAAAAAAAAGGATACTCCTAATTGATGATGAGGAAGACTTCTGTTTTTTTGTGAAAGCTAATTTAGAAAATACAGGAGATTTTGAGGTAACAACTGCTACAAGAGGCAAAGAGGGAATTGAATTGGCTCAAAAAGAAAAACCAGATTTAATCTTGTTAGATATACTGGTGCCTGAGATGCCGGGTGATGAAGTAGCTGAAATTTTACTCAATAATCCCGAAACAAGCAAAATACCAATCGTATTTCTTACAGCAATGGTCACTAAAAAAGAAATGGGAAACGAGGTTATTAAGGAAATAGGAAAACAAAACTTTATAGCTAAACCCGTAACAAGCGAGGAACTTGCAGACTCTATAAACAGGGTGCTGAAAAAAAAGAGGATTAAGGGATGCTATTGAGAAAACTGCTTAGCCGCTATATGGTATCGTAAAAAGGTTGTTTATCTTGCAATATTTCTCGGATTAGTTCACATCTATATAACCTATTTTTCCTTAGGTTTTCTTGTCATAGGAACACTGGAAAGAGTAGCTGTCCTTATAATAATAGCGTATGTTATCGCACTTATTAGTGAAAAGAGAATTATAGAAGAAGAGAAATTAAAAAAGTCTGAAGAAAAATATCGTTCTTTAGTGGAATCTGCCGATGATTCTGTATATATGATAGATAAAAATTATAGATATCTTTCTGCAAACAATAAGTTATTATCTCAACTTGGATTATCGCAACACCAAGTTTTAGGAAAAACATTCAGTGATTTTCACTCATCCGAGAAAACAAAAGAATTCATTAAAAAGGTTAATCAGGTCTTTGAAACAGGCAAATGTGGATGCTTATGATGCAATGTTGAGCAACAGACCCTACAGAAAAGCTTTGTCAGAAAAAAGGCTATAGAAGAACTTAAAAAGAATGCAGGTGCTCAGTTTGACCCCGAATTGGTAGAAAAATTTTTAAAAATTTTAAAAACAATAAAGAATCAGCAATAGTGTTATTTTGCTGCCATATGCTTATAATTATTTTCTATTTCTATTTTTTCTTTTAGATACTTGCCGGTTACAGAATAAGGATTATGAATAATTTCCTGTGGTGTGCCACAAGCTACCAGTTGTCCTCCTCTCTCTCCTCCCTCTGGACCTAAGTCAATAATATAATCTGCTCTTTTAATGATGTCTAAATCGTGTTCTATAACAATTACGGTATTACCCAAATCTACCAATCTATCTATAATGAATAATAAATTATTTATATCGTCTGCATGCAATCCCACTGAAGGCTCATCTAAGAGATACAGTGTTTTTCCAGTTTGAGGACGAATGAGTTCTTTCACCAGTTTTATCCTTTGTGCTTCTCCTCCAGAAAGTGTAGTTGCACTTTGTCCTAACTTTATATAACCCAACCCTATATCTCTCAACAGTTTAAGTTTTTTCTCAACACGCACAATGTTTTTAAAAAATAGCCATGCCTCTTCTACCGTCATATCCAAAACATCAGCTATACTTTTTCCTTTATATTTTATTGTCAAAGTTTCCTCATTGTATCTCTTACCTTCACAAGCATCACACCTCACATATACATCAGAAAGAAACTGCATCTCTATTTTTACAAAACCTTCTCCTCTACATTTTTCACATCTTCCTCCTTTCACATTAAAACTAAAGCGAGCAGGAGTATAACCTGTCATCTTTGATTCGGGAAGCTGAGCATAAAGTTCTCTTATATCTGTAAATACTCCGGTATATGTAACAGGATTAGACCTTGGTGTTCTTCCAATAGGGGTTTGATCCACATGGATAATCTTATCTATATTTTCAATTCCTTTAATATCTTCGCATTTTTCTTTGGGAATATCCATCCCATATAAAATGTTTATTGCACACGGATAGAGGGTATCAAATATGAGCGAAGATTTACCCGAACCCGAAGGACCTGTTACACACACAAATATACCCTGTGGTATATCCACATCAATATTTTTCAAATTGTGTTCCTTAGCTCCTGTTATACGAAGATAATTTTTCGCTTTTCTAAAACAAGGATTTCTCTCTATGCATTTTCTTTTGGATAAATAAAGTCCGGTTAATGTATTACTCTTTTCTATATCCTTTGGTGTGCCATAAGCTACCACTTCTCCTCCATATATGCCTGCACCGTAACCCATATCTATCACCCAATCAGCCGCTCTAATAATAGTTTCATTATGCTCTACCACTACCACCGTATTATCATTATCCCGTAAAGATTTTAATGTATTTATAAGTCTGAAGGTATCAGAGGCATGCAATCCTATGGATGGCTCGTCTAATATATACAGAACACCCGCCAATTTTGAACCGGCCTGAGTAGCCAACCTGATTCTTTGCGATTCTCCACCTGAAAGACTATAAGCAGGACGAGAAAGTGTAAGGTAATCTAAACCCACATTTGTGAGAAAATTAAGACGAGCAGTAATCTCTTCCATCAAACCCCCAGCTACACTTTCCTCAAATGGCGTAAGCTCTTTTCTTAAAAACAAAAAGAAGTCATATGCTTTTGATATTGGCATCTCTGTAATATCAATGATATTCCTATCTTTAATTTTTACAGATAAACTCTCTTTGTTTAATCTTTTTCCCTTACATTCTGGACAAGTAAATTCCCTCATCAACTCTTTAATCTCTCTACGCACAATAGATGATTCTGTTTCTACAAATTGTTTGCCAATGAGGTTTATTACACCTTCGAAAGGCTTCTTGTAAGTATGTAGATCACCATCTCTCCTAAAATAAAATTCTACCTCTTCTCTTGCTGAGCCATGAAGAATAATATCCTTTTGTCTTTCTGTGAGTTCTTTAAATGGTTTATATATATCTATATTAAAGTATTCACACACTTCTCTCAATATCACCTGGTAAAACTTGTAATGTTTTCTCCTCCACAGTCTTATTGCTCCTTCTCTCAAACTCAAGTTTTCATCAGGTATAAGTTTTTTGATATCCAGCATGTGTTTTACACCCAAACCCCCACAAAAGGGGCAGGCCCCTTGAGGATTGTTGAATGAAAAACTTTGAGGAATAATCTCTTTATAACTTACTCCACACACCGGACAGGCAAATTTCTCTGAAAATATCTCATCATCTTTATCTGATTCAGAGATATAAACAAAACCATTTCCTTTTTTTAAAGCCAATTCAACGGATTGATAGAGTCGTGAGCCTATATCATCCACTACTGTCAATCTGTCTATAACCAAAAACACATTGTGTTTTTTATTTTTATCCAATCTTATTTTATCTTCCAATAAGTGATATTTTCCATCTATTCTTATCCTTAAAAAACCTTCTTTTCTTAAATTCTCCAAAGCATCTAAAAATTCACCCTTCCTTTCCAAAACAACAGGAGCAAGAATAATAATCTTTTTATATTTTCTTTTTTTTATTTTCTCCACAATATCTGAGGCACTCTGAGACACTATAGGACGTCCGCACTTATAACAATAAGGTTTTCCTATATGAGCAAACAAAAGTCTCAGATAATCATAAATTTCCGTGATTGTACCTACTGTAGAACGAGGATTAGCGGATACTGTTCTTTGATTGATAGCAATAGCAGGAGAAAGTCCCTCGGTTAACTCTACATTGGGTTTCTCTATTCTCTCTAAAAATTGGCGAGCATAGGTGCTCAGAGACTCTACATATCTCCTCTGACCTTCAGCATATAAAATATCAAAGGCAAGCGTTGATTTACCGGAACCAGAAGGTCCCGTTACAGCCACTAATTTGAATTTTGGTATGTCTGCAGAGATATTCTTTAAGTTGTTTACGCACGCACCTCTTATCTTTATCCACTTCATGCCACCCCTTTTGCTAAGTCTTTGAATGTCATGGTATCACTAAAGAAGCTTAGTTTTATTGTCATCCCTGCAGGACCATTCCTCTGTTTCCCAATCTTTACCCTAGCGATATTCTTTTCTTCAGTTTTCTCATTGTAAATCTCATCTCTATATATAAATAAAATAACATCTGCATCCTGTTCTATTGCTCCTGATTCACGTAAATCAGCAAGTATTGGCATTTTGTTATCCCTGGTTTCTACTCCTCTATTGAGCTGAGAAACGGCAATAACAGGTATGTTTAATTCTTTTGCCAAGATTTTCAAAGAACGAGAAATTTCTGTTATTTCTTGAACACGAGATTCCATTCTCATTCCCCTTATAAGCTGAAGATAATCAATAATAATCAGAGATACATTCTTTTCCAGTTTTATTTTTCTCGCTCTTGCTCTTACATCTAATACAGAAAGCATGGGCGTATCGTCTATGTATATAGGTAAATTTTCCAAGGAAGAGAATGCATTTGCGAGCTTGTCCCATTCTCCCTTTTTTATATAACCGGTGCGCAGATGATAACCATCCACGCCAGAAACAGAAGAAAGCACCCTTAAGACAAGCTGTTTCACAGACATTTCTAAACTGAATACGGCTACAGCTTGTCCCGTGCTGGCTGCATTTATTGCAACATTCAATACAAATGCTGTCTTTCCCATTGAAGGTCTGCCCGC
Organism: uncultured Desulfurellaceae bacterium; assembly: GCA_964626315.1. Lineage (GTDB taxonomy): Bacteria > Campylobacterota_A > Desulfurellia > JAGGSF01 > JAGGSF01 > CAZVDS01. The sequence continues at coordinate 6,264 of CAZVDS010000029.1, forward strand.
AACGATGATAAGATCTGCCTTTTGAAATCCGCCAGTATGCTTATCCAAATCTGTAAAACCCGAAGGTATTCCCGTATAGCTCAGTTTACCTTGAGAAATCATCTGAAGATATTGTGCCGTTTCTTCCGTTGTATCCGGCAAAGCTACAAAACCAGAACTTAATCTTTCTTCAGAAACATCAAATATCTTCTCTTGGGCAAGATCTACTGTTTCTTCCACATTTTCTGGTTCACTGTAGCATATGGTTGAGATGGTAGTGCAAACATCTATAAGTTTTCTCAAAACAGATTTTTTTCGTATAATTTCCGCATAATAAGAAGCATTAGACGCAGTAGGAAGAATATCAGGTAGTTGTAGGCAGTAGGCATATCCACCTGCTTCATCTAATATTCCTTCTTCTTTTAACTTATTGGTCAATGTTACTACATCAACGGGATTTCCTTGTTCATACAATCTTACCATAGCTTTAAACAATATGCAGTTGCGCTTATCAAAAAAATCCTCTGGTTTAACGCCTTCTAAAACATCAGCCATTACAGCATTATCTAACAGAATAGAACATAGCACTGCTCTTTCCGCTTCTATAGCCTGAGGGTAAATTTTAATATTGTTTGGCATTATTCCTCTTTTGTTTTTTCTTTCTCTTCTGCTTCTATAATAATCTTTAAATCTGCTTTTATGTCTCTATAAAGAGCAATTTCAACCACATATTCACCTGTTTTCTTCATATCTTCTTTTAGTTTAAGTGCTTTTCGTCCAATATCAATCCCTCTGTCCAAAAGAGCATGTTGAATTTCTTGAGAAGTTACAGCACCAAATAGCTTTCCTTCCTTGCCCACTTTTTTCTTAAAACTAAGAGTATTTTTTTCAATTTCTTGTTTTAAACTATGCATATCTTTTATCTTTTTTTCTACCTTTTTTAAAATGATGTTTTTCTTTTCTTCAAATATTCTAGTATTCTTTTTTGTGGCTGGAAATGCTAGTTTTCGTGGCAAGAGATAATTTCTCACAAATCCATCAGCCATCTCTTTAATATCACCTGCATAAGCTGTTCCTTCTACATCTTCTATAAAAATTACCTTCACCTTTTCCTCCTAATAACCCAACCTTTTCTTGCTTGCTGTGAATGGTAGAAGAGCCATCATTCTCGCTTTTTTTATCACTTTAGTAAGAGCTCTCTGATGTTTAGCACAATTACCAGATGCCCTCCCAGGAAGAATCTTACACCTTTCCGTGATAAATTTAGAAAGAAGACCTACATCCTTATAATCAATCTCATCCATCTTATTTACACAAAAATAACATACCCGTTTCTTTAAAAAGGAGTAATGTTTATTTCTATCTTTGTCATCTTTTTTTTTATAACGGAACATCATCTTTCTCCTCACTTCCTTGAGATATATCTTCTTTACCTTTAAATGTATTTATAAATTGCACCGTTTGTGCTGTTATTTCATGCTTAGAACGCTTTTTTCCATCCTGATCCTCCCAGGTTCTATAACGCAATCTTCCTTCTATCAATGCTGCCCTTCCCTTAGAAAGATATTCATGCACATTCTCTGCTTGCTTACCAAAAACCGTGACATCTATAAAACAGGTTTCTTTCACAGTTTCACCGCTCCGCTTAAATTGTGTGTTCACTGCCAGTCCAAATGAACAAACAGCCATACCCGAAGGAAGAAATCGCAGTTCTGGGTCCCTGGTAAGATTGCCCATCAAAATTACCTTATTATAATAAGCCATTATTTTGCCTCATCTTTATATTTCTTTATATCTTTCTTGAGCATTCTACTAACCATAAACCTAATCACACTTTCCATGAATTTTAACTTTTCATTTATGATGCGAAGAAGAGGGGATGAGGATTTGAAATGAACAAGAACATATACCCCTTGTTCATACTTTTTAATAGGATATGCAAGTTTTCTTCTGCCCCAAACATCAGATTTTAGAAGTTCTCCGCCATTCTGTGTTATGATAGCATCTATACTGTCCTGCACTTCTTTCACCGCTTCATCAGAAAGCACAGGCGAAACAATGTACAAAAGTTCGTACCACACATCTACCTCCTTATGGATTTTTAGCCCTCTTAAAGAGAGCAAGGATTGATATTATATATCACAAATAATGTTATCAAGCAAGCGAATTACTCCTCAAAAGAAATTACGGCAATTCTAAACATCTCGTTATAATTTAAATGAGTTAGTTTGACAATAGTTCGTTGAAATGTATAATTACACAAAATAGCGGAGGGGGATTAAATGTTAAATGTCTTAGATGAAAGAAACAATTATGAAAGCACATTGAAGAATATCGAAGGTGGGAAAATCATTGAGGGAAAAGTAATTAGCATAAGAGGCGACGAAATATTTGTTAATGTGGGTCTTAAAAGTGAGGGTGTGGTAAGTATTGATGAGTTTAATGGAAAAGCAGTCAATGTAGGCGATAAAGTAGATGTGGTTTTTCTGAATAGGCAAAATGCAGATGGATTTCTTGCTATCTCTAAAAAAGCGGCGGATAGAATAAAAACCTGGCAAAAGATATTAGATGTATATAAAAATGGGAACACTCTAAAAGGTTTGCTTAAAGAGCGAGTGAAAGGTGGTTTTAGAGTAGACATTGATGGATTTTTGGTATTTCTTCCCGGTTCTCAAGTGGATACCGATGCAATAGTTGATTTTGATGCATTTGTGGGTAGAACATTAGATGTAAAGATTATCAATATAAATGAAGAGAAAAAAAATGTTGTTGTTTCTAGGAAAGTGGTTATCGAGGAAGCAGAGAGACAGAAGAGAAGGAAACTCTTAGAAAGAATTGAAGAGGGGAAAGTGGTTGAAGGTGTGGTGAAAAACATCACCGATTATGGTGTATTTGTTGATTTAGGTGGCATAGATGGTTTTATGCATATTACGGATATGTCCTGGAGAAGAGTAAATCATCCTACAGATTTAGTGAAAAGAGGCGAGGACATCAGATTAAAGGTGATGAGAATAAGCGATAAAAGTGGAGAAAAACGCATCTATTTGGGCCTAAAACAACTACAGGAAAATCCGTGGCAAAAAATAGCAGAAAAACTTAAAGAAGGGAGTATTATTGAAGGAAAAGTTAGTCGTGTTGCAGATTATGGTCTTTTTATAGAAGTGGATGAAGGGATTGAGGGATTGGTGCACAATAATGAACTTTCATGGGAGAAAAAAACAAGTAGAGATTTTAATGTTGGTGATAAGGTAAAAGTAAAGATACTACATATAGATTCTCAAGAAAGAAGAATCTCTTTGAGTATAAAACATGCAATGCCTGAGCCATGGAGCAAGGTAGATAAGGAGTTTTTGGTGAACAATATTGTGGAAGGTGTTGTGACAGGAATTACAAATTTCGGTGTATTTGTTAGACTAAAAGAAGGAGTAGAAGGTTTAATTCATGTAAGCGATCTTTCGTGGAATGCATCGGAAAAACCTCAACTTAAGATGGGAGATGAAATTAAGGTTAAAGTTCTTTCAGTAGATAAAGATAGAAAACGCATTTCCTTAGGGTTGAAACAGCTAAAAGATGATCCGTGGGATGATGTTAACGAGAAATATTCAGTAAATCAGTTTGTTAAAGGGAAAATAGTAAGCTTAAAAGATTTTGGTGCTTTTGTTATGATTGATAGAGGAATAGAAGGCTTAGTTCACATATCTGAATTTGGAGGGAGAAAAGCCTATGAAGGGGAAGAGGTGAATGCGCGCATTTTAAAAGTGGATAAAGACAAGAGAAAGATTTCGCTTTCCTTTAGAGGTAAACGGAGAAAATAGTGATAAAGCGCATTTTACTGGTTTTGGTAGGTTTATTTATTTTTTTATTTGTTGTTAATATAGCTGTTTCCTTGCATAGAGGAAGGGAGGCAATAGGCATTATTAAGATAAATGGTATAATAAATGATTTATCTGTCAAAGAATGGATTTCTGTGATAGAAGATGCCCGGAAGGATAAAAGGATAAAAGCGATAATAGTAGATATTAATTCTCCTGGTGGTGGGGTTACTTCCAGTTTTAAGTTATATTTAGCATTGAAGAAGATAAGAGAGGACAAACCAGTGGTAGCATTGTTAGAGTCTGTTGCCACCTCGGGAGGATATCTCACCGCTTGTGGAGCAAATAAGATTATAGCCTATCCATCAACTATTACCGGTAGTATAGGAGTTATTTCTGAGAACATAAATGTCGCTCGAGCATTGGAAAAATTGGGACTAAAACCATTTATTATAAAGAGTGGTAGATATAAGGATACAGGTTCCCCATTTAGAGAACAGACGGAAGAAGATAGAAAATGCTTACAAATTGTGGTTAACGATGTGTTTGATGAGTTTATCAATATTATTTCTGAAGGTAGGAACTTGAGTAAGAAATGTGTTCTTAAACGCGCTGATGGTTCAATATGGACAGGAAGAAAAGCTAAAGAAATGGGATTTGTTGATGGTATAGGGGGAATTGAAGAGGCAAAACAGTTGGCTATGAAGCTCTCAGGTTTGAAGAAAAAACCATCTTTTATTTATTTAAATAAAAAGATTAATTTTATTAAAAGAATTCTTGAAGAGATAACATATTTTCCATCTTTTCTGGGCAGGTTTTTTTATTCTTCACTTTATATACAAGCTTGACGAAGGGAAATGCACGGTTATAATAACTCTGGTCGGGGCGTAGCGCAGTTTGGTAGCGCACTTGAATGGGGTTCAAGTGGTCGCTGGTTCGAATCCAGTCGCCCCGACCACTATTTAAGATGATACTTATAACAGGTGATGATAGTATTTATTCTGAGGGGTTACATACTTTAAGAGAAAAGCTGCAGGAGAAGTACGAGATTTTTGTAGTAGCCACAGATAGGGATAGAAGTACATCGGGACATTCAATTACTCTTCATCGTCCCCTGCGATTGAGGCAAATAGAGAAAAATGTGCATATTGTGGATGGAACACCAACTGATTGTGTAGTTTTAGCATTGAATGAATTGCTTAAAACTCTTCCAGAGATGGTTATCTCAGGTATTAACAATGGCAAGAATCTGGGTGATGATATTACTTATTCTGGAACTGTGGCGGCGGCATTCGAAGCTACATTGATGGGCATTCCTTCGCTTGCCATCAGTTTGGTAGTGGAAAATGATGAGAAGGCATTTTTTGATACAGCGGCTTATTTTGCTAATAAATTAGTAGAACTTACTTTTAAAAATGGCTTACCCCAGGATACTATTCTCAATGTAAATGTGCCCAATCTTCCCCTATCAGATATTAAAGGTATTAGGATAACACGGCAGGGGAAAAGGGTTTACGGGGATCACATAATGAAGAGAAAAGATCCACGAGGAAGACCATATTTCTGGGTGGGCGGTGATATAATGAAAGTAGATAAAAGCCCGGGAACAGATTTCCGCGCCATTGAAGATGGCTTTATTTCTGTAACACCTGTAAGATTAGACTTAACCAAATATAATGTATTTTCTTCTTTAAAGTATTTGGAAAAGATAAATTTCGGGGCGTAGCGCAGTTTGGTAGCGCACCAGTTTCGGGTACTGGGGGTCGGAGGTTCAAATCCTCTCGCCCC
>CAZVDS010000030.1:0-11047 GCA_964626315.1 uncultured Desulfurellaceae bacterium
TGTCAAGCAAAGCGAAGCTTTTGCTTGACTTTACAAACATCTATTTCTAAACTTGGAGCTTAAACTAAATATCAGGAGGAATAAATGATACTAACTGGAAATATTGGATTTCCCACTATTGGTCCACATCGGGAGCTGAAAACAGCTGTTGAAAATATATGGAAAGGTGAAAAAAATTTAGATGAAATGAAGGAAGAGGGAGAAAGACTTCTTCTTATGCGTACTACCCTACAAAAAGAAAAAAATATTGATTTCATCCCTTGCGGTGATTTCAGTCTTTACGATAGAATGTTGGATTTGGCAATGTCTTTTAACATTATTCCTAAAAGATTTAAAGATATAAAGGAAGATCTATATTTCTCTTTAGCTCGCGGAACAAAAGACATCCCGCCCTTAAAAATGGTCAAGTGGTTTAATACAAACTATCACTATATTGTGCCAGAAATAGAAAAAAATCAAAAGTTAGAATTAAAAAAAAGCAATATCCTAAGAGATTTTATTTTTCTAAAAGAAAATGATTTTTCATGTATACCTACAATAATTGGTCCATTTACATTTCTAAAGCTTAGCAAAACAGAGGAACCCTTATCTGTTCTTGCTGAAAAGATAACACCACTTTATAATTCACTCTTAAAAAAATTAGAACAGGAAGGAGCAGAGTGGATAAGCATAGAAGAGCCTGCTTTTGTGTTGGATATTACACAAGAGGAACTCAAAATAATAAAACAAACATATGAAACCATAAATAATCCATCTATCATACTACAAACCTATTTTGAAGATATATCTTCTTATGAAGAAATAGTAGAACTACCGGTAGGGGGCATAGGTCTGGATATAATAAATGGAGAGGAAAACATCGATAATCTAATGAGATATTTTCCAAAAGAAAAGCTGTTGGCTTTAGGTGTAATCAATGGAAGAAATGTGTGGAAAGCAAACATAAAAAAAACAGCAGATACAGTGAAAGAAATAATAAGAAAAACAAATCCATCTATTTGTATATTACAACCTTCAACCAGTCTCATGTTTATCCCCTGGTCAATAGAGGAAGAAAAAAATATACCTTTAGAGATAAAGAAATTGCTTTCCTTTGCAGTAGAAAAATTGGACGAACTTTCGCTCATCAAAAAAGCGATAGATAAAGAAAAAATAGAGGAAAATGAAACAGAATTTAAAGGAATAAAAAGAAAAAATGTAAGAGAAAGAATAAAGAATCTAAAAGAAAATGATTTCGCGAGAGAAATGTCCTATAAAAAAAGAATAAAAGAACAACGGAAAGTATTGAACCTTCCTTTATTTCCTACCACTACCATTGGCAGTTTCCCCCAGGATAAAATTTTGAGAAAAACAAGAAGAATGTATAAAAACAACCTCATAACAGAGAAAGAGTATGAATCATTCATAAGAGAGAAAATCGCACATCTGATAGGGGTTCAAGAAGGATTGGGGTTGGATGTATTTGTGCATGGAGAATTTGAAAGATCAGACATGGTGGAGTACTTCGGCGAAAAACTGGAAGGCATGATTCCTACAGAAAATGGCTGGGTCTTGTCCTATGGCACCAGATGTATTCGTCCCCCAATCATATTTGGAGATATAGAACGCACAAAATCCCTGACAACAAAAGAAATAGTATTTGCACAGAGTTTAACCGAAAAACCCGTCAAAGGTATGCTTACAGGAGCGGTTACCATACTCAACTGGTCTTTTTCAAGAGAAGACATACCTCGTTATGAAATTGCTTATCAACTCGCCTTAGCTTTGAGAGATGAAATAAAGGAACTGGAAGAAAATGGAATAAAGATCATTCAAGTGGATGAACCTGCATTTAGAGAAGGACTACCATTAAAACAACAAAAACGAAAAGAATATCTTTCCTGGGCAACAAAAGCATTCAGATTAGCAACAGGTAAAGCAAAAGCGAAGACACAAATCCACACACATATGTGTTACTCAGAATTTGGTGATATTATAGAAGCCATAGATGCACTGGATGCCGATGTCATATCCATTGAGGCAACACGCAGTAAGGGAGAGATTATCAACGCATTTGAAAACTACAACTATGAAAGAGAAATAGGATTTGGCATTTACGATATACACAGTCCACGCATACCTTCTGTAGGAGAGATGTTAAGCATTGCCAAGCGTGCCTTACACATATTGAAAAGAGATCAAATATGGATAAATCCTGATTGTGGACTAAAAACGCGCAACTGGAAAGAGGTTTTTCCTTCATTGAGAAATCTTATTCAGGTAGCACGCATCTTGCGAGAAAGCTAATATCCCTTTGCTTCCATACTTCTATAGAACACAGATGGGAAAAGAATTTAAGCTACAGGATTACCTCAGGATTGGACGGATTTCTAAAAATAGCTTCCCTGCCTGTGCGGAGCACGCCTGCCTGTCGCGTCCGCCTGACTGCGAATGTCCTCGCTCAGGCAGGCGACGCAGACAGGGCAGACAGGCGCTCCTCGCAATGACTACGGCTAACAATTTTTTAGCCTGTAGCTGAGCGTAAGGAATTGGTTCTTAATAGTGAACAACTTTTATCAGGACCTAAAGGATCCTTTGTTGTAGAATAAGCATAAGCCCTACATCCACCACCGCAAACCTTATAATACTTACAATTTTTGCATCTTTCTCTAATAGGTGTTGCATCTCTTAAATTATTAAACAGTTCACTGTTATCCCATACATCCATGAATGTCCTTTCCCTCACATTACCAGCTACTGGCTCATAGGGAGAAAACATACAAGGAGAAACGATGCCATTGGGTTGAATATTACAATAGTATCTTCCTGCTGGACATCCACCAAAAATACTTAAAAATGGTCTTACAATGGCATTTTTTACACTCGCATTGAAAAATGTGGTGATTGGGAAACACAACCCATCTACAGGCTTATAATCTTCTTTCTTTGCTTTTTTTATTTGAGAAGTGATTATTTCAAAATGCGGCGTCTCACAGACAATATCAATACTTGTTGTGTCTATCTTTTCTGCTAATTCTTTATAAAACTTCCATCTGGTTCGAGGATCAATATCATACTCTAATATCTCTTCTGCTCTTCCTACAGGAATAATGGGAAAAACAACAACGCGGTGAGCTTTAAGTTCTTGAGCAAAATCAATCAACTCAAATACCTCATCTATATTGTATTTATGTAATGTAACACCAACAGCCGTAACCACACCCACCTCATTTAAATTTTTTACAGCTTGAACCGCTTTTTCCCAAGAACCTTCTACCCCTCTAAACTCATCATGGGTTTGAGGGTTCACACCATCTATACTCACCTGAGCATAATCAAGACCATTTTCCCTTAATTTTAAAGCCATATCCCTATCAATAAGGGTTCCATTTGTATCTATGGACACAAATATATTATAACTTTTAGCAATTTTCAGTGCATCAAAAAAACAAGGATACATTAGTGGTTCTCCGCCAGAAAAGGTTATAGATGATACTCCTGCTTCGCCCAACTCTTTTACCACCTCTAACTTTCTCTTATCACTAATCTCATCCGTCAAAGGTTCACCTGCTCTCTGAAAGCAGTGCTTACATTTAAGATTACACACATTGCTCAAATTATAAACAACTGAAAACGGAGCTCTGATTCTTAAAGGCTCCTGGTACCCATATATTTGAACACCTTGTAGTGAGTTTACAAACAGCTTTCTAACACTACAATCCTTCATGCTTTTTTTTAATATATTAGAAGGAAGTCCTAAAAACTTCTCTCCTAATGCAAAAAGAGTGGTCAGGGTTTTTATATCTTTATTTTCTCCTGTTTCTGCCCATAATGATAATTTTTGTTCTAAATCACTGGTATCAACATTTTTGACCAATTTATCTACAGCCATTTTTTTCATGAACTGCGCAAAACCCGAAGTTATCATTTTTACCTCCAAAAATTTCTTTAAAAACGAATTATAACCTTTCAGGCGTTTAAAGACAAGAAATTTTATAATTAAAAAATGGTGGAGGCGGCGGGAATTGAACCCGCGTCCAAGGATGTTTCATGCCCAAGCTCTACATGCTTAGCTATCTTCTTTAATTTTAAAAAGGGATTTAACCTTTGAAGATAGCAAGCCATTAAATCCCCTCCCTCATATTTAGAAATGCAGCCCTGAGGAAAACCACATTCTCTTACCCTTAGGGTTTAACCCCTTTTGCAACTCCGGGTAAGGAGAGTCACAAAAGAAGCGCCGCTTTCTAAGCCGCTAATGCGTAATTTCTATCTGCGATTACTTTTTCTCTGCTATTTTACGAGTTAGCAGAAACTCGGCATGCACTTTAAGCATTACTTTTCACCCCTGTCGAACCCAAATCACCCCCTTAAAAATTGTAAAATAAAGATAAATAACTTTATAGAAAAATCAAGGCAACCACCGAAGACAAATTCCCTCAATATTCCTTAAGAGCTCTTTCCTTTTCCCTCCTTAACTCTTTTTCCTTTAAAACCCTTCTCTTATCATACAATTTCCTTCCCTTAGCTAAAGCAATTTCAACCTTTGCCTTGTCATTTTTAAAATACACTTTAAGAGGAATTAAGGTTAAACCTTTTTCTCTTACCTTAACTGTAAGTTTTTTAATTTCCCGCTTGTGAAGGAGTATTTTTTTATCCCGATATGGGTTAGGATTAAATATTCCTGCTTGAGGATAAGGACTTATGTGAAAATTTAAAAGCCATACCTCACCATCTTTAATATCAGCATAGCTATCCTTCAAATTTGCTCTTCCTTCTCTTAAAGATTTTACCTCAGCTCCTTTTAAGACAACACCTGCCTCAAAAGTCTCCAATATCTCATAATCATGGTATGCTTTTCTATTTACAATCAACTTTAACGAATGGGAATTACCTTCGGTGTTACAAACACAAGTAATTCATCATGTGGATTTTTTAAAGTCTCTGACTTGAATAACCAACCTAAAAGAGGGATAGTCATAAGCCCAGGAACACCTGTTACACTCTTCGACTTTGTCTCCTCTATTAAGCCGCCAATAACGATGGTCTGACCATTATCAACCACTACTGTGGAAGTCACCTCATTTTTCTTTATAGGAGGTTCGCCAGTTGCACCAATCACATTAGCCCAATCTGGAGAATCTTTAGTCACCTTTATTTCCATCACAATCTTGTTGTTATGAGCAATATGCGGTGTAACTTCTAATTTTAATACCGCTTCTTTGAATGTCACAGAAGTATTCCCTTCACCTGTTTTTTCCTGATAGGGAATTTCCAAACCACTTTTTATCTTCGCTTTTTCATTGTCTAATGTAATTATACGAGGAGTAGAAATAATCTTAGAATAGCCTTGATCCTGTGCCATTTCTAATTGCAGGTCAAGGTTATAATTCGCCCTCACATTACCTATAGCCAGACCGAGTGTACCTGCAGTCATAGTAGTGGGTAAATTTACGATGTAATTTGATGTATAAGGAAGAACGCCGCCCGGCTTTACTTGTCCTATCAGTGAAGTTGAACCACCTACACCTATATAGGTATGTTTGCCAGAAGGTGTAAGATAATTTCCTCCCCATTTTATACCCAACTGTCTCTCAAATGGCTTAGACACCTGCACTACACGAGCATTTATCTCTACCTGTTTTCTCTGAATATCAATATCTTTCACTATCCTCTTAATCTTGATAATATTTTCTTTTATATCGCGAATAATAATACTGTTATTCGTTACATCCGCTACAATTAAACCTGGCTTAACACCTTTACCATATACCAACTTAGTTATGATATTTCGCGCATAACCTGCCTTTGCATAATTCAATTTTATAACAGCAGTAATTGACCTCTTTTGCCTCTCTGATTCTTTTTCTTCTTCAATTGCCCTGCGTTTTGCTTGCTTCTCAGAAATATACCTTTGAGATGTGGTTATTCTTAATACATTACCAATTCTCTCACAAGATAAACCCTTCTGTGTTAATACAAGATCCAATGCTTGATCCCAGGGCACATTTTCTAAACGCATGGTCAATGTTCCTTTAACTTCATCACTGGTAATGATATTTAATCCACTTACCCGAGCGAGCACTGACAAAACATCTTTAATATCTGCATTTCTCACATCAAACGAGATGCGAGCGTTTTCACGAGACTTGTTTATAGCCTTCGCATTTCCTGCATAAATTGTTAAACTTAGACCAATTAAACACAGCAAAAATATAAAAAATCTATGTATGTTATGCATCATTCACCTCTACTCCTCAAATAGTGGTAAGATATACAATTTATTTTCCTTTATAAGTTGCACTTGGTCTTTCTTGATTTCTTTCACCTTAAAGCCCCACACTTTATAACCTTTTCTCACCGTCCGTGCAGTACCGTCAGATCTCAAGAGCAAGGCATGTTTACCCAATTCTCCCCATACAATCATCTTTACAGATATCTCTGAGGGAGAAATTACTATTCCCTTCTTTACTTCTCCCACCCTTTTTTCCATCAACTCTTTGTATTTTATAGGATCAAGAAAGGGGTCACGAACCATGCATACAGCATTAAATGTAAACATTCCTAAAAAGTATAAGACACACACCAGGAAAATGAACTTTCTCATTTTCATTCCTTGAGATAGTAAGTCATTATTATAAACTCCCCATCAATAAGAACAGTTCCATCTTTCTGCAACTTCGGATTGGTCAAAGAAAAACTTTTTACATCAACCACCTTTCTCATATTTAGGAAATTAGAGAACACACAAGATAGGTTCCCAAATGTAGACCTCGTTCTCAATCTCACCGGTACATTCACACAGATTTCCTTTATCTCTTCATTTTGTGGATTAAAGGAAAGAAGATTCACATCACAATTTTTCACAACCAGGCAAATCTTTGTAAGAAGAGCTGGCACTTCTTTCTTTTTGGGTAAAATGGATGCATAACTATTTAGCAAATGTTGTTCTCGCTTGAGTTTCTTCTCTAATCGAGGAATATCATTATTTTTTATTCCGTTTAATCTGATAACCTCAGCAGACAATTCACTTATTTGTCCACTAAAACGAGCAAACAAAAGAAAATACCATAAAATGAAAATAATAACTATTGCCACAACTATAACAATATTCCTATTTTTAGATAATATCTTACCTATTCTTAACATTGCAACCTACAGAAAAATCGTATACTGCTTGCAGCTTATACCCTTCATTTTTTCTAATACCATAATCTCTAAAACCAACATTAGAAAACTTCTTATCTGCAGACAAATTTTTTACATATAAAGCCACATTTTCTGCCCCTATTGCTCTTCCACCAATAGAAATATCGTTTCCTGTTAGATAAAAATTCACCAACCATGCATCGTATGGCAAATCGCTTACCGCAGACCTGAGTACATAAATCATCTTACCTTTATTACTGCTCAGATTCTTTACCGTCTCTATTTTTTTCTTAGTTAATGATATGTCTTTTTTCACACTCGCCAATTTCTCCTCTACAAATTTTAGATTTTCTCTTTCCTTTGTTAAACTTATAATTTTGGAATACTGCCATAGACCAATCGCAGCAATAACAACAATCTCACAAATAATAGCAATCAAAAACCATTTTATTTTCGCCTCTTTCCTTGCTTTTTTCTTAATTAAATTAATTTCAATCATTGTCTCAATGCCAATCCAGCGGCAATAGCAAAACTTGATGCTTTTTTTTCTATATATTCTAAACTTCCTTTGACAACAAATACACCAAATGGATTCAATACTTCAACAGAGGAAACATCAAAATATTGTTTAGCCACATCTTTCAAAAAAGGCAATCCACTACTGCCTCCGCATAGAAAAATCTTTTTCACTGGAGGAGAATACTCACCTGCATTTTGATAAAATAAATCTACAACACTTTTTATTTCTGTAAACAGGTTATCTACTTTTCCACGAGCAATAGCAAGTATTTCTTCTTTTCTCTCAACAGATAGGTCCTCAGCCGCTCTTATTTTCATGCGTTCTGCCTCATTTTCATCTACTCCAAATTTATTCTCTATTTCGCTTGTTATATTATACCCACCAATATAAAACATCTTATTAAAACGAGGTTTCGCGTCTATGATAACTAGTATCTTAGTAAGCTTTGAGCCTATATCTATAATTAGCACATTTTTCTCATTCTCTAATGCACAGTTTACTTCCCATATATTATACAAAGCCAAAGCATCCGCATCAATAATAGTTAATACTGATCCTGCTTTTTTAAATATACTCAAGAGGTTTTCAACCAGGTCTTTTCTCGCTGTTGCAACAACAACACCCATATCTCTTTTTTCTTTATCTATATCTATTATTTTACAATCTATATTTGCCTCTCCCCTGTTGAATGGAATATTACCTTCCATCTCTCTCCAGCAAAGTTTCTCTATTTGCTCTTCCGGTGCCTGCGCTATCCGAGTATACTTAACAATACAATTTTCATCATTGAGAGAAATTGCCACTTTTTTAGAACGCGACTTACATCGCTGTAATGTGTGCTTTAAAAAGAGAGAGAGCCTTTCTTTCTCCACTTCTTTGCCCATAACTACAGAGCGGTCTGTAGGAAATATATAAGCTTTTCTTAATTCATAAATTCCTTTCTTCTTCTGCAGGTCAACTATCTTCGTTGACCATATACCAATATCTATACCTACCATATTATTTTATCTAATTTAAATAATATAATTTGTCAAGCTTTAATCTCTTTTAAATTTAATCTTGTAAACGTTTACAGCGTTTGTCAAGGTAAGTTTTATTCTGACAAAACTTACCTTGCAACTGCCAAAGGCAGTTGTCAAGCTTAATGTGATTATTGTTAAAATTGCAGTAAAAAACTTCTATTTTTAAGAACTTAGAAACACTTTGACATTTAATAGAAAAATATGTATAAAAATTTAAAAAGGAAAAATATATTAAGAAGGAGGGAGAAATGGGACTTAATGTAGTGCAAAAGGTTTTAAAGCAACATCTTGTAGAGGGGGACCTTGTTGCAGGAAAACCAATAGCCATTAAAGTTGATCAAACTCTCACTCAAGATGCTACTGGAACAATGGCAGACTTGGAATTTGAGCAAATGGGAGCAGATAGAGCTCATACAAATCCTGCTCTTAGCTATGTAGACCATAAAACTATTCAGATGGGCTTTGAAGATCCAGATGATCACAAATACCTACAAACATTTGCCGCCAAATATGGCGAGCTTTTATCCCGATCTGGAAATGGAATATGTCATCAAGTCCAGATAGAGAGATTTGGCAAACCAGGAACAGTTCTTTTAGGTTCAGATTCTCATACTCCAACTGGCGGCGGAATAGGACAAATTGCCATTGGAGTAGGAGGAATGGATGTAGCCGCAGCTATGGCAGGTATGCCTTTTTATCTTACATGTCCAAAGGTGGTGGGCATAAAACTGGTAGGTAAACTTAAACCATTTGTTGCAGCAAAGGATGTAATACTAAAAGCATTGGAAATTTTTGACACAAAAGGTAATGTGGGATGGGTTGCTGAATACATTGGACCTGGTGTAGAGACATTAAGTGTGCCAGAAAGAGCAACAATCACCAACATGGGTGCAGAAATGGGTATGACTTTTGGTATATTCCCTTCAGACGATACTACAAAAAAGTGGTTAAGAGCTCAGCGAAGAGAATTAGACTGGAAGGAAATTCTGCCAGATCCTGATGCTACATATGATAGAATAGTAGAAATAAACTTGGATGAATTAGAACCTATGGTAGCCCAACCTCATTCACCAGGAAATGTAGTAAAAGTAAGAGAAATTGAAGGTATGGCTGTAGACCAGGTCTGTATAGGAAGCTGTACCAATTCCTCTTATAAAGATGGTAGGATCGTAGCGGAGATTTTAGACGGAAAGCATGCTCATCCTAATGTTCAGCTGGTATATGTTCCTGGCTCAAAACAAGTATTTAGAATGGCAGCAGATGAAGGTTGGCTTTCTAAGATCATTGCTGCTGGTGCAGTATTAGTTCAGCCTTCTTGTAGTTTCTGTATCGGTATAGGGTATGCACCAAAGACTGACGGTATAAGTGTGAGAACAAACAATAGAAACTTCTATGGCAGATCTGGCACACTAAGTGCATCAATCTATTTAGTAAGCCCTGAAACAGCCGCCGCTACGGCTATAACTGGAGTATTAACAGACCCAAGGGACCTGAAAGAAAAATTCAGTATTGAATATCCTCAGTTTGAATTGCCGGAATACTTCCATATTGATGATAGTTCTGTAATTACGCCACCATTAGATGGAAGTGAAGTAGAATTATACAGAGGCCCAAATATTAAAGAAGCACCTATATCAGAACCATTGCCCGACGAAATTAAAGCTGAAGCAACTATTAAAGTGGGGGATAAGATTACTACTGATCACATTTCACCTGCTGGCACCAGATTGAAATATAGATCAAATGTTCCCGAATACGCCAATTATGTATTCGAATCATTAGACCCCAGCTTTCCTCAAAGAGCATTAGAAGTTAAAGAAAGGGGTGAATATACAGTCATCATAGGAGGGGATTCTTATGGTCAGGGTTCATCTCGTGAGCATGCCGCTTTATGTCCGATGTATTTAGGAGTAAAAGCAGTAGTAGCAAAAGCTATTGAAAGAATTCATAAAGCAAATCTCATAAATTTCGGTATTTTGCCTCTTATATACAAAAATCCTGATGATTATGACAAGATTGATCAAGAAGATAAACTAACACTCAAAGACACAAGAAAGGCATTAATTGAGGATAAAGGCGAAATAATCATGACAGATGAAACAAAAAACATCGACATTCCTCTTGTATATGAGTTGTCTGATAGAGATAGAAAACTCTTGCTTGCAGGTGGTGTTATGGGATTTGCAAAACTATATCCAGGAAAAGGCTTTGAAGAAGTAGAAATCACAGAATAAAACTATAGCCCGCAAGAGCTGTCTCTTGCGGGCTTGACTTTTGCCTCTCTACGCTATATAAATTTCGTGTCTTGTTCCTCGGTAGCTCAATTGGCAGAGCGGGTGGCTGTTAACCACTAGGTTGCAGGTTCGAGTCCTGCCCGGGG
>CAZVDS010000031.1:0-6055 GCA_964626315.1 uncultured Desulfurellaceae bacterium
TCCTCCACCAGTAGATATAATGGTGTTTTCTAAATTAAAATTTTGTAAAAATTCTTTTTCTTTTTCTCTGAATATTTTTTCCTCACCTTTATCAAAGAAATCTTCAATTTTCCTATTGGTTTGTTTTTCAATAAAATCATCTGTGTCTATGAAGTCATAGTTCATCTCTTGGGACAATTTCTTTCCTACACTGCTTTTTCCCGAACCCATAAATCCGGTGAGGAATATATTCATTTCCTTTTAAGATATTGTTTATAACGATAAAAATTCTCTTTTAGTTCATTTATTGTATCTTTACCGAATTTTTCCAAATAAAAAGATGCTAGTTCTATAGATACAGCTGCTTCACATATTATAGATGCGGCAGGCACTGCACAGACATCCGACCTTTCAAAAAAGGCGAACTCCTCCTCTTTACTTTCTATATTTACTGAATGTAATTTCTTTTTTAGTGTAGGTATAGGTTTCATATATGCTTTAAGGATGATATTTTCGCCATTACTCATTCCTCCTTCTAAGCCACCTGCTCTGTTTGTTTTACGAAAGTAGCCTCTATCCTTAGAATAAAATATTTCATCATGCACCTCTGAGCCTTTTTTTGAAGCATTTTTAATTCCTTCTCCTATTTCTATTGCTTTGATAGCTTGAATACTCATTAAGGAAAAGGCAAGGTGAGCATCTAATCTTCTGTCGTATTGAGCGTAACTACCTAAACCTGGTATTATATTTTCACAGATAATCTCTATTATTCCCCCTAATGTATCTCCTTCCTGTTTTGCCTTTTCTATTTCTTCACACATAAGTGCTGTAATTTTTTCATCCGGACAACGAACAACAGATTTTTCTATCTTTTGTCTTATTGTTTTTCCACTTTTGATATCTTGAGAGAAACATATTTTTCCTATTTGTCTTACAAGAGCTGTTGTATAGACATTTAATTCTTCCAATATTTGTTTAGCTATTGCTCCTACTGCAGTGCGAGTTGCTGTTTGTCTGGCACTGGATCTCTCTAAAATATCTCTTAAATCTTTCCTATCATATTTGAGATAGCCGGGCAGGTCTGCATGACCGGGTCGGGGTTTGATTAATTTTTCTCTCGTTACTTCAAAAGGACTCATCTTTTCCTTCCAGTTTACCCAGTCTTTATTTTCAATGAATAAAACTACAGGAGAGCCAATTGTTTCTCCTCCTCTCATTCCTCCTCTTATATCTACGGAGTCTTTTTCAATGCTCATTCTTCCACCGCGTCCGTAGCCTTTCTGTCTTTTTTGAAGATATTCGTTGATCTTTTTTAAATCTATTTTTAAGCCTGCAGGAATTCCATCAATGATTACTGTTAATCCTTTTCCATGTGATTCTCCACCATCCATCCATCTCATTTATTTTCCTTTTTTTTCTCTGCAAACTTACTCATTTTTCGTAATTTATTATCTACAGTCCAATGGAAACTGTCTTTTTCGTATCCTCTCTTTAGTTTTTTACCGGTTTTTATATCTGTAAACAATTCTATGGCATCATCTATTGTGTCTATACAGTAGAGGAGGAATTTTTTCTCTTCCACTGCTTGTTTTACCTCATCGCTTAAGATGAGATTGTTCATATTTCTTCTTGGTATTACCACGCCATGTTTTCCATCCAACATGTTTTTTAATTTGCATACATCAAAGAATCCCTCTATTTTTTCATTGACTCCACCGATGGGTTGAACTACTCCGTCTTGGCTTGTGGAACCTGTGACCGCAAAATTTTGCTTTAATGGAATCTCTGCAATTGATGAAAGTATAGATAGAAGTTCTGCTACACTGGCGCTGTCCCCCTCTATCATAGAATATGTTTGTTCAAAGGCTAAAGTAATGGATATACCCAGTGGTTTATCATAAGCGTATTTCCATCCTAAATAACCAGATAGAATCAATACACTCTTGTTGAATATTTTACCCGACATTTCCGATTCTTTTTCTATATTAATTATTCCTGCTTTTCCTACAAAAGTGCGGGCAGTAATTCTTGCTGGTATACCAAATGAAAAGTCTCCCAATGATATGACGGACAAACCGTTAACTTGACCTGTCTTTCTCCCATCTATATTTATGATAAGTTTGTCTTCTTTTATCATTTCTAAGATTTTATCTCTGATGAGATTTTTCCTGAATATGCTTTCCTGAATAGCTGTTTTAATATGTTGGGCATCAATGTTTTCTATTTTTTCCTGTTTGGCATAGAAATTTGCTTCTTTGATTACATCTATTATTTTATCTGTATAGGCGTAAAGTTTGTTTTTGTGTTCTGATATGCGGCTACTGAATGTTAAAATTTCCTTTAGAGCATCATCAGTAAGTTTGGGTAATGTATTTTCTTCACAGAGATGTTCGATTCTGGCAATATAATGGGTAAGATTATCTGAGCTTGCTTCAACAATAGGGTCAAAATCTGTTTTCATTTTAAATAGATGTTTGAAATCTTTATCAAATGCGTATAGGAGTTCATATAAAAATGCTGAGCCAAATAGAATGACTTTTGTTTTTAAGGGTGCAGGTTCAGGTTTTATAGTCTCGGATGCTATTATTCCGTATCTCTCTGTCCATTCTTCTATTACACACTTTTTTGAAGAAATAGTCTTTTTAAGTGTTTCCCATACATGGGGATTAATTAGAACAGAGTATGCATCTAAGATAAGGTAGCCACCGTTTGCATAATGGATAGCACCGGGACGAATGTGTGTAAAGTCTGTGATGAATGCTCCAAAATAGGCTTGTTTTTCTATTTTGCCAAAAAGATTATAGTATGTAGGATTTTCTTCATAGATAATAGATACTTCTTTGGTTTCACTATTGTCTACAAATATATTGACTTTGTATTCTGTGTATTTTGGTTTGGGTGCAAATGCGGCGAGAAAAGAATCTGGGGCTTTTTGAGGAAGAAATATGGAAATGTTTTTTAAGGTATAATCTTCAATATCATCAAAGTATCTCTCTAAATTGTCTATTCCTTTGTATCTTTGCTTTAAATCTTCTATTTTATGAGCTATAACAAAGGTGCCTATTTCTTCATTTATCTTTTCTATTTTGCTTCGCTTTTCTTTTTCCAGGTTTCTACTTTCTCTTAAGAAATCGCTTATTTCGTCTTCTAATAGTTTCTTTTTTTCTTCAATGTCTTTTTTTGCCTCAGGAGAAAGTAAACTGAATTCTCTTTCGTTGATAGCTTTCCCATCAACTACAGGATTTATAACAATTCCTGCTCGGGAAGGTTTGACCACAAAGTTCAATTTATATGCTTCTTTTTCAATACTTGTAAATAGCTTTTTTTGTTTTTCCTCGTAATCTCTTATTACTTCTTGTATTCTTTCTTCATATTCTTTGCTTTCAAAAACAGAGGGAACAGACTTTTTCAAATAATCTATCAATTCTTCCATATCTTTTTTTAGTTCTTTTCCTTTACCTTTAGGTAAACTGACAATGGTTGGTATTCGTGGATTTTTAAAGTTATTTACATAGCACCAATCGTGGAGTTCAGTTTCTATGTTAAAATCAATTAATGTTTTTTTAATAAGGTTTTTAATGATTTTGATGTCTTGTTTGGTGAAATTTCCTGAGATATAGGTGTTATATTCGCTGTCTTCTATATTGAGTGTGGTTTGGATAGCCTTTTCTATCCTTTTTTGTGCAACGAAATGTTCCACCTCTTCTACTTTTCGTTCCTTTGCCATTTCAAATTGTGATTGTAGTTGTTTGAAAGAGATAAGCGAGATAGACATTCTACACTCCTTTTAATATTTCATCTAAACATTTTTCTATTTCTTTAAATGTTTTTTCTCTTGTTTTTATGCGCCTTCCATTGGAAAGAATGAGCCGTGATTCAGGATGTATTTTCTCCAAAAGAGTATAAATCTCTTCTACCGTACTCACAGCATCTGCTTCAATGGAGATTATGGCGTCTTCTAAGTCAAATTCCGTAAACCATTCCCAATAACGAATATTACAGGATATAAGATGATCCTTCAAATCCCACCGCTTTTTCTTGCTTATGATTATATCTATGCTAATCATTATATTTTTATCCTCCCTGTATATTTCTACATCAAAATGGCATGTAAATCAATGGATTTATAAAATTTATTTTCTCTGTGCCAACTCACAATTTTAATATATAATAAAAAATAATTATGCAGAGTTTTGTAGAACTTCTTAAATACGGATTTGAAAAAAACAAAAATAAGGCAGCTGTCATTTATCATGATAAAAATATAACCTTTAGACAATTAAAACAAAAAGCAGAGAAAGTCGGCGCATTTTTACAACAAAAGGGATTAAAAAAAGGAGATAGAGTTGTTCTATATACACCTAAAAAACTACCTTTTCTAATAGCTCATCTGGGAATTATCCTAAGCGGAGGCATTTCTCTGCCTTTGAATTTTAATTTTACCAGGGATGAAATGATATATTTCTTAAATGACAGTGGTGCAAGGTTTGTTTTTGCATCCAACAGTCAAGCTAAATTAATCAAAGAAATAAAAGAGATGTGTCCAACATTAAAGGGAATTATCGATCCTGATATAACAGAAACAAATGTCAGTAAGAACTTTAAAGAAATAGAGGTAAACAAGGAGGATTACTGTTTTATACTTTATTCCTCCGGTACTACTGGAAAACCAAAAGGCGTGGTTCATACTCACGAAAATGTAGCAAAAAGTCTTCTTTCTCTTAAAAACTGCTGGAAATTTAATTCAGAAGATATATTGCTTAATGTGCTTCCTCTGTTTCATATTCATGGACTTTCTTTTGCTGCTCATCTGTCCCTTATCTCAGGTAGCACCATGATATTGGAAGACCGTTTTCATCCTTTAAAAACTATGGAAAAAATTAAAGATGCTACCGTTTTTATGGCTGTGCCCACACTCTATTATGCCTTCTTAAGAAGACCAGAATTCAAACAGAAAGCAAAAAATTGGTCTAAAATGAGACTCTTTACCTGTGGTTCTGCTCCTATTCGCCCCGAGATTTTACCAGAAATAGAAATGATTATTGATAAAAATCTAATAAACCGCTATGGTATGACAGAGAGTCATGTATTAACTTCTCTTCCTTTAGATGGACCATTCAAACAGGGTTCTGTTGGATTACCATTAGATAACATAGAGATGAAACTGGTGGATAAAAATGATGAAACTATTTTAAAAAATAATACAGTAGGAGAGGTAAAGATAAAAAGTGAAAATCTATTCAGCCACTATTGGAAAAAACCAGAGGCTACCAAAATGGCTTTTGATAAAGAGGGATTCTTTTACACTGGGGATTTAGGTTATTTAGATAAAGATGGATTTTTAACCTTAGTGGGAAGAAAAAAAGATCTTATCATTACAAATGGTTATAATGTCTATCCATCTATAGTGGAAAGAGTAATCAACGAATTTCCTCAAGTAAGAGAATCTGCGGTAATCGGCATTCCTGATGAAAAAAGAGGAGAAAAGGTAATGGCGGTAATTGTGCTTGACGGTAAAATAAATATACAAGAATTAAAAAAACACTGCCAGCAAAAACTTGTTGATTATCAAAGACCATTACATTTTGAAATTGTTGAAGAACTTCCCCGCAATACGATGGGTAAGATATT
This sequence comes from uncultured Desulfurellaceae bacterium, assembly GCA_964626315.1. Taxonomy (GTDB): domain Bacteria; phylum Campylobacterota_A; class Desulfurellia; order JAGGSF01; family JAGGSF01; genus CAZVDS01. The sequence goes on from CAZVDS010000031.1 coordinate 5,611, forward strand.
AAAACGAACATTGAAAGAAAGGCTTACAAAGGGCTTTAAAAAACCTTTATAGAACCGTTTTCCCATGTTGCTTCATTAAAATCTACACGAAGTGATCATTCATTGCCTCATTTAAATTATTATGAGATGTTTAGAGTTTTCATAAAAATCTCCGATTTTTACGGCAATTCGTAGAATTGTCATACTTTCTTTTTTTCATTACACAATTTTTAATGAAATTGGAATGCAAGGTTCCATTTTGTCATTCACAATTCCATTAACTTATTTTGCCATCTGGTAATCTTTCTTTTTAATTCCGCCGGATTTAACTGGTTGTATTCGGTTTTGAGCTTTTCTTTAGCTTTAACAGCTACATAAGGAGAATCAAGCACTCTTTGATATGGTGTTTTTGCCTTATCATAAAAATTCTAAGAGAATTTTTACGGCAAATCGCAGATTTGTCATA
>CAZVDS010000031.1:6155-10948 GCA_964626315.1 uncultured Desulfurellaceae bacterium
TCATAAAAATTCTAAGAGAATTTTTACGGCAAATCGCAGATTTGTCATATTTCTTTATTACCTTACTACCTATTCTTGTCTTTTCAGTTAATTTCATTACAGGCTGGAAGAAATAGACTTGACAAAGAAAAAATAGACATGGTATAACAAAATCGGAAAGTAGAGGAAGTTAATGTTAAAAGGGCAAACTGCCTTAAACAGCATAAGTGTTCCAGCACCTGTGCCAAGGGAGGAAAGGGTGTGCTTAGTCCTGCAGATAGACTTTGAAAACCAGCTTATACTGCAAAAAATACAGTATAAGACAAATAGGCACAGGATAATTATTTTAGTATGAGTAGGCGTAACATAAGTATTTATGGATTTAATAACCTAAAATATAGGGATGACAAATACTGCAATTTTCGCAGTACTTGTCAGATTATTTAGGCCGTATAATACATGTTAGCCGCTCATTGCAGACAAAAGAGGAGGAAAAAATGATAAAAATGAAAGCTGCTGTATTAATTTTAGGTGTTTTTAGCATATTTGCTCTATTGATATGCGGGTGCGCTACCACTACTGCTCCCTATGTAGCACCCCGATCGTATTATACGGTAGAAGTTGACTCGATAGTTGATGCCGGCGCTTATTTAAGAGGTAAAACTTACACTATATCATCCGCCATGAAAGGCGTCAGCGATAACGATTTACAATTCAAAGAGTTTGCAAGGTATATAGAAAATGCTCTGTCACAGAAAGGATATAAACGTGTAGGCAGTAAAGAGAGCGCAGACCTGCTTATCCGCCTGGCATATGGGATAGGGAGTCCTAAAACAGAGATCTCCACCAGAACTTATACTACTTCCGGCGGATATAGCTACCCGGTTCTCTGGACGTGGATACATGTGCCACCTACGACAGAAACAGAAAAAATTAGCATAACGACTTATATGAGATTTTTAATCTTAGAGGCGTATGATTCAAAAGACATGCGTTCTCAGTTATGGAAAACCACTTTGAAAAGCGAAGGGACGACTTCTGATTTACGTATTGCGCTTCCACATATGATTGCTGGAGCAATTCCTTATTTTGGAACAAACACAGGGAAAAAATTAACTACTGCTATCTATGTAAACGACCCATTGGTTACTGAAATAAAGCGATCTTCTCCCGATGCTAATAGTATAAGCACTTACGGCCAGAGAGCTCGTCTTGGAGTAAGAATCGAATCATTGACTCATGAACTTATGAATGTTTTCGGTCTTGATAAAAAGGAAGGTGTTATTGTTTTTTATGTATATAAAAATAGTTTAGCACAAGAGATGGAGCTACAAAGTGGTGACATTATTCTTGCAGTTAATAATAAGACTATATACGAACCTCAAGCGCTTGTAGAAGAGATTCAGAACACAAAATCCGGAGGAAAAATATTGCTCTTGATTTATAGAGATGGGGAGAGAATACAAAAGACTGGTTACCTGAAATAGAGATAAAAACCTGATTTTAGACGGGGCATTTAAAGGGTTAAGAGGGGGAGTTTGCAACTGAATCTCTGAGCAGTTAAATTAACAAAATTGGCATGAGGCAAAAAATGAAGGCTATTAAAATTTTACCTATGTTTTTTATGATGTTTTCGCTTTATGGCTGTGCTTCCACCATAACGGCAAAGCCAGGTGGAAGCTCTGGAATCCCTTACTATCTACCCAAACCTTACCTCCTGATCGCAAAAAATCTTTGTCTGGTTCAAACTAAAACTACGCTGAGCAAGAAATGGTTGAAGCAGCAAAATACTATGAATCACAAGCAGGTAGTCTTAGGAGCAAATTATCTCTCAGAAATAGAACGAGCGGTTGCAGCTATTGCAGAGTCACCAGAGATATGACCAATAATCGAAGGTAAACTAAGAGATGTCTTGTTCGAAGATTTCCTTTCGGTATTCTATATTGTATTGATCCAAACGAAATTGTCGTTGTTGCTGTAGCACATCTGCGTCGTAAGCCAGGCTATTGGAGAGAAAGGATATAATCTGTCTGTATAGATTTTTATATGAGGCAATTCATTTTCTTTATCTTTTCTGAAATCTGTAATATAATCAAAATGGTTTATAAATCTTAGTATAAGCATTGGTGTGTACAATAATGTTGTATAAAATGTGTGAGGAAAGATGGCAGAAAAAATAGACATTAACTTCAAAAAAACCTGCTCTTGCCCTGAAAGTCATATAAATTGCCTCAGTGCTAAGGAGTGGGTTAAGGGACAGGTTGCTATTTGGGAATTATATTATGAAAAGAGAGATATTAGAGATAAAAATGTACATCCAGCCGTATTTCCAATCGCTTTACCTAAAAAGTGCATTGAGCTCTTTACTCATAAAGGAGAATTGGTTCTTGATCCTTTCGTAGGTATTGGAACTACCCTTGTTGCAGCACGAGATTTAGAAAGGAATGCAGTAGGGTTTGACCTTAATCAAGAATATATTGAATTTACAAATAAAAGGTTTATTCAGGCACAGTTGAACTTTGGTGAGAGTACAAAACAGATTGCGATTTGTGATGATGCAATCAATATTCCAAAATATCTTAATGGAGAAATTGTATCTTTATGCGTTACCTCACCTCCTTATGCTAATATGTTAAATCATAAAAGATTAAATAAGAGCCTCCGTAGTGACCTTCGCAAGAATAAACAGTATAAAAAGGTCCAGCAATATTCAGATAATCTGAGAGACCTTGGCACAATGAAACTCAAAGAATATATAAATGCACTCGCCGAAATTTATAAGGGAATATTACCACTCTTGAAACCAAAGGCTCATTGTGTAATTAATGTTAATGACCTATGGGAAAACAACCATCGGTACCCAACCCATAGTTATATTATTGAGGCTATGGAAAAAGTAGGTTACGAGCTTAGAAATATAATCATCTGGGACAAGAGAAATTTAGTAAACAAGGTTGGTATTTTTGGCTGGCCAAGCAATTACATCACTCTTAGCACAACATTTGAATACATACTTGATTTTTGGAGACCCCCACCATGATTGGGTATAACGAACTGATACAAAGATTAGAAATAATAAAAGAGATGGGTTATATTAAAACCCGCAGAGCTGGAAATACAGGTATCGGTAAAACATTAGAAGACCTATTGGGAATAGAGGAAAACAATATACCAGGTCCAAATGCTGCAATGATTGAATTAAAATCTGCACGAAAAAACGCTAAAAGTATGCTTACACTATTTACTAAATCTCCTCTACCACTTAAGGCAAATTCTGTTTTGTTGGAGAGATTTGGATATGAATCTGCACGCGGCAATAAGAGAAAAGAATTACATACAACTGTAAATGCGAAAGAATTTAATACGCTTAAAGGAGTCCGTGGTTTTAAAATTGATATCCAAAAAGACAGTGTAAATCTCATAACTGTCAAAAATGAGGTTGTAGGTTATTGGAATAAAGAAATACTTAAAAGCTCTTTTGAAAGGAAGCTCCCAAAATTGCTATATGTGAAAGCAGAAGCAAGAGACAGAGACTCTAATGAGGAGTTTTGGTTTAATGAAGCATGGTTATTAAGCGGTTTTGATTTTGATAATTTTAGTCAATTGTTAAAAGAGGGAATAATTCTTGTTGATATACGAATTGGACAATATCCTGATGGTAGACCGCATGACCATGGTACAGGATTTAGAGTTTTTCCAGCTAAATTAGACTTGTGTTTCAGTCATAGAGAAAAAATAATGTGAGACGAATGAAATCAATAACAAAGATATACGCTACCCCAGCCCTTTTTTTGATTAGAGGTAATCATGAAAATAGATTTTGAGGGACTTTTTACAAATAAAGAAAAAGAAGAATGGCAAAATCTAATAGAAAAAACAGAAGCACAAACAGATTATCCGTTTGTAAACACCATTTTTAATGAAAAATTGTTTGAAGACATAGATTTATTTGTAAAAGAAGAAATTGAAGGAAAATATGAGAACTTTGTTCAGATAGGGATTGGCGGTTCAGCTTTGGGAGCAAGGGTATTTGCGGAAACATGCGGGAAGAATCGGATAAATTTTATCTGCTTAGACAATATAGACCCTGCTCGTATAAAAAAAGTCTTTTCTCTTGATTTAGACAAGACATTTTTTCACATAGTGAGCAAGTCTGGAAATACTACAGAAACATTATCTCTGTTTATGTTAATCTACGAGAAATTGGGAGAAAAGATAGGTAAGCAAGTTGCTTTTTCCACATCTTCTAAAACTGGTGCACTATGGAAAATAAAAGAAGATTTAGGAATAGATTGTTTTTATATTCCCGATGATGTGGGAGGCAGATTTTCCTGTTTTACATCGGTAGGTCTTTTAGCGGCGAAAGCCTGCGGCATAGATATAATGGAGATCATAAATGGAGCGAAAAAAGCAATGCAAGATATAAATCTTTCAAAGGCGTTTGCCTGCGCCATGTACATGCTATATAAAAATAATAAGAGCATACTGGTTTCTTTTGTTTATAAAGATAATCTGGTTTGTGTTTCCGATTGGTTCAGACAACTGTGGGCAGAAAGCTTGGGGAAAAACGGTTATGGGCAAACACCCATCACAACATTGGGTGTTACAGACCAGCATTCTCAACTCCAGCTCTATCAGGATGGACCAAAAGACAAAGTAATTGTGTTTTTAGATGTAAAACAGGTTGAGGATATAAACCTTCCAAAGACATGGAATTTCGAACCGTTTTCTTTACTTTCCGGGAAAACCTTGAGCCACTTAATGGATATAGAGAGAAGGTCCACCAGAAGAGCACTGACAGAAAATGGTGTATC
>CAZVDS010000032.1:0-10871 GCA_964626315.1 uncultured Desulfurellaceae bacterium
CTTTAATGAATATGACATAGATTATGAAAATCTTAATATATACTGCACACCAAAGAGAATTACCGTCTCATCAAATATCCTTCCTTTGACAAAAGTAAAACAAGAAAAGATCTATGGCCCTCCAGAACAAATAGCATTTAAAAACGGTGAAGTTACAAATGCCTTAAAGGGTTTCTTAAAAAGAATGCAAGCAACCACAAAGGAAATAAAGATAGAGAAAAAAGGGGAGAAAAGATATGTATTTCTAATAAAAAAAGGTAAAGGAAGAAATATAAAACCATTTTTACCTTCTGTTTTGAAAAAATTCACAGACTCCATACCATTTAAAAGAAAGATGAAGTGGAGTGATAAAGTATATAGTTTTTCTCGACCCATTCATAATCTTTTGGCAATTTGTGACGACAACATAATAGATTTAGAGATTGCTGGTATAAAAACAAACAACATTACATATGGTCACAGATTTTTAAACAATGAGATAAAAGTTGAAAATAAAGAAGATTACATAGATAAATTAAGAAAATCTTTTGTAATATTAAGTTCTGAAGAAAGAAGAGAAAAAATACTAAATGAATTTAGAGAAATAGAAAGAAACAATAATGTTTCTGTAGTAAAAGACGATACATTATTAAATGAAACAATATTCTTAAATGAGTATCCTCAACCCATATTAGGTGAATTTGATAAATCTTTTCTTGGCTTACCAAAGGATGTGCTCATCACCTCTATGAAGAATCATGAAAAGTGTTTTGCGGTAGAAGATAAAAAAGGAAATCTCCTTCCATATTTTATAGCAGTGACGGACAATCCATTTTTGGATGAAGATGTGGTAAAAAAAGGATACCAAAAGGTGCTCTCCGCTCGATTTAACGATGCATTATTCTTTTATAAAGAGGATATTAAACAGCCATTGTCGGATTATATGCCTAAGCTTAAAGGTGTCATATTCCACGAAAAATTAGGAAAAATGAGTGAAAAAGTTGAAAGACTTGAAAAATTATCATCTTACATAGCCGAGATTCTAAATAAAGACAAAAAAACAGTAAAAAGAGCTGCCTATCTGTGCAAAGCAGATTTAGTAACGCAAATGGTATATGAGTTTCCTGAATTACAAGGCATAATGGGAAGAGAATACGCTTTAAAGACTGAAGAAAAAGATGTGGCTCAAGCCATATACGAACATTACCTTCCTAAAGGAATAAAAGACAATTTACCTCAAACCGATGCTGGCACCATTCTTTCCATTTGCGATAGAATGGATAATTTAACAGGTGGCTTTTTAGCAGGATTGGAGCCTACCGGTGAAAAAGACCCCTATGCTTTAAGAAGAGCCTGCATAGGAATCATTAGAATTGTTATAGACGGAGGCTATTTTCTCTCCATTCCAGAAATTATAGATTATGCAGTTTCTCTATATAAAAGGAAAAACCATTTACAAAATTTAATGGATTTTATAAAGAGGCGATTTGTAGAGTATCTTATATCTAATTATAAGATTCACTTTGATATAATAATGGCGGCAGTGGAAGCAGATTTTTCAGATATATACGATACATATAATAGAATAATGGTAATCAATGACCTGCAGAAAAAATATTTCCTCATGTTCAAGAGAGTATTAAACATTATTCCTAACTCTTTTAATAAAACAGATGTAGAAGAAACATTATTAGAAGAAGAAAAAGAACAAGCATTGTATAAAGAATTTAAGCAAAAAGAAAAAGAAATAGAAAGGTTAAAAAAAGAAAAACAATATAAACAAGTATTATCTATCCTTTGTTCATTTAAAGAAAAGATTGATGATTTTTTTGATCATGTAATGGTCATGACGGAAAACAAACATTTAAGGGAAAACAGATTAAAATTGTTGTGTAATCTAAGGAAGGTTTTTTTGTACATTGCAAATTTTGATAGAATAGAGGTATGAGATGTTGAGAATAAAAGATAAAACAGGGCTGACCTTTGATGATGTTCTGGTTGTTCCCCGCAAATCCAATGTCCTTCCCAAAGATGTAGATACTTCGGTAGATCTTGCCCCGGACATTCATTTGAACATACCGATAATTAGTGCGGCTATGGACACCGTAACAGAACACAGATTGGCAATATCAATGGCAAGATATGGAGGACTGGGAATAATTCATCGTAATATGAGTGCTCAAAAACAAGCAGAGCAAATAAAAAGAGTGAAAAAATCAGAAAGTGGAATGATTTTAGAACCGATAACCATACAACCACATCACACCGTTAAAGAAGCCTTATCCATTATGAGTGAATATCATATCTCTGGAATACCTGTAACCGACACGGAGAGAACACTATTAGGTATTATAACCAACCGTGATATAGTGTTTGAAAGGGATTATTCAAAAAAAGTAGAAGAGATAATGACAAAGGAAAACTTAGTCGTTGCACCAATGGGAACAACATTGGAAGAAGCGGAAAACTATTTAAGAAAAAGTAAAATAGAGAAATTACCCATTGTGGATAAAGACTTTAAATTGAAAGGACTTATCACCATAAAAGATATAAGAAAGAGAAGAGAATATCCTTATGCTACCAAAGACAAACACGGAAGATTAATGGTGGGAGCGGCGGTGGGTGTCAAAGATCTATTAGAAAGAACAGAAAAGTTAGTGGAGGCAGAAGTAGACTTAATAGTAATTGATTCTGCTCATGGGCACTCACGAATGGTCTTAAATGGTGTAGAGAAACTAAGAAAAAGATTCCCTTCTCTAAACATCGTTGCCGGTAATGTAGCCACAAAGGAAGGTGTAAGAAACTTGATAGAAGCAGGAGCTAATGTAGTAAAAGTAGGCATTGGGCCAGGTTCTATCTGCACTACACGAGTAATAGCAGGTGTAGGTGTTCCTCAAATTACAGCTATCGCTGATTGCACAGAAGAAGCAGAAAAATATGGTGTAAAGATAATAGCCGATGGTGGAATTAGATACTCTGGAGATATTGTGAAAGCTATTGTCGCCGGGACAAGTGCAACAATGGTAGGCAGTATCTTTGCTGGGACAGAGGAAAGCCCTGGTGAATCTATCATTTATCAAGGTAGAAAATACAAGGTTTATCGGGGAATGGGTTCATTGGGTGTAATGGAACAGGGAACAAGAGATAGATACTTTCAAGAAGAAACAGAAGCAAAACTTGTTCCAGAAGGAATAGAAGGTAGAGTTCCTTACAAAGGAATGGTAGGTGATGTTTTACATCAACTAATAGGGGGATTAAAATCTGGAATGGGATATGCAGGATGTAAAACAATTGAAGAATTACGCACAAAAGCAGAATTCATAGTTATAACTTATGCTGGATTAAGAGAGAGTCATGTGCACAATGTTATTATTACCAGAGAGGCACCTAATTATTGGTTAGAATAACATATCTATTTATCTGTTTCTTATTCGTTATATGTTCAGTATCCCAAGCCAGAGATATTGAAGTATATTTTACACCTAATGAAAAAGCAGTCTATACCATAGGAAAATATATAGAAAAAGCCAAAAAAAACATTGATGTTGCCGTGTATTGTTTTACATCCAGAAAATTAGCCTGGAAAATCGTAGAGGCTAAAAAAAGAGGAATAAAAATAAGAATTTTAATAGATGCACATCAAGGCGACTTTCTGGAAAATAAATATACAAAATCATTATTTCTTAAAAAGAAAGGAATAGATGTAAGATTATCAAAAAACTATGTCTATAAAGATTTTGAAGGTATAATGCACAACAAGTTTGCCATCATAGATAGAAAAATCGTTATCACCGGCTCATTTAACTGGACAGCATCTGCATATACAAGAAACAATGAAAATATAGTAATTTTAAAGAGAGTAGATATAGCCAACCTATACGAACAAAATTTTGAGAAATTGTGGAAGAAAGGTCAGCCTTTAAAGTTTAATGCAGAATCGTTGAAAATAATTGATGCAGAAAACATAAATGAAATATTAGAAAATGCAGGATTTTTTGTCAGAATAAGAGGAAAAATCTCAGAGGTTTATCTATCTTCATCAAAAACCTATTTTCTGCATTTTAAAGGCAATAAACAATTTAAGATTGTTATATTCAAAAATATTAACCTGAATTATGATCCCTTTTCTCTTCGGGGGAAAACAGTAGAGATATGGGGGCGAATATTCAATACTGAAAAATACGGATTAGAAATAATCATAGATTTACCAGAACAGATAAGAATATTATAAACTACTGCCTTTGCTTTTTTGACTGATAAAAGCCGTTCTTAAATCATACAAAGCGTCTTCTAACATTTCTATTTCTTCATCGGTGAGATTTCCTCGTGTTTTCTCTTTTAACGCTTCCAACAGGCTAATGGTTTTCTTTGCTGAATTTAAATCTCTTATCCTTTTACCGCTGAATGGATCTGCTATCATTCCCAACTGCACATAAGCGGTTTGGGCAAGAGATAAGATGAGATCAGAAAAGGTAGATTCATCCGTCATTTTCTTCTCCTATATAAGTCGCTTTACAATTATTACTCTCCCATACAGCTACTTCTTTCATTTTACAATTGTTATCAATTTTGCCTTTCATTTCCATATAAATGAAATGTGCAATTTTTTCTGAAGTGGGATTTATGTTTTTAAAATAGGGCAATTCATTTAAAAAAGTATGGTCTAATTTTTTTAATATATCTCTTAAGATTTCCTTAATTTCCTTAAAATCCATGCCAATAGACAATTCATTTAATTTTTTGCAACTGATGGTTGCTTCTACCTTAAAATTGTGCCCATGTAGCCTTTCACACGGTCCTTGATAATTTCTCAAACTATGAGCCGCAGAGAAAAACTCTATCGCCGTCAATTCAAACATCATAATTAAATATAGATAAAGAGGGTTTAGTTTGCAAGACAAACGACTTTGTCATTTGCTTGCAAACACCAAAGGTGTTTGCAAGAACTTAAAAAAGAGATAAGATATAACAGATTTTTAAAATAGGAGGTTCTTATGAGAGTTCCTTTAGATGTTCCGTTGGAAGTAGAAGATATATATATCAAAAATTATCAAATGATAACCAGAGAAACGGATAGATTGATGCTCTTTGCAGGCGACCAAAAAGTAGAACATCTGAATAATGATTTTTACGGAGAAAATATTCATATAGATGATGCAAATCCCGAACATTTATTCAAAATAGCCAGTAAAGCGAAAATTGGTATTTTTGCCACACAGTTAGGGCTTATCTCTTTATATGGCCGAGATTATCCGAATATTCCCTATCTTGTAAAGCTGAATTCTAAGACCAATCTCATCAAAACAGGTCAGATGGATCCTATATCAAAACAGTGGATAGATATAGAACAAGTAGTTCAATTTAAAAAACAAAGTGGTCTTAAAATCGCAGGAGTAGGATATACCATCTACTTAGGCAGTGAATATGAAAGTCAGATGCTGAGAGAGGCGGCACAGATGGTATTCAAGGCTCATCAAAATGGACTCATTACGGTTTTATGGATATATCCCCGAGGAATAGCGGTAAAAGATGAAAAAGATCCTCATCTGATTGCCGGTGCTACCGGGATAGGTGCTTGTTTAGGTTCAGATTTTGTCAAAGTAAACTATCCGAAACGAGAGGGAAAAGAATCCAAAGAGATATTTAAGGAAGCAATAATGGCTGCAGGTAGGACAAAGGTTCTGTGTGCAGGCGGACCTAGTGTTGATGTTAAAGCATTTCTTCAAAGACTACATGACCAGATATTCATAAGTGGAGCAGCAGGAAATGCCACCGGCAGGAACATCCATCAAAAATCGCTAAAAGAAGCTATAAGGATGTGCAATGCCATATCCGCTATTACTTATAGGGGAGTAAGTGTTGAAGAGGCAATGTTAATCTATGAAGGGAAAAAATAGTCTAAATAAGCTTTTCTTCCCATAACTTCTTTTCCCAATTACCTGCTGTTCTTATAATGAATTCCAAATCATCGTGCTGTGGTTTAAAATGCAATGTTTTTCTAATCTTTTTTGAATCGGCTATCAAAACAGGCGGATCGCCATCTCTCCTTTCTTTAAACTTTGTAGGAAAATCTATGTTCATTACTTCTTTTGTTTTATTTACCATCTCAAGAACAGAATAACCATGACCGTAACCACAGTTAAATATACTACTCTTTCCGCCATCTACTAAATAATCCAGAGCTAAAATATGAGCCTGCGCTAAATCCTCTACATGTATATAGTCTCTTATGCATGTTCCATCATCCGTATCATAATCGTTGCCGTAAATTTCCAAACACCTGTATTTGCCTAAGGCGGTGCGCACACAACGGGTAATAAGATGGGTAGCATCCTTTACTACCTGGCCAATTCTGCATTTTTCATCTGCCCCCGCTACATTAAAATATCTTAAGTTTACATGTTGGATTTCTAAATCTTGCAAAATATGCTCTACTATAAGTTTTGTATATCCATAAGGATTTATGGGATTCAGTGTCATATCTTCTTCAACAGGATTTACACGAGGAATACCGTAAACGGCGGCGGAAGAAGAAAATACGAATTTCTTTACATCAAATTTCTCACATGTTTCCAGGAGATTAATGCTATTTATCACATTATTTCTATAATATCTCAAAGGATATTTAACAGATTCAGGGACAACGATAGATGCTGCCATATGAATTACTGCATCAGGCTTAAAATAGGAAAAAACATCTTCCAGTCTTTTCTTATCACTTAAATCTCCTTTAATAAACTCTCCATATAAAACCGCCCAGCTGTGGCCAGTGGAGAGATTATCATAGACAAGAACATCATATCCCTTTTCTCCCAACGCTTTAACGATAAAACTGCCGATATAGCCGGCGCCACCGGTAACTAAAACTTTCATCCTTCTAATTATATAAAATCCTTGTGTAATTACTATTTAAAAATCACAGGTCAATCCTCTTCAAATCAAAAGAGGTTAAATTTACCCTTGAAGATCCAATTCCTTAAGTGCAGATATCTTATCTCTCAAGGCTGCCGCAGTCTCAAAATCCAGGTCCTTCGATGCTTTTTGCATCTCTAAGGTGAGTTTCCTTATCACCTTTGGCAATTTCTTCCTTTCTATATACTCACCGGAGAGTTCCACCAGTCTGTCTGTTGCTCTATAGTCCATTTCACACATCTCGGCAATACTATCCTCCGTGCCTTTTGAAATGGTATGGGGAATAATATGATGTTTTTTGTTGTATTCAATCTGCTTTTTTCTCCTCCTTTCCATTTCTCTTATTGCTTCCTGCATTGCTTGTGTCATCTTTGATGCATAAAAAATAACCAATGATTTGACATTTCTCGCCGCTCTGCCCGCGGTTTGAATGAGAGAAGTCTTTGATCTTAAAAAACCTTCTTTATCCGCATCTAATATTGCAACCAGGCTCACCTCTGGAATATCCAGTCCTTCCCTTAACAGGTTTATACCAATCAGACAATCAAATTTCTTTTCCCTTAAATCTTTTATAATCTTTGCCCTCTTTAGAGACTCTATGTCGGCATGCATATATTTTACCTTTAATCCTAAATCCGTATAATATTCGGTTAAATCTTCTGCCATGCGTTTAGTAAGCGTGGTTACCAAAACTCTCTCATTTTTTTCCGCTCTTTCCTTTATCTCCTTATATAAGTCATCCACTGCGATAGAAAGAGCCCTTATCTCAACCGGCGGATCAACCAATCCCGTAGGTCTGATGATCTGCTCTACAATATACGGTTTCGATTTTTCTTTTTCCCAATCCGATGGTGTTGCTGAAACAAAGATTACCTGATTTAATTTCTCTTCGAATTCTTCAAATTTCAAGGGTCTATTATCTAAAGCTGAAGGTAATCTAAATCCATAATCCACCAATGTCTTCTTTCTGGAATAGTCCCCATTATACATGCCGTGCAATTGAGGAATAGTCACATGACTTTCATCTATGATGGTAAGAAAATTGTCTCCAAAATAATCTATAAGGGCAGCAGGCGGTTCACCTGCCTTTCTCCCTGAAAGATGACGAGAGTAATTCTCTATACCCGGACAATAACCTATTTCTTCCAGCATCTCCAAATCAAAATTCACCCTTGTTTCTAATCTCTCTACCTCCAGCAATTTTCCTTGAGAACGAAAATAATTCAATCTTTCTTCCAATTCTTCCTTTATCGCTTGACAGGCATCTATTCTATGTAATTTTGATGTCACATAAAAGGACGCAGGGAAAATCACAACATCACCTAAACTTTGAATAAGCTTTCCCGTCAAAGGGTCAAATTCAAAAATACTTTCTATAATATTATCATCTATAATAGTTCTTATCGCTGTGTTTCGCATATATGCAGGATAAACATCAACTACTTCTCCCCTTACCCTGAATGTCGCTCTCTGAAAATCAACATCATTTCTCTTATACTGCATCTCTATCAATTGAGAAAGAAAGCCTTTACGGTTTATATTATCTCCTTTATGAAGACGCAGTCTCATCCCGCTGTATTCCTCTTTACTGCCTATGCCGTATATACAGGAAACAGAAGCAACGATAATCACATCATCTCTGGTAAGCAAAGAAGTGGTTGCTTTCTGCCGCAGGCGGTCTATTTCATCATTGATAGAAGCGTCTTTATCAATATAGGTATCAGTGCGCGGAATATAAGCCTCGGGCTGATAATAATCATAATAGCTGATAAAATATTCCACTGCATTTTCGGGGAAAAAATGCTTGAATTCATTGTAAAGCTGAGCAGCCAGGGTCTTGTTATGTGAGATAACGAGAACAGGCTTAGAAATTTGGGCAATCACACTGGCAATAGTGAATGTCTTCCCTGAGCCTGTAACACCCAAAAGCGTCTGATATTTAACATCACTTTCTATATTTTTTACCAGATTTTCTATTGCCTTAACCTGATCGCCGGCAGGCTGAAAGTGAGAATGCAGGGTAAATAAAGCCATTATCTATGCAAGCCTTTAAAAAACACCTTCCCCGAAAATAATCCTTGTTCTATGCTTCTTTCTTGTTTCAACTTCTCAAGTGTAGTCCTCATGGTCTGTTCATCAACATCAAAAGCTCTAATTAAATCCTCCATAGTGCAAGGTCTTATGGCTATCATTTTCAATACCGCTTTGTCTAAATTCACCAAAAAATCAACATTTGACTTATCAAATTCTCTGATAGCTTCTACTGGTAGGTGACATAACTTGGATAATTCCTCTTTTATACTATTCAGCTTTTCAGCCCCCACAGGCAGAGCATAGTCTTCTACCCCAGGCCTTGTCACCGTACTTAATTGCACCCTAAAAGGATTTATGACATTTATCGCATCTGCCAATCTTCTTATCTCATCTTCTGTATCATTCATTCCTCTAACAAAGAGAATCTCCAGCCATATCTCTCCTTTAAACGACTGCGTACAATCCTTTATACCTTCAATAACCTTATTTATATTCAGTGAGGGATGAGGGCGATTAATCATTTTAAACATATTTTCATCTGCTGTATCTAAAGAAGGAACAATTACATCTGCATTCTTCAGCTCTTCCTTCACCTCGTCCATCCACAACAAAGAACCATTAGTCAAAACAGCTATCGGCTTATCCGTTTCATCTTTAACTCTGTTTATCAAAACACCTATATCCTTATTTAAAGTAGGCTCGCCGCTTCCGCTGAATGTTACATAATCCAATTTTCCCACCTTATCTATATAATCGCAAAATTCCTGAAAGATTTCCTCAAGAGGGAAAAAGGATTTCCTTTTTACTGTAAGCTTTGTTGTTTTACCCACTTCACAGTACACACAATCATAACTGCACACCTTATAAGGAACAATATTTATACCCAAAGAAAGGCCTAATCTTCTTGAAGGAACAGGGCCATAAATATATTTTATTACTGCTCCCCCACTTTCATAATCTTATTTTGCCAAAATGCTTCAGCCATATCTATATCTATTTTTATTTGCTCTCTCAAGGCTGAAGAATCTTTAAATTTAATCTCATCTCTTATGCGGTTAACAAACTCAATATTTAATCTTTTATTATAAATATTCCCCTTAAATCCCAAAATATGCGTCTCTAAATGTGTTACATCATCACCGAAGGTGGGATTGCTTCCCACATTAACTACAGCATGAAGCAGCCTTTCATCCACTTTTACCATCGCTATATACACACCACTTTTGGGTAAAAACTCGTTCTTAGGATAAATATTTGCAGTAGGAAATCCCAACTGTTCGCCTCTTGACATCCCTTTCTCTACATATCCCTCAATAGAATAATATCTACCTAATAACAAGCTTGCTTTTCTTACGTTTCCATCCCTTATCAGTTCTCGCACCACATTTGAGGAGACAACAACATTTCCCACTCTTACTGGAGGAATAACATGCAACTTAAAATGATACTTCCGACTATACTGCAGCAGTGTTTCCACCGTTCCCTTTCCGCCTTTACCAAATGTATAATCATAGCCAATACATACCTCCTTTGTTCCTAATACACCTAAAAGAACCTGTTTGACAAATTCCTCCGGATACACATTGGCAAATCTCTTTGTAAAACGTGCACAAATCATAACATCTACACCCAATTCTCTTATAATATGTGCCTTTTCTCTGAATGTCTGAATAAGGGGAAGAGTTTCATCCCTTATCACTTTCAAGGGATGAGGATAAAATGTAAAGACAAGGGATGTGCCATCTATTTCTCTTGCCCTTTTCACAATCTTCTTTATAAGAGATTGATGTCCTATATGCACGCCATCAAAATTCCCCAGCGCCACAACGGGTCTCTTAAAATTCAGGTTTTTCAAATCTCTTATAATCTTCATAACAGCACATACATCTTAAGAAACTTTCCTTTTATGTCAAGACGGACACAAATCTTTGATTTGAGCTTGCAAA
>CAZVDS010000033.1:0-4729 GCA_964626315.1 uncultured Desulfurellaceae bacterium
AGAGGTTTTTATCTCTCATGCTCACTGGGATCACATTGGAGGATTGTCAGATTTTTTAAAGGTAAACAACAATGTTAAGGTTTATATTCCAAAAACTTGTCCTAAACCGTCGGGTGCAAAAGAGGTGGTTGTTGTAAAAAATGCTTTAAAGATTCATGATAATGTTTTTTCTACCGGCGAGCTGGATGGCATAGAGCAATCTTTGTGTATTAAAACAGATAAGGGAATAGTTTTAATTGTAGGATGCTCTCATCCTAAAATGGCGCATATACTCAAAGCGGCATCAGAATTTGGAGAGGTTTATGCCATCATTGGTGGTTTGCATGGGTTTAGAGAATTTGAACTGTTTAAGGATCTGGAGTTGATCTGTCCCTGTCACTGCACCCAATATAAACAAGAGATATTCTCTCTTTATTCCGATAGATGCATTGAAGGAGGAGCAGGAAGAATAATGGAGATATGAGAACAATATTCTTAGATGTTGATGGTGTTATTAGAAATATTGTGAAAGCGATAATGCAGAAGATGAGAGAAGAAGGTATATCTGTAAGGCCTGTTACCAACTGGGAAGCTCTATTTGAAAATGGTATTACATTTATAGATGTTTTTTATTCCTATCCTTATCTTTTAGCTATCGCACCTGCTTATCAAAGGGCACATTTTTTTACACAAAACCTATCACATTCAGGTGAGATTGTTTTTCTTTCTATGCAAAATGATTATGGTAAAGAGGCAACGGTGCACTGGTTAAACAACAACGGATTTTTAACCTATGGAATGGATGTGCAATTTGTCAATAAAGCAAAAGAAAAACTGTGGTATTTAGAAAAATACAAAGACAGCGTTCTTATAGATGATCATCCTGATTTAGAAGGTAAAGAAAATGTATTGACTGTGGGGAGAACCTGGAACAAATCGAGAATGGATTATAGAGCGATACTGAAGCAGATAAAAGAGCCGAATAAACTTTAGAGACAGAAATATTGTATTATTCTCAAGCATATACAGCTTTTTGCAATTGGTGCTTCCTTTACTGAAAAGATAAGGTTCCTGATTATTTTTGTTTCTTATATTATCTATGTTCATGTAAATCTTTTGAAAGAAGCACAGTAATTGTGTATACTTTAAACAAGTAGTTAGGAGGAGAAAAAATGAGTGGTTTTTGGGAGCGTATTATTCGTGCTGCCAAGCTTGATGTTGGTCTCTATAGAGAGGTTGAAGCTGATAAAGGTGCTATAAGTCAAGCTATGGCAGTTGTTGTTCTCTCAAGCGCAGCAGCAGGTATAGGAAATGTGGGAAAGGGAGGAATAGGTTGGATTTTAATCGGAGCAGTTACTGCACTTGTTGGGTGGTATATTTGGGCTTATATTACTTATCTTATCGGCACTAAACTTCTTCCTGAACCGCAAACCAAAGCGGATCATGGAGAACTGCTAAGAACTATTGGTTTTTCAAGTTCTCCAGGGTTGATTAGAATATTAGGTGTTATTCCAATATTGAGGGGATTTGTTTTTTTGGTTGCAGGGATTTGGATGTTAGTGGCAATGATTATTGCAGTTAGAGAGGCTTTGGATTATCAAAGCACATTGCGAGCGGTAGGGGTTTGTGCTATAGGCTGGGTTATTCAATTGGCAATTCTTATGCTTATTTTTGCTTTGACGGGTTTTCCAAAGCCATCCTAAACCTTTAATGGAAAGAAAAATGATTATTCCAAAGAATTTGTTTGTTTTTGATATAGAAACCATAAGAGATAAACAGTTGTTTGTAGATGTTAAGGGAAAAGAAGATGAAACATTTGAAAATATTATAGAAGAGGAGCGTAAAAGACTGAATAGAAAATCTATTAAAGATGTTTTTGTTTCCAATCCTTATCATAAAGTAGTTTGTGTCTCTTATCTTAGAAAGATGGGAGACAAAAGGAATTTTGAATCCTGGTGCGGTTCAGAAAATGAAGTATTAAAAATCTTCTGGGCGGCATTAGGTGTTGTCTTAAAAGAGGTTTCAGGAAAAAATACTGATATTCCTTATATAATAACATTTAATGGTAAGAGGTTTGATATACCAGTTATAATCATAAGGAGTTTAAGATACTTGGATTATTTATTAAATTGTAAGGGAGAATTATTTAATTATATTGATATTGCACTGAAGACATACTTTTCTACACAGGATAAGTGGGAAGATTCGAAGCCGAATTATACCAAGAATTATTCCAAGTTTAATTTAGATTTAATGGAACATTTCGGCCCTGGAGTATCATTGGAAACTTTGTGTAAAATTTGTGGAATATCTGTTAAGTCTGAAGGCAATGGTTCAGAGGTGGAAGAATACTATTATAATGGTGATTACGAAAAAATTGCGCGGTATTGTGCTGAAGATGTAAGAGCTACTTATAATCTCTATTTGAATATGTTGCTGATACATCATGCTAAAAGTGGTTACGAAGAAATAAAAAGTGAAATAAAAAAATTGAAGTTACTTAAGTCAGAGATAAAAAGGTTTGTTTAATGTAGGGTTGTGTTTGTAAGCAAAGCTTGAAAATATATTTTTTTTATGATATTTTCTTCCTAATGGCAGTTTTGGATATAAAAGGCAGAAGCTTCTTAGGATTTGAAATAGAGGTAAAAACCGCAAACTTAAAAGAAATGGAAATATTCATACAACAAACACACTTTCCGCCTCTTTTCTTAAAGGATGCCCCTGTTATTCTAAAATTTACCGAGGAAAGTCTATCTATTGCACAATCTTTAATAGATAAACTAAAAGAAAAAGACTTGAATATAATTGCTTACGAAGCAAACAAAAGAATTAAAGGAAAATTATCTATTCCATCTATTGACACAAATAGTATCTTAATTAGTCGCCCTTCAGAACAGGAATCGGTAACTTGGAGACAAAATATAAGATCTGGCCAAACTATTAGGGCTAGTAAAAACATTGTAATTTTAGGAAATGTAAATACAAATGCTTACATTATAGCGGCAGGCGATATATATGTTTTGGGAAAATTGTATGGTATTCCTCATGCCGGGTGTGAAGGAGATAAGAGCGCTATTGTATTCGCTTTTGACTTGCTTTCACCGCAGGTAAGAATAGCTAATGTGATAAGTAGAGCTCCTGATGAAGGGTCACTCGTAAAAAAAACCGGCAGTGAACCTGAAATTGCTTATATAGAAAAAGAAAGCATAGCGATTAAAAGTTATATGGATTGGTTTTCTGCCGGATATAAATAAACCGGAGATATAATGAAAGGAACGGTGATTACTATAACTTCAGGTAAGGGTGGAGTAGGTAAAACCACAATTGCAGCAAACTTATCCTTAGGTTTAGCACTAAAGGGAAAAAAAACAGTAGTTATAGATATGGACATTGGATTAAGAAATTTAGATATGATCTTAGGTTTAGAAAACAGAATTGTATACGACATCATAAATGTAATGGAAAATAAGGTAAAACTCTCTCAAGCCTTAATAAGAGATAAGAGAACAAATAATCTTCATTTTTTACCTGCCTCACAAACAAAAGATAAGACATCCATAAAGATAGACAGATTCTTAGAAATAATGGAGGATTTAAAACAAAAATTTGAATACATAATTATAGATTCACCAGCAGGTATTGAAAGTGGATTCAAGACATCTATGCTACCAGCTGATAAGATAATTGTAGTTGCTACACCAGAGGTTTCATCCATAAGAGACGCAGATAGAATCATAGGTATTTTAGAGGCAAATGAAAAAAAGGATATTTCTCTCATCATCAACAGAATAAGTTATCAACTCACTAAAAAGGGAGATATGCTAAGTAAAGATGATGTAGTTCAAGTTCTCTCTGTTCCCCTCTTAGGTATTGTGCCTGAGAATAAAGATGTTTTAACTCACGCCAACAAGGGAGAGCCATCCATTTTACACCAAAACTCTACCACTGGAAGAGCATTTAACAATATCACACGCAGGATATTGGGAGAAGATGTGGAATTGATGGAGATAAAAGAAGAAAAAGGATTTCTTAAATTATTAAATATATTTAAGGGCTCGTGATGATTCTTGATTTTTTATTAAAAAGGAAAGAGAAGAGTTCTGAAATTGCTCGGAAAAGATTGCAAATAATATTGGCTCACGAAAGAACCCTCAATCTACCTTTCATGGAAAATTTAAAAAAAGATCTACTGCAAGTAATAACCAAGTATGTTGATATTGATAAAGAAAATATTAAAGTCAACATGAATAAATTAGACAATATGGAAATATTAGATATTAATATTCCATTTAGACAGCGTTAATATTTTATTCTTCCTGCGGTTAAAACATCTACCCCACTTTCACCTTTGATGAGGCGAGTAAGCACAGGGGTAGGCATCTCTCTCACACTGATTATCGTATTACCTATTTTAGTAAATCCACTAATTCTTCCAGCTGTATCTCCTGAGTCCCAGACTAAATGAAAACATTTTTCACCTATCTCATATATTTTTATATTACCACCAAAAAATTCTTCGCTGCGCAAAGATACTGAACTTTCCCTAATGTTATTTACCACCATGGCACAAATTTTATCTTTTTCTTTAAATACAATTAAACTCTTAGATACAATTGCTGGATGCTCTTTATATTTTTCTATTGGTCTTATGTTTCTTCCAAATGATATACTTGTTTTATATAAAACTTTTTCCTGTTTTTCATCATATACACCTAACTTTCCATTTTTATCTAAATAAATGATTTCTTCA
>CAZVDS010000033.1:4753-10736 GCA_964626315.1 uncultured Desulfurellaceae bacterium
CTTTTATATATTCTTATATAATAGCGTATTTTATCCTTGATGAGATAAAATTTATTTTCTTTTATTAAACCGATAAATGAAGATAAATTTCCAAATCTACTAAAATTTGAAAACAAGAGTTCCTTTATTCCATCATTATTTATATCGGCACAATCTATATTAAATATATTCCATCCATGATGAAAGGACATAATTGGGATAAAACTGTCTCCATTAAAACGAAAAACAGTAACCTTTTTACCAAGAGCTATAATAATCTCTATCTTTCCATCGTTGTCTATATCGCCCATGTAAAAAGCTGTGCTTAAACCACATAAGCTTGAAGATGTAATAAGCTCAAAAGTAGGCGTAGAGGATGGCATATGTAATGGAGCATAAAGACCAAACTTATTCAATGCTTTTTCATAAAAGGTTAACCGTGGTTTTAACTCTAAAGAAGAAGGAACAATATTTTGCACTGGAATAGATTTTTCCCTACTTGATGCAATAACAGCTTCTGTTTTCTTGCTCAAAGCAGACTTATACACCACAATCCTTTCACCATCATAACCCGAGAAAACACGGCATCTTATATTATTATCTTCTACATTTGCGAAAATTAGCATTTCAAGATTCAATTCCTTTCCTATTTCTGCTCTGCTTTTCTTACTATTTAAATCAACTATTTTCTTAGCAGCTAATGCAATCTGAAATTCATCTGCATCTACCACATGAAATCTATTTGTTCCTTCCAACGCCTGCTTTAAATTTTCGTAAATAATAGACTTTCGTGTTACTATACCCACTCTCATCACAGTTGTACCTGCTTCCCATCTATCTCCTGTTCTTACAGGAATGACAACTTTCTTAAAGCCTTTAGGTATTAAACCTAAAATACGGTCTTTCTCTTCCTCTGCTCCTTCAATAATCTCTGCTCGGGCACTGTTTTGTTTTAAGTTTACAACTTTAGCATATGCTAAACCCTTTTTTACCTGAAAAATCTCACCACTGTAAGGGTCTTTTGCTACACCTTTTAAACGATAGATAAATACTACCTCACCTTTAAACAAACCGTCACTTTCACCTTTATCTAATCTCACTGTATTTTCCTCTACACTTATAATTAAACCTTTCTGAGGTAAAACCTTTGAAGAAATATCCTTTGCTACATCCTCAAACGAACCTGCAAAAACAGGTGTAGAAAATACAAATAACAAAAATAAAAGGAAAAGATGTCTCATATATTTTTAAACCTCTCAATCTGTTTCTGTAATTTCTGATAAAGTAGATATGTATCATTATATTCTTTTCTCTTTAACTTTACTAAATCTTTAGGTGCTTTAGAGAGAAACTCCTCATTAGACAATTTTTTATTTAAGAATTGCATCGTTTTATTTAGTTTTTCCAACTGTTTTTTTAATCTGCTTATCTCTCTTTCTTTATCCACTATTCCTTCCATAGAAATATACACATCCCCATACCTTGTAGGTCCACAAAAATAATTCCCTTCCGGTTTTTCTTTCTTTATGATAATTTGAGAAACACCAGCTAAAGCATCTACATACTCCTTGTTTTCATCAATAATCTTTCCTACATCATTATTCAAAACATTAAAACAGACATTTAGCTTCTTTGACGGTGGAATGAGATTTTCACTTCTAATATTCCTTATTGTTTTAGAAAAACTAATAACTACCTCCATATCCTTTTCTACAACAGGTAATATATATTCCCCTTTCTTCTGTGGATAGGGAGCAATCATTATACTCTTTCCTTTTTTATTAGGCAACTTCTGCCACAAATATTCGGTAATAAAAGGAATAAAAGGATGCAAGAGACACAAAATACCTTCAAAAACTTCCAACAAAGTATACTGCACACCATATCTTTCTTCTTTCTTCTTCAAAGGTATTTTACTCATCTCTATGTAGAAATCGCAGAACTCATGCCACACAAACTGGTACAGACAAAGTGCGGCATCACTGAACTTATAATCTTTTAAATGTTCATTCACTGAAGCTACTGCCTGATGAAATCTGCTCTTGATCCATTGTGATGCTGTATCAAAGAAGTTAGGTTTTCCTTTAAAAACATAATCCTTTGTATTAAAAGTAATAAACCTATGCGCATTCCAAATCTTGTTCATAAAATGCTTATAACCTTCAATATGCTTTTCAGAAAGTTTAATATCCCTTCCCTGAACAGCCAGCGCAGTCAAAGTAAACCTCAATGCATCTGCTCCATATTCTTTTACAGTGTTTAATGGGTCTATCACATTATTTTTTGTTTTACTCATCTTCTGACCATACTCATCTCTTACTAAAGCATGAATATAAACATCCTTAAAAGGAACATCATTCATAAAGTAAAGACCCATCATCATCATCCTTGCCACCCAGAAAAATATAATATCAAAACCTGTAACCAAAACATCTGTAGGATAAAACATCTTCAAATCATCTGTTTCCTCAGGCCATCCTAAAGTAGAAAAGGGCCACAGAGCAGAAGAAAACCAGGTATCTAATACATCATCTTCTTGCATCAAGTTCTTACCACCACAAAATTTACACTGGTAAGGTTTATCTATAGAAATATTATATTCCCCACAATCTGTGCATCTGTAAGCAGGAATCCTGTGCCCCCACCATATTTGCCGTGAAATACACCAATCCCTTATGTTATTCATCCACTCAAAATATACCTTTTCCCAACTCTTAGGTATAAAACGAACCCCTCCTTTTTTTACCGCATAAATAGCTTCTTTAGCTAATGGTTTTGTTTTCAAAAACCATTGCTCTGAAATTTTAGGCTCTACTGCTGTATCACATCTATAACAATGCCCCACAGAATGATTATAATCCTCAACTTTTACTAAATATCCTTTTTTATGTAATTTTTTCACTAACGCCTTTCTACACGCAAATCTTTCCATCCCCGCGAATACACCTGCTTCTTCATTCATAAAACCCTTTTCATCTATCACATTTACTTGTTCTAAATCGTGTTTTTCCCCCACCAAAAAGTCATTTGCATCGTGAGCTGGTGTGATCTTTAAAACACCGGTACCAAAAGAGGTATCTACATAATCATCACCAATAACGGGAATAACCTTTTCTTTTATGGGTAAGGTCACTTTTTCTCCAATGAATCTTTCGTATCTTTCATCTTTAGGATTAACGGCAACTGCTGTATCACCAAACATGGTCTCTGGTCTGGTTGTAGCTACAGTGAGTCCACCTTCTCTATTTTTAAATGGATAAAGAATATAATAGAGTTTTCCATCTTCTTGCTTGTATTCTACCTCTAAATCAGATAATGCAGTAAGACAATGAGGACACCAATTTACAATATAATTACCCTTATATATCAAACCTTCTTCATAAAGCCTTACAAATGCCTCTTTAACTGCACAAGACAAACCTTCATCCATTGTAAAACGCATTCTTGACCAATCACAGGATGCACCCAATCTTTTAATTTGTTCAACAATCCTATCTCCATATTTTCCCTTCCATTCCCATATTTTTTTTACAAATTCTTTCCTCCCCAAGGATAAACGAGTAATGTTCTCTTTGTTTAATTCTTTTTCCACCACATTCTGTGTGGCTATGCCGGCGTGATCTGTTCCTGGAAGCCACAAAACGCTATATCCTTGCATCCTCTTCCATCTTACAAGAATATCCTGCAAAATTTCGTTTAGAGCATGACCAATATGTAAAACACCAGTAACATTGGGTGGAGGTATTACAATGCAAAAATTCTTACCTCTATTATTTATCTCAGGAGAAAATAGATTGTTTTTCTCCCACATCCTATAAATATCTTCTTCAAAGCTATGATTGTAAGTATCCACCTTATCGTCCTTTAGCTCTTTCAAATTTATCCGGTATCACATAATCTCCATATTTTTCTTTTGCAGAAAACAATCTCTCGCGCTCCCCTTCCAATACCTCAAACAATACAGGTGGTGTACCTTTAACGGTGGTCTTATAAATTTTTTCTATCCTCTCAATCTTGGCAAGATTCTCTGGTATCCTTACTGTAAATTGTTTATTATAGTCCTGTCTTAAATACTCCTTATTTAATACTTGTTTAAATAATGTTTTAAGGTCTTCGTATTTTGGTATATAACCTATTGGTGTTTCTAAAGCATCCACTTCATCATGCACTCGCAACTCCATCCATTTAAGCCATACACTTTTATCCGTTTTGTCGTTTAAGAAATTGCCCTTCTTATTCTTAAGAAAATAATTTACTCCAAATATCAACGGGGGATTCTTCAGAGAATTACCAAATTTTAAATTTATATCTATATATTTACCTATAGGTATGGACAAAAAGTCAAGATTTGACATGGGATTAAATTTTCTAACCCCCTCTTTACCTAAGGTGGCGGCTGTGGTTTCGGATTCGATTGATGCACCCTTCATAATTATTCCATGTGTCCAATCAAATGCCTGACATACAGGCACCCAAGTATCTGAATCTCTTCCCCCATAGATTATGCCACCTAACTCTAAACCTCCCAAATCATCAAGCTTAGAATCAACATTTCTGAAATTTTTCAGTTCAACTGTAAATCTCGCATTCCTGTGTGATAGAGGTATCTCATTATTTTCTTTATCTCTTTTGCCCTTATACCACCTGCCTGAGTGGTTTTCGCCTTCATCCGGTGTCTCTTGACCCATATCAATCCAATAAGGCTTATCGTTGTGGATTAAAACATTTGAAAATATGATCTCGTTGGGTTTATGTAACACATTCCATATTATAGGGTCATCCTTAGCATTTACACCCATTATTATACCAAATACGCCAGATTCTACATTCACCGCATGCACCTTATCACCAATCTTTCTAATGTAAACTATATCATCACCTACTATTGTCTCCCACGGTATCATTGCAGTAGATGTCTTCCCACACATTGATGGAAATGCCCCTGTAAAATATGTTATTCTACCACCAGATCCATGCACACCCATAATAAACATATGTTCGGTTAGCCAATCTTCCTTTGATGCTCTATTTATTGCCAGTCTCATTGCTAATTTTTTTAATCCAATAGTATTACCACCATACTGTGTATTTGCGGAATATACCGTTTCGTCTTGTAAGTCAATGTATACTCTGCGTTTATCCACATTTTTACTTGTTTTCCTCTCATCAAGCTCACCTGCTGAATGCACAAACTTGAAAAATCGGGCTCCTTTGCCCAACCGTTTGAATTCTTCATACCCATTTCTGTATAACAAGTCCTCACTATGTGCAACATAGGCAGAATCTGTTAGCTGAACACAAGGTATAGAAAATACTGAATTAGTAGGTCCAAGACAAAAAAATCGTATATATAACTCATGCCCACGCATGATGTCCTTGAGAATCTCATGTATTTCCCTTAATCCCTTCTCCTTATCAATAGTAAGCAGATTTGGACCTAAATCAACACCCTTAGATACAAGAAATTTTGTTTGACTCTTATCTCTTGCCTGGTCATAGTATCCATCGAAATGAATAGTATGACCTTCTATAGCAAGCTTTTGTTCCTCACCATTCTTTATCGCGGCCTCTCTGATATAGTTAATATCCTCCGCAGAATCAGTTGATACAAATACCTTATCAGGATTACACAATCTTATATATTTTTCCACAAACTGGTGTAGTTCAGGATTGTCTATTGCCATAAGCTTAGCATATCCTTTTCCCTCCAGCTTAGATTTAAGAAAATCAGTATCTACCATTCTAATTCCTCCATTTAAAAACTAAATTTAGCAATTTTCATCCTTTTTTTTCAACACCTCACTATTTACCTCAACTATTGTTTTTACATTCCCCCTAGGATTAAAATCCCCTATTACCTGTAGATGTCGAGGTTTTAAAATATCGTATAAGGCATTGAATATTTCATTTGTTGCATCCTCATGAGAAATATATCTTTCTCTATACTTATTCAAAAATAATTTCAGAGATTTTAATTCAATTACATATCTATCTGGTATATAAG
>CAZVDS010000034.1:0-10456 GCA_964626315.1 uncultured Desulfurellaceae bacterium
GGATATCAGGTGTTCAGATGGCTACTCGATTTGTAGCTACACATGAGTGTGATGCATCTATAGAGTTTAAAACAAACTACATAAAAGCAAAAAAAGAAGATGTTATTCTTATTGAAAGTCCTTTGGGTATGCCAGGAAGGGCGATAAATAATAAATTTTTAGAAAGTGTAAAGAGAGGAGAGAAAAAACCTTTTAAGTGTGTATATCATTATATAAAAGATGCCAGAATAGAAAAGGCTCCTTACTGTATAGCACTTGCTTTGACAAATGCCCAGAAAGGCAATTTAAAAGACGGTTTTACCTTTGCCGGTTACAATGCCTGGAGAATAAATCGTATCTTATCAGTTAAAGAGTTAATAAAAGAACTAACGGATGAGCTGAGAAAAGCTTGATTACGATAAAGCGTTTTCCCCTGTTTCTTTTGTTCTTATTCTGATTGCCTCTTCAATAGGGCTGATAAATATCTTTCCATCACCTATCCGTCCGGTGTGAGCATTTTCAATAATTACATTCACTGCATCGTTGACCATTCTATCAGGAACAATCAATTCTATCTTTACCTTTGAAAGAAAATCTACAATATGCTCTGAACCTCTATATATCTCTGCATGTCCCTTTTGCTTACCATAACCTTTCACTTCAATAACTGTAAGCCCTCTTATCCCCAATTCATTCAATGCTTCTTTTACAACATCTAATTTAAATGGTTTTATTACTGCTTCAATTTTCTTCATGTCTTTTAAATATTAACAAAATAGCTGTTTCCTGTCAATCACATGTAGGAGCAATGTTAGCTAAAATTTAAAAAAATGAAGATGTAATTAAGGCTTTTAAACACTTTTAAAAAATCTACTTTAATTCTTGAATAACAATTTAATACAAATCTTGACTTTTTATAAAATTTCTTTACTATTCTAAAGTCTACTATGGTATGTTTGTTGCGGGGTGGAGCAGTCTGGTAGCTCGTCGGGCCCATAACCCGGAGGTCGCAGGTTCAAATCCTGCCCCCGCTACCAATGATTTATAGCAAATCTTTAAAATCAATTGACAATGGAAAAATATTACAAAAAATATGTTTGAAGATAGAAAAGATGCAGGCAAAAAACTGGCTAAAGCTTTAGAAAAATATAAGAATAAGGGTGTTTTAGTTTTGGCAGTTCCGAGAGGTGGGGTTGAGGTAGGATACCAAATTGCCAAATATTTAAATGCAGATTTTTCTATTTTGATATCGAGGAAATTACCTTTTCCATATAATCCAGAATCAGGATTTGGTGCAATTGCGGAAGATGGAAGCACATTTATATTTGAGGATGCTGGAAAATGGCTTTCTAAACAAACAATTGATGAAATTGTAAAAGAACAAAAACAGGAAATTAGAAGAAGGATAGCAGTATTGAGGAAAAATAAGTCTTTGCCGATAATTGCAGACAGAATTGTTATATTGGTTGATGATGGCATTGCTATGGGTTCTACTATGCGAGCATCTATAATGCTTTGCAAAAATAAAGGAGCAGGAAAAATTATTGTAGCAGTGCCTGTTTCAGGTGAAGATACAGCAAAAGAGATAGAGAAAACGGTAGATGAAATAGTAGTTTTGGAAAAGCCCCAATTTTTTCAAGCAGTAGCCCAGGTTTATAGAAATTGGTATGATGTTTCAGACAAAGAAGTATTGGAAACTATGGAAAGATGGAAGCATAGTAATGTGAATCAATAGTTTGTAGAACAAATGTAAATAGTTCTGGAAAAAAATTCTTAAATAATATAAAAATATGCGGAAATATATAAAAGGAGATATTATGAAGTTTGTGAGATTTAAAAAAGATGAAAAGATTAATTATGGTATCTTTGATCAAGAAAAGATTATGGAGATTACAGCAAGTCCTTTTAAAAAACTCCCAACATACACCAAAAAAACATACAGTCTTGAAGAGGTAAAAATCTTAAGTCCGGTTACACCCTCAAAGATTATAGGCATAGGCTTAAATTATGCTGAGCATATAGAGGAAATGAAAGATAAAAAGCCTGCTACACCGAAGATGTTTATGAAACCTTCCACCAGCGTTATAGGGACAAATGAGCCGATTATATATCCAACCCATATGTCAAAAAGAGTTGATTATGAAGGGGAATTAGGAATCGTTATAGGAAAAATTACCAAAAATGTAAGTGTTGAAGAATCTGAAAATTACATTTTTGGATATACCATTGTCAATGATGTAACTGCAAGAGACCTCCAGAAGATGGACGGGGTGTGGACCAGAGCCAAGGGTTTTGATACCTTCTGTCCCATAGGAGATGTGGTAGAAACGGATATAAATCCCCTGAATCTTCATATCGTTACATATGTAAACGGAGAGATAAGGCAAGATTCATTTTCATCTTATATGATTTTCAATGTCTATGAGCTTGTCTCTTATATTTCTAAAATTATGACGCTTTTGCCGGGTGATGTGATAGCAAGCGGAACGCCAAAAGGTGTGGGTCCCCTCTATATAGACGATGAGGTGGAAATTTCTATAGAGGGTATAGGAACTCTTAAAAATAGAGTGGAGAGTGTATAAAGATTAGAAAACATTAATAAATTTAAATTTTTCCACATCAAATAGTCCCTCATCACTCAACTTTATTTTAGGGATAACGAGTAAAGCCATAAAACAAAGTCATAAAAGGGGCATGTAATGTTGAACCAAAGGATTTTGCCATCTTATCTATTTCAATATATTTTTCTGCAACTTTAGAATAATCTTTATTGCTCATAATTCCTGCAATGGGCAAAGGTAATATCACCTCTTTCTTTTTAGATATTGCACTGATGCCGCCTTTATTTTCAACAATTAAATTAACTGCTCTACATATATCTTCATCATCAACCTCAACCACTATAATATTATGTGAATCATGAGCCACGGAGGAGGCAATTGCTCCCCTTGGCTTTTACATCATAGCCCTGTTTTACAAGTTCTTCCGTAAGATGTGAACCAATAAAACCTGCTGCACCAGTTACTAATATTTTTTTCATTCTATCGCTTCTTTAAGGTTTTTTCTGCACTCTTCAAGAGTTTTTCCTATAGCCCATACACCTCTAAGCTCAGGAACTTCTCCATAATAGGGTTCTTCAATATATTCAATTAACATAATTAAAACCTCCTATCTCTTCTCCGCATGTTAAAGAAATCAAAGGCAAAAATCAAGATAGGGGGTCGGGTCAGGGGTCACTAATTACACTAATATATCTTTAACTAAAATTAATACATAATTCGTGTTAATCTGTGAAATTCGTGGACGGCATCAATTTGGAATTATCTAACCATGTTTTATTTCTAACTCAGCCTTAGAAACCCTTGATAACCTCGGAGCTAACAATTTCTCAATTTTAACATACACAACCGGCTGTCCTTCTTCTCTCTGCTTTTCTGCTATCATTAAATTATAAGCAGACAATTCCTCATCATACTCAGGAAGTAGTACAACTTGTGCCCCTTTCGGTATCTTGTCTTCAAATTCTGGGTGTTCAAAAATATATTTGCTAAATTCAATACTTAAATTTATATTCTTTTTTATCAATTCTCTTTCACTCATCTCTTTGCCTCCTGTAAAAATCTTTGCTTGTATACCTCCCAATTATCTTTAATATCATTTTCTGCAAAAGTCAAAGCATCATTTTTATCAGTAATAAAAAGAGGTGTTTTTCGCTTTTCACCCTTTATATTAAGGAGATCTCTGTGAGAAAAACCATGAGAGGTATCATATCTTACCACAGGAAACCATTTATCATTTATGAAAGTTTCATATTGTACTGCAAGGTCAATAATTTGACCTTTAACCCTAAGATGATAATGCCTATATCTATCTTCTTGACTGGAAGGAAGGACAAACTCAACCTCTTTTCTAATTGGCAATCGTATCTCCATAAGTTAGCATGTTACAATAGGGGTCGCATTTAACGGGATAAATCTCCGTTCTTGACAGCGAGTAGTGGAAGGAAGTGTTAAGTGTTAAGTGCGTAGTGTTAAGCTTTAAGTGGGATTGTAGGCCAGTTAACATTTTCAAAATTTCGTCGATTTCTTTGATCCACTTAGAACCCTCCTCTTTTCTTATATATTCTATTTCCATACCGATATAAATCTGCGTAATTAGTTCAGCAGCAGATCCTTTGGCTATTTCAAGAAATCTTAGTTTTTCTTTTTGAGATTTTTTCTCCATACCCTCGGCTATATTGCTCGCAATTGAGAGACTGCTTCGTGTTATCTGATCTTTAAAACCAAAGTTTTTTGAGTTTGAGAAATATCTATAAACCTCAACACTTATTCTGCAACTGCGCTTCCATACATCCAACTTTTCACATTTCATATTTAACCCTTCTTAGACATTTTTCATTTGTTTATTGGAATTTCAGTATCCGCTTCTTTATAAATTTAGGGTCAAACCTACAATGGGTTTGGGGTGTATGTGTGAGTGGAGGAATATACATCAATACTTACACCTATACTGTTCACCTGCACATCTATTGAAGAGGTAACTCTTTTTAGTGGGCTTTCCATCCCTCACCTTTTTACTTTCTCACTGCCTCACATACCATTGGTAAGTTCTTCTTATCCCTTCATCCAGGCTCACTCTTGGTTCCCAGCCATAAGTCGTGAAACGTAAATCATAAGCTACGAACAATTGGAAGCAGTATTTTTATAATTCATGCAGCAATATATTCTCGAATATCCACTACAACTCCATTTAGAACTGCTTCCTCTGCTTGTTTAAGAAGTTCTTGTGATGTTGATCCATTCACATATGCCTCTCCACAATTCTCACATACTTCAGCAGGAACATTTTTAAATACTAAGGTCACCTCGCCTCTTTGCAGGGTAACAGTGGTTCTCCCTTTGTATGTGTTACCTTTTTTACAAATCACACATTTCATTATTATTTTCTCCTTTTAAAACCTTCCTCCCATAAAACGGGATTTGGCTCGTAAACGGTAATTGCAATAAATGTTTCTTCCTCTTCGTTATCGGCAACCACAACGTGTAAGGGACGTTGCCCTACCCATCCCAAGACTAATCTGCTTGGATAGGGTTGATCGTTGGGATAGAATTCAATTGTCTCACCTGTTTCTAATACATGACGGACATCTTCTTCACTTATATTCCGCCCAAACATACGCTGGAGTGCATGAACTCTAAATATAACCCGTTTAGATGGCATAGCTAATCTCTTTGTAATAATTCAAAATTCTTGTATACCATTTATAAGTTTTCCTTATTCCTTCTTCCAATCTTGTTTTTGCCTGCCAGCCAAGTTCACTGATACTTGATACATACAACAATTTCTGTGGTGTCCCCCGTAAAAATAAAATTAAACCTCTGCACGCTTCGCCACAGGGCAGGGCAGGCAAATAAATCTCAAATTCAAAAATGGTTGGCTTAATGTTTTGGTTATTGGTCATTGTTATTTGCCTGCCTTGTGCAATACTCCAGGATTGAATTTCTTCGTTAGGATATTACACGGGGTTATTTGTTTATTGGAATTTCAGTATCTGACCCTAAAACAGATTCTGGAATGTCAATCACGGTCATCTCAGCACCTGACTCAAAAGGGATCTCGGTGGCTAACATATCTTCTGCTCCAATTTTTAAGGATTCAATAAGTTCAGCTTTCGTTTTCTCTTGTGCATTTACCCCTGGTAAATCAATTAGCCAACCAATCCACCATTCACCAGACTTCTTTATAATGGCTCTATATTTCATACTATCACCTCACAAAAGGTATATCTAAATCCTTACAGATTTTCCTAGCCAATTCGTCAACAATTTCGCTATGTCTTGGAACCTCTGTTTTTAGTTTCCCTCTCTTATAAATGCTGTGTTTCTTGCCTTCTCACAGCAGAAATCCGCCATATTTTTCATATTCTCACACTACTCGGAATATTAACTATCCGATCTTCAGTCAAGGAATAGCGGGAAGCGATTAGGGATAGGGGAAGGAATGAGTAGGAACGTCGGAACCGTTAAAACGTGGGAACGGGGGAAGGAATGATGAGTGATGCAGATTGTGCTTTAGACTGATATTTTAAACTTAGATATATTATCTAATAATTCATTAGAAACATAGAATCCCTTTTCTCTGAGTTCTTTTGTCTTTTTGTAAGCGCTTTCTATAAATCCCAATTTCTCAGCTCTAAGCAATACACCAATAGTACCGGTTACTTTCAGTCCCAATGTTTCAGCTACTTTACGAGCCTTCAAATCATTTATTATTGTTTTTATACCAGTTTCGCTTGCCAATGCTATAACCTCCGATTCTCCTTTGCCTAAGTTTAAGTCACTTACAAGAAGTCTGACCAACGGACTTTCAACCTTTTTTGCCGAATAACACTCAATGGTGGGTTTACCAAACTCATTGATAACAGCTTCTGGTAGGATAATTTCAGCATAGATTTTGCAAAGAACATCTAAAAGATTGAGTTTCTCTAATGCAATGAGAGCAGAAGTGTCGGCAATGGCTGTTTCAAGCATTTTTCAGTTCTTTGTCAAGGTCAATTTTCGAATATTTTACAGGTGGCACGCCCCGGTGTATAAGAATCTCCACAAAAGCCTTTTCAGAAAAACCTGCTATTTCAGCAGCTTTCCCTAATGAAACTATCCCATCCTCAAGAAGCTTAGTTGCAAGTAATACCCTCACTTCCTCTTCCTTTATATTTATTTCTGGAAGGTTAACAGTTATACCCATAACAATTCTCCTTTGTTTTTTACATTATATCATAAAATCAAGAGCGGATAGAGGAGAAGAGAGTGCTAAGTGCGTAGTGCAGAAAGGAATGATGTTCGGTAGTATCGGGGTCTGGTTCCAGTTAAATAGGCTTCGCGTTTAACGGGATAAATCTTCATTCTTGACAGCGGGTAGTGGAAGGAAGCGTTAAGTGTTAAGCGTTAAGTGCGTAGTGTTAAGTGGGAAGGGATGAGTGATTCGTGATTCGAAAGCGGTTACTATTTTCAAAGAAAACATGCTAATGCTTTTTCAATTTGTTTAAAGTCATTTAAATTATTTTGCAAAGTATCAAATACTATCTTTCTGTCAATTTCGAGAGTATTCCTAAAACCTATCATACGAATCCAAACATTTTTCAGTTCATCGTTAATATATCCTTTTTGGTTCAATAATTTCGGAATATCACTATACCAATCTATAATTCCTAACTCAAGATCTGCAATTATGTGATTTCCAACATCGTTGATTGCTTCTATAGATAATTGTAGAAATCTCTCTACACTTCCATATTTTTCAGGGTCCGATATAAATTCTTTGTAATTCCATTTTTTCATATTCTTCAAAATTGAAAGATATTCATCGAGTTTATTCAATCGCTTTCTTATGACCTCTACTCTAACCATTTAACAACCTTTTCTTGTAAGATTTTCTTTGCAATTCAAGGTAATAATAAAAATCTAAATATTTTCTAATAGTATCAGAAAATATCTTTCCCTGGTCAAAGCCTGGTTTTTTATAAATAATATGATTATTATGGATAATCTCAAATTTTAAAGTAATATCTGCCTCATCCAGAAAAACCAGATCTACATTGCAGAATCCTTCTCTTGCGAGGTCTTCCAATATATCTAATTTTCTTTTTTTAAAATCTTCATCT
Organism: uncultured Desulfurellaceae bacterium; assembly: GCA_964626315.1. Lineage (GTDB taxonomy): Bacteria > Campylobacterota_A > Desulfurellia > JAGGSF01 > JAGGSF01 > CAZVDS01. Next base: position 7,640 of record CAZVDS010000034.1, read on the forward strand.
TCAGTAATAATACCTAAATCAATATCGCTTTCGTGATGCAACTTCCCGGTAACCTGAGAACCAAACAAGTAAACAGCATCAATCTTTTTATGATTTGCAAATATTTCCTTTAATTTTATTTTCTCTTTTTCGCCAATCATTTTTCTTTCTTTCTCCTTTTATTTTCACCGCAGAGACGCAAAGTATTCATACCTTACTTACAATTTTTTTATACAGTCTTTTAAAATAGGAACACTAAAATTTAACAGTTTCTAATCACTAAATCAAGGCGACAACCACAATCTAAATAGTGTAAGTGTAGGATAGCGGATATCGTATGTGTAGGGAAGTGTTATGATTTATCATAGTTTCTTTCCGCTCTTCCATATTTATCCTCAAATCTTATAATATCGTCTTCTTCTACATATTCACCGTTTTGCACTTCTATGATTTCTAAAGGAACCTTGCCGGGATTTTCCAGCTTATGTAGAGTAGACTTTGGAACAAATGTGCTTTCTCCTTCATGAATAAATAATTCCTTATCACCAATTCTTATCTTTGCCATTCCCTTTATTACAACCCAATGCTCTGTTCTATGATGATGCATCTGCAGACTCAAAGACTCTTTTGGATTTACTGTAATTCTTTTTATTTTAAACCTGTTCCCTGTATCCAAAACCGTATATTCTCCCCATGGACGATATGTGATTTTATGTTCAAGAGCTTCTTTTCTTCCATTTTTATTCAATGTTTCTACAATCTTTTTTACTTCCTGTGCCTTTTCCTTAGACGCAACAAGCATTGCATCATCCGTTCCTATAACTAAAAGGTCTTTTAATCCAGCACAAGTAATCAATCTCTTGTCTCCAATAATCAGAGAGTTTTTTACATCATGTGTTAAAATATCACCAATGGCTACATTTCCTTCTTTATCTTTTTCGTATAGGTCATAGAATGCATGCCAGGAGCCAATATCACTCCATTCTACATCAAAAGGAATGGTAACCACATTGTCTGCTTTTTCCATTATGGCATAATCTATAGAAATGGATGGAACACTCTCTAATGCCTCTTTTAAAAGCTTTTTATTTCTCAAATCTATGTTTTCTAAAGACTTATATATATCCGGTGAATATTTTTCAAATGCATCTATTATTGTTTTTATAGAAAATGCAAACATGCCAGAGTTCCAAAAGTAACTATTTTCTCTTAAATATTCTTTAGCCTTTTCTTTTGTAGGTTTTTCTGTAAATTTTTTCACCTTATAAACATCTTCTTTATTACCTGTTGCCTCTAACTTATCACTTGCTTTTATATATCCATATCCTGTTTCTGGAGATGTAGGTTTTATTCCAAATGTAATTAAATATCCATGAGATGCTACATTGGAGACTTCTTTTATAATTTCAGCAAACTTATTTTCTTCTTTTATGAAATGGTCTGAAGGGCAAACAAACAATGTTTCATTTTCGTCCATACCTAATATATCTTTCATCCATTTTGCACAGAGAAATATTGCTGGTGCAGTATTCTTAGGCATTGGTTCAACAATTATATTTTTGTCACTTATATTAAATCCTTCTAATTCCTTTTTCACATGGAAAAAGTAATCCCAACTGGTAGAGACAAAGATATTTTCTGGTTTTGTTATAAGTAAACATCTTTCTATTGTTTTTTGAAAAAATGATTTTTCACTAATCTTTAAAAATTGTTTTGGATAATCTTTTCTAGAGATTGGCCAGAGTCTTTCTCCTTTTCCACCAGCCAGAATAATGACTGTCATTTTCATCGCTTACACTTCTTTTATTATTTTAAGATTCCTATCTATAAGTTTATATTCATTTCCGCAATATTTGCACCTTACATAATTATTTTCACTCAACTTCAATGTTCTTCCGCATTTACATACCCAGGCAATTCGTTTTGCAGGAATACCTGCTACAATGGCATAATCAGGAACATCTTTTATGACTACCGCTCCTGCAGCAACCAATTTATTGCCTGTTTCTTTTATAGCTTTTAGATGTCGTGGAGCAATGTACCCTCCCGCACCAATTAATGCAAAGTTTTTTATCATCATTTCTCCGTCTTTATTTCTTTTTTTATTTCTTCTATTTCTCTTCTAATTTTTTCATATTCCATTACCCTTTGCTTTAAAAAACCGTAGGTAATTTTCATTTTTTCCTCTACACCTTTTGGTGTGAGAATATACCTATACGACCATCTATTTTTGCTCTTCCTGAAGTTTTCCATCTTTATAATGCCTTTTTTGGCAAGTTCCTTCAGCACATAATTCACCATACCCAAACTCAAACCTACACCTTTTGCTATCTCCCTCTGTGTAGAGCTATTATTCTTTTTTATAAAACGGAGAATTTTATAATTTTTTTCCATAAATCTATAGTAAGATGTGTAAGTGTAAGTGATGTAATCTTATACAATCTTAAGGTAAAGTTATGAGCTTTTTTGTAAACTTCTAAATCTTTAACACATCTTATTTCTTTCTTATTCTTATTCTCACTCACACCCACACCTACATTCTCTATACTCACTGCTGTCTGAACAAGCTACCGCCCTTCTATTTTTAATGAGGATTGTATAAAAATAACCTGCAGCTTATAATTCTGCAGATAAAATGTGAAACAAAACATGTTTGCTCAGTGAACAAGATACCAAAGGACTATTCTATTGTCAAGAGAAATGCCGAAGGCATTTCTCTTGCAACTGTCAAAGACAGTTGTCAAGACACAAATCTCAAAGAGATTTGAGCTTGCAAACAGTAGTTTGTCAAGACACAAATCTCAAAGAGATTTGAGCTTGCAAACAGTAGTTTGTCAA
>CAZVDS010000035.1:0-10345 GCA_964626315.1 uncultured Desulfurellaceae bacterium
TTGACAACTGCCTTTGGCAGTTGCAAGCTCAAATCAAAGGATTTGTGTCTTGACATATATGAAAGCAATGAAGAAAAAAGTGGGGCTATTGATAAATTTCAATGTAGAAAGGTTGAAAGATGGGATAAAAAGATTAGTTTTGTAGAGATCACAGAGGGGATACATAAGACTCTTTCGCAAATCTTTAATTGATAAAAATCTCTGTGTTCTCCGTGGTTAGTTTTTTTGACAATACCAGTTTGATTATGAGGAGGAAATATGATTAACGAATATGAATTAAAATCTAAAAATGGTGAAGTTTTAGGGAAAATAGTCTGGAAGAAAGCTTATAGGAGTTATTGGGACCTATCAGATTTACCACAGGATTTAGCTGACAGACTATCAGATTTGGATGTGTATACCCTTGCTCCATGGAAGAAAGGCGATATGATGAAAATTTCTTTAAGTTTAAGAGATGAGTCGTGGGCAAGTTGTGCAGCAGATATTTTAAAGAAAGAAGAAAGTGACATCATTCTTGAGCCTATAAAAAAGTGATTTATGGAGAAAAAATGAGACAAAGACATACAATTGATGTTAAAAGTTTGATTATAGGGGTCTTAGTAGTGATAGTGATTTTTGTGATTGCTAAGACAAAAAATAGAGGCAATGTGAATTTTAATACTATTACAGCAAAAAAGGTAAGAATTGTCACGCCCAAAGGAAATACTGTAATTGGTTTATCAAGTGAGAACAAGAAGGCATTTATTGAAATATTTAATGAAAAGGGTAAGCGTGTAGCTATCTTAGCAATTGTAGGTGGAGATGGAAGGCTCTATTTGTCTACTAAAGAAGGGGAAATATAGATTTTCATTTTTAGTTACCTTATTGTTGTTATAATTTAGCCACCATCTTATCAAAATCTTCTACTGGTATTGCTGGTGATGTAGTGAACGAGATTTTTGTCATCTTACTTAATGCGATTGAAGCTTTTGTTGCTTGCTCTATTCCTGGGAAAGTTACGATAAGCACTAAGTCCTGTTCGCCTAACAATACATATATTGATTTTATTTCGCCATCAAACTTTTTAATTAAATCCGTAGCTTTTTTTGTGCGCTCAGCGCTTATCTCCTCTAATGCCTCAAATGAGTATTTACCAAACATAAAAAATGTTGCCATAACCCATTCCTCCTTTATTTATTTTAATCAAAATGTTGAGGCAATTCGTAAATTTGACAAACATGCGAAGCTATAACATAATATGAATAGAAGTAAATGTTAGACACAAAAAATATAAAGACATGAGTCTTAGCAAAAGAATTGCTTATTTAGGTATAGCGGATTACGATTATTTATCTGCTAGGCTATTGCTACTATGTGGTCTTGGAAATACTGCAATGCCAAAAGCCGCTGAAGCTTTCGAAAAAATATTTAAGCTTTTTCTTATGTTGGAAGCAAAGATAACTCAGAATAAAGATTTGGGCCCAAATGATTTGAAGAAATACAACCATAAAATCACTAAATTATTTACAATAATAAAATCAAAAATTCCAGCGCAATTTGATAAAGAATGGGATGATTATTTCAAGATGCTCCAAGACTCGTACAGTCGTCGGTATCCTGAGCATTGGAAAGAATACAAAATGGATCTTAGTTTGTTCCATTTGGATAAAGCCTACGCCTATTTTCGCAATAATGTAATTCTAAATTTTCCACAGGAAGAACAGGTTAGGGCAAGAGATTTTGGGACATTCCTCTCTGACGCATATAAATCCGATACGATAAAGTGGATAAAACGCCAAGCTGGAAAAACTCCCAGCGAAATACTTACTATTAGCAACCAGAGTTTTGACGAGTTGGAGATAAACAAAGACAAATTATAAAACAGTCGTGTATAACCTCTCGCTACCCTTACTTCGCTGTGCTCCGTAAGGGCAGCTGAGCTCGGAACTTTAGAGCAGAGTTGAATTCACAGTTCTTTGCAAACTACTATAAGGAGGTGTGAAATGAATAGAAATGAAAAGAAAAAACAAGTAATTCGGTCTATGATAGAATTCGAGAGAAAATATTTCCCAAAATCTTTTGAAAAGAAAATGACAGAAAAGCCTACAGATGCTCGAGCTTTGGGTATTTGCTTGGCAAAGGAATCTTTAGAAAAAATCAGGAGACAATTAAGTAAATAAATTTCTTTGATATGCCAGATTTTTTGTTCTCTCTTTTTAAGATTTCATCTATTGTTGTCTATCTCCTTGATGAAGAATCAATTTATAGCTAAAACTCTTTGTAGTATGAGCGGGCAGTTCTAAGGTAAACTTTACAGTATCTAAATCTATTTTTTCATATTTATCAAAATCACCTTTTTTATCAATTTCCCAGTATTGATGAGGGAAATTCCTTTTTATTTCTACTTTTACGGGTAGTGACTTGTGGTTAGAAACCTTTATTTTATATGTTTTTTCTTCATCCCAACCAGAGATATTGCCTGTAATGTTCCTATTATGACCTTTAAAATTATAATGAGTAGTTTTGTATTCCATGAGCCTTACTTTAACAATAACTTTTTTGGCATTTCCTAAATTAAGTTCTACATCTTCGTCTACGGGGATATACTTTATGTTATCAGCGCCAATATATGAAAGATGAGATGCTAGGTCCAGATTTTTGAAAACCTTGATTGAACCTTGAGGAAATGGCTCTTTTCCTAAGTTGTGTTTTTTGTCATTTACAAATGAAAGAAATCTTATTACCTTATTTCCGTAGCGTTTTTCTTCATACTTGTAGAGATTAACTACGGGAATATTGTTTTGAGAGAATGAGGGAAGTCTTTTTGACCATCTATCAGGAATGTTTTCTGTTCCTTCTATTGTATATAAGAAATATTCAGATAATCCTTCCTTTTTTATCTCTTTAGGTCTCATCATTGGCGCTTCTGCGGCTTCAAGAAGTCCTTTGGCTCTGGTGTAACCGAATTTTAGTTCATCTGTTACATGTTTTGGGTATATTTGAGGTCTTCCATAGGGTGGGTATCTTTTAGCCAGTTGAGCTATTCTATCCAATAGGTGTATTTTCCCTACAACCAGTCGCACTTTAGCATTTTCATAATCCTCGCCGCTATTGTTGCTTACCCGAACATATCCATCTAATTTCATTGTCTTTTCATCTTTACTCAGTGTAGCTAAATAATATGCCTTCCAAAATATTCCTGAAGTAAAATAGCTTATTTCTATGGGAATATTCTCGGAGATATTAGAATTGATGTGCCATAGCCCCAAGTCTTTAACTCTAGGAGGATAGGTGATGTCCAATATATCAATTTTGTCTGTATCTTTTAAAGGAATTAATTCCAAAGAAGTAGGGTCAATTAAGGTATTTGCCCATGAGAATTGGAGATTGTTTTTTCCCTTTTTTAAAGTAAGGATTCGTTTGTCTTTTATCAAAGTTAAATCGGCGGAGTTATAAATAGTCAGTTGAACTTTCTCCCTTTTGGGCAAGGTTACTAAATCTACCTTTGCAAAAGCAGGAGAAACATACAAAAAGATAAAAAATAACAAAAAACCTATTTTATATAATTTCTTCATCGGATATTCCTCCTGTGGTAATTGAATGTGACAATCTCTTTTTCATGAGCAGGAATAGAGATATTGAACTTTATGGTATGAGCATCTTCTTCCTCAAATTTATGACTGCTCTTTTTCATAACCCATTGACCCGGAATATGCTCAATTAAAATAAGGGTAGCATCTTTATCTTTAAAATTTTCTATTTCTGCTTGGATAGTCTCATCTGTGTCATAAAGAATGATTTGATTATGAGAATTACGCCTGATATTTATCATTTTTTCCTTCATCTTGTGTTGGGTGACTACAATATCCCTGCTATCCCCGATATATAATTCTGCTTTTTCATCTACAGGAGTAAATTTTATTTTATCTTCCCCTAAAAAGATACTTCCTTGAAAAACACGAACCTTTCCATTCTGCAAAGCAAAGTTTCCTAAATTTGATGCCTTATTATTTTTTATTACATAATGAACAGGAATGCCTACATTTTTTCTCATTTGCTGAGGTTCCCATGGAAGTTTGCCTGCATCAAAGGTGAGAGTCTTTTTAATAGGTATTTTTTTCTTTTCAAAAAAGAGCAGTTGCATGGTTTCTTCGTACTGAATTGATTTTTGGAAAGTTTTACTATCATCTGGTACTATATTGGCGAGATGAAAGTTTTCTCCAGAAAAATTTCGCAGAATTAAGAATGATTTTATATCAATTAAGTTTTCTTCCTTGTTTGATATGGCTTTATAACAAAATAGACAATCAATTCCTGAGAGCAGATAACTGATTCTAATCTTTTCTTCTAATGCTTCTGAACTGCTGATTTGCCAGACAAGGGCATTTTCATTGGGAGGATAACTAACATTGAGTAATTTGACCTTTTCTGGATGGGAAAGCATTTTAATTCGGATAGAATCAGGGTCAATTCTTACTCCTTTCCATGAAAAGTCAACTTGATTTAAACCTTTTTGAAGGGTCAGGATTCTTTCTTCTTCTACTAAAGTGAAAGATGGATTGTCTAAACGGATAATTACATTTTCTCTTTCTGGCAGAGCAACCAACTTGACTCGCGCTTCGGCAATAGAACTGCACATTACCAAAAGTATAAAAACAATCAAAAATTTTTTCATTTTTCCTCCATCTGCCTTTTAATTTTTAATATTTTACCTTTGTTTCTATATATTGTAAAATTGAATTTAGCGAAGCTTTTTTATGATAAAAATCAAAGATTTTTACCGTAAAAAACAGAGCTTTTTTATGATAAAAATCAAAGATTTTTACCGTAAAAAACAGAGCTTTTTTATGATAAAAATCAAAGATTTTTACCGTTTATAGGTCCAATCTATGCATTTGCAATAAATACTGCTGTAGGAATGGCAGAAAATGCTTTTAAAGGCATTAGAAATCTTATTACATTGTTTGCTTCATTTCTTACGGAACTTTCATTAACACCAGAAATACTTGCAAGAATGGGTTCAAGCACCGTTTATATTTTCATGGCTTTATTATTTGGTTTTGCTTCAATTTTGGCTTTATCTAAAGGAATTCCTGAGGTTATTGCTGGAGTGGCGATTGCTGCCGCTCTCCTTCCACCGGCAGTAACAGCTGGAATCTCATTTGTCCTTTATCCATCAAGCGCTGTAAGCTCTATGATTTTAACCTTTGAAAATGTTTTGGGTTTGATGGCAGGAAGCCTGTTTGCCACGCTTATTTTGGATATAGGACCACGAAGATATTATGAGAAAGTTGTTGCAAAAAGGTTTATAGTCAGAATATCTTTATTCCTTGTTGCTCTTCTTGCTTTATTGTTTATATCTTCACTTTTGATGTGAGTTTGGTTAAATAAAGTATGATTTTTATCTGATTTGTAAATTTACAAATAGATTAACTTTGTTATAATAAGCCTCATGGGAAATGATTTGCCTCGTCCTCAATGGCAGACACATATTGGTTTTATTTCTGCGGCTGTTGGTTCGGCTATCGGGTTGGGTAATATCTGGAGATTTCCATATCTCTGTTATAAAGATGGAGGAGGTGCGTTTCTTATACCTTATTTCGTAGCCCTTTTGCTCGTAGGTATACCCCTTATGATTTTGGAGTTGGGTTTAGGTCATAAATTAAAGGGTTCTGCTCCTATAAGTTTTGCTACTGTGAGCAAGCACTGGGAATGGTTGGGTTGGTGGCAGGTGATATTTGTTAATTTTGGTATTGTTTTATATTATTCAGTAGTTATTGCCTGGTGTTTTAGTTTTTTCTTTTTCTCTTTTAATCTATCTTGGGGTTCTGATCCAAATACCTTCTTTTTTAAAGAATTTCTTTCAATAAGCAAAAGTCCCTTTGTGGTTGGGAATGTAAGAAGTCCCATTTTAATTTCGCTGGTCTTGATATGGTTTTTGAATTGGTTGATTGTAATCTTAGGTGTGGAAAAGGGATTGGAGAAAGCCAATAAAATATTCATGCCCGTTTTGTTTTTTGTCACTTTTGTGCTTGTTATGTGGAGTATTGGATTACCGGGGGCAAAAGGAGGTTTGAGTGTTTATCTAAAACCAGATTTCAACAGGTTAAAGGATATTAAGGTATGGATGGATGCCTTCTCTCAAATTTTTTTCACCTTAAGTTTATGTTTTGGGATAATGATAGCCTATGCATCTTATTTGCCAAGGAAGGCTAAGATAGTGAGGGATTCTGTAACCATTGGTTTTACAAATTGCTTTTTTTCTATATTTGCAGGCTTAGGCGTGTTTTCCGTCTTAGGGTATATGGCTCAGGCTACAGGAAAACCGCTTAACGAAGTTGTTACTCAATCTATAGGTCTTGCCTTTGTGGCTTATCCTAAAGCGATAAGTCTTCTTCCTGTTTTTTCGAAACTCTTTGGTATTCTTTTCTTTGCCTCTTTAGTGATAGCTGGACTTTCTTCTTCTATATCTATTCTGGAGGCTTTTACATCAAGTGTTATTGATAAATTTCATTATCCAAGGAAAGCTGTTGTATCTGTGGTTTGTATTGTGTGTTTTTTTGGAAGTCTTATCTTTGCTACTCAGGGTGGACTGTTCTGGCTGGATATTGTTGATCATTTTATTACCAACTATGGACTCGTTCTGGCTGGTATTCTGGAATGCCTTTTGATAGGCTGGCTTTATAAGGCTTTGTTGGTGCGTGAACATATCAACAATGTTGGTGTTTGGAGACTTCCTTCGGCATGGGATTATTCTATAAAATTTATTACGCCTTTTGTTTTAATCATAATACTTATAAGCACATTGTTGAAAGAATTTGCTGCTCCCTACGGAAATTATTCACCTCTGGCAGTGATTGTCATTGGCAGGGACTGGTTGATTCTCACCATAATTTTGGCTTTCATATTCGCTTCTCGTCGTGGGCGCAGTTAAAGATGAATTGTTTACAAATATTGATGATTATGCTAATTGTAATAGAAAGGGGATAGAATGAGCAATCCGAAAGTAAATTTCAAAACTGAAAGAGAACTCCAAGAAGCAATCTTGCAGGAAAAAACAAGAGGGACTCCTGATATAGAAATTGGGCAAAAATATGGGGTTACATTTAGGTATATTGAAAGGCTTATTACCAAGTCACAAGGGATCAACATTAGTTCTTTTAAGGTTTCTAAAAAAATAAAAACGTTTTACCCTAAAGATTTTAAAGAAGAACAAACCACAGTCTGGAGTTTTAAACAAAGAGGCAATTGGGCAACTCATAGTGGAGAATACAGAGGTAATTGGTCGCCTTATATACCAAGAAATGTGATTGTTAAGTATTCAAAACCTGGTGAATTGGTTTTGGATTATTTCTGCGGTGCCGGCTACAATAAAATGAAATTAACAAATAGAAATTTTATTGGTATTGAAATAAATCCAAAAGTAATAGAATCAACGAAGGAAAGGATGCAAAATGAAAAGCTACATTTTTATAACTGAAGAAGGCGTTACATATCAACCAAATAGTTTATTACATGAGCCAGATATAGAAAATTGCCAGGTTATTGGTTTTGCAAAAGGTATTGATGAGAACAAAGCATTTGAAAATTTAATAAAAGAAAACGGGTACTTATTAGATACAAACTTTGATGAGATTATCTGTATTGAACTTAAATTTGATGATTACTATAAAAAATCCAGAACATTTTATTTAAATGAGTATAGATGAAACAGCATGAAGCAGTAATAAAAGTAATGGAAGGAAATAATGGGTTTGCAACTTTGGGTTACCTATATGAAAATGTTTTGAAAGTGCCAAACGTGACATGGAAAACAAAAACTCCTTTTGCAAGTATTCGTAGGATTGTGCAAGATAAAAAATTCTTCTTCAAAATAAAGCCTGGGTTATGGGCATTGAATACTCATAAAAAGGAGTTGCCTTGTGAAGTACTCTCAATGATTGAAGAAGGCAAAAAAGTAAAAAAAGAGGAAAAGTTCACACATTCATACTATCAAGGTTTGCTTATTCAAATAGGTAATAATAAAGGATATAAAACCTATATCCCTCCACAAGATAAAAACAAGATGTTTCTAAATCATGCTTTGAAGGAGTTGGTTAATTTGAATACAATCTATAAATTTACTTATGATGAGGTGATTCAGAAGATTCGTTCCATTGATGTTTTTTGGTTTAATGAACGAAGATTTCCTGCTTCTATTTTTGAAGTGGAACATTCAACCGATTTTAAGAAGTCGCTGTTAAAATTTTTGGAACTCCAAGACTTTTTGGCAAAAATGTATATCGTTTCTCATAAACAAAGGCAAAAGGAATTCTTATCTAAAATAGACTTTGTTGGATTCAAGCCTATAAAAAATAGAGTAATTTTTATTAGTTATGAAGAAGTTGCATCATGGCATTCAAAGTCTTATGAATTGGCATTAACTGAGAAGCATATAATAAATAGTAGAATAATGGTTACAAAAACATAGATTATATTTTAAAAGAGGCTGGCATACATACTTTGAAACATAACTTGCAACAACAAATTAACACATCTGCCTTAAACAATGATAAGATATTCTGTACAGAACGGTATGTAGAGAGAATAATTAAGACCAAGGATAATAAGCTTAAAAAGTTTGATTTGGTTATCTTTAGTAATTACAAACCCAAATACTTATTCGAAATGAATTTCTATTCCACAGCAGGAACAAAAATCGGAATAAACCAAAATGAGTATATAGATTTAAACGAATATATTAAGAATAATTTCAGTGATTTTAAATTTTATTGGGTCACAGATGGAAATTACTGGCTTACAACTCAAGGCAAAATGCGATTTTTAAATTTGCTTAATTATTTTGACAAAATATTCAATATCAATATCTTTGCGGAACAGGTGAATAGTTTTTAAATTGTTTATGAGGTGAAAGGTGAAGAAAAACATATACACGCATAAAATAGAACTAACCAACTTGCATATTAAAAACAGGTCTCGTGAAGACTTTAGAAAACTTTTGGAAAAATGGCTTATAGAGGTTATGAGGTAGAGCAGCTGGTAGACGGAAGGAAAATAATCATAACAAAGCCGGGTGGGAAATTTGTGTTTGGTAAAGTTAGGCGTGAAGACTTTATGGTTTGGGTCTACAATCCAAGTGATTTAACTCTTTGGTTAATTTCTCATAAAGACATATACAATGACCTTGAAGAAAAGGGAAAAATTAACCCAAGAGAAACTATCAAAATAATAGATGTTCTTGAAAAAATTTTTAATGGCGAAGAACCTGACAACACAGTGAAGACCACAAAATTAAGTAATCCAATTGGAGAATCATCAGAACTTTTGCTTAAAGCTTATAAATGGATATGGGGACAAGAAGATTGTAATTATCCGGACGGTAAAGGGAGAACTATGTCTTGGGAGGGATGGGAGAAAAAACAAGGGAAATGGATAAAAGCAGGAAATGGAATTGTTGACCTAAGAGAAAAATTGAAGGCAATTGTTTACAAATATTAGTGTATTTGAAATTGTTTTTTTGTACCCATCGTTAGATTAATAGCTCAAATGCTTTTTGCGAGTGTTAAATGAAATTGACGATAAGAGAGGAATAAACATGCAGTTAAGTGGTAAGAATGCAATTGTGACTGGTGGGGATAAAGGTATTGGTAGAGCGATTTCTATTGCATTGGCAAATAATGGCGTTAATGTATGTGTCAATTTTTATAAAGACGAATATAAAGCACAGGAAACTGTTGATAAATTAAAAAGAATTGGTATAAAAGCGATAAAAATTCAGGCAGATATTAGGGAATTTGTTCAGGTTGAAGATATGGTAAAAATAGTAAAGGAAAAATTTGGCAGCATACATATATTGATAAACAATGCTGGTATATCAGGAGAAAATTCGGCTATAAAGAATATTAGTATTGCAGAGTGGAAAGATGTAATTGATGTTAATTTAACAGGTGTTTTTAACTGTTGCAAGGTGGCTGAAGAAGAATTAAAAAAGAATAATGGTAAGATTATAAACATTTCTTCTATAGCGGGAAAGATGGGAGGAACAATCGGTTGTCATTATGCCGCATCAAAAGCAGGTGTAATTGGTTTGACCTTTTCTTTGGCAAATGAGTTAGCACCCGAAGTAACTGTAAATGCTATAGCCCCTGGGCCGGTGGATACAGAGCTTTTATCTCCAGAAATAAAGGAAAGATTATCCCTTCAAACCCCATTTAAAAGGATTGCCAGGCCGGAGGAGATAGCTCACACTGTTATTTATCTGCTTGAAAACGATTATGTTTCTGGAGAGGTTATAGATGTAAATGCAGGCAGGTATATGGATTAGATTTACCTTGACAAACGCTGTAAGCATTTGCAAGCTCAAATC
>CAZVDS010000036.1:0-4864 GCA_964626315.1 uncultured Desulfurellaceae bacterium
TAATGCCCAGAGATACAGTAAAAATAATTAGGAATAAAAATATGTATACCTTAAATAGAAAACTGTTGATATTATCTCAAACTCCTCAAGGATTTCCATTTAAAGCATTTTCAACAGCTATAGAAAAAGCTGTTGAAAAAAAAAGAGATTTTCCAGATGATGCAGCGATATGGGAATGGTTTTACAATGGTGAAATAGATATAGTAGAAGGGAACATAATGAATATAAAGATCACTTACAAAGAAGATATGGAATTGGAAAAATGTCTTTTAAAGTTGGCATAGGATTTGATGCTCATAGGTTTACTAAACAAAAAAATTTGATCTTAGGTGGAGTGAATATAGATTATCCCTTAGGCCTTGAGGGTTGGTCTGATGCTGATGTTTTGATACATGCCATCTCTGATGCTTTACTGGGTGCAGGAGGAATGGATGATATTGGAACTCATTTCCCAAACACAGAAAAGTATAAAGATATATCCAGTATAATGTTTCTCGAAGAAATAAAGAAAATGCTTAATAAAAAAAACTTTCGTATATGTAATATAGACGCTACAATTATTGCTCAAGAACCTAAAATATCATTGTATAAAAATGATATGAAAGAAAATATAGCTTGTGCTTTAAAGATAGGAACAAAGCAAATCAACATAAAAGGAACGACAACAGATAGGATGGGTTTTATAGGAAGAGGTGAGGGTATTGCAGCTTTAGCTATAGCAGGAATAGAGATATGATGCAGGGATTAGGAAAATTACTCATCTTTATAGGCATTGTTTTTGTTGTTATAGGATTTTTACTTATTATTTTTCCAAAAATACCATATATAGGTAAGTTACCAGGAGATATATACATTAAGAAGGATAACTTCAGTTTTTACTTTCCACTTGCAACCTGCATCATTTTAAGTATAATCATCTCACTGATTTTATATTTTCTGAGTAAGCATTAAGGAGGTATATAATGTTGTCAATGGCTTATGCGGCAGGAGAAGCTGCTCCTCAAGGACCTGGTGCTATAGCCGGTATTCTTCCCTTCATACTGATTATTGTGATATTCTATCTCTTTCTCATCCTTCCTCAGCAAAAACAGAGGAAGAAACACAAAGAGTTTGTCGACTCGTTGAAAAGAGGAGATAAAATTGTAACTTCAAGTGGTATCTATGGCACAATTACCAAAATAGAAGAAAAAATAGCCTATTTAGAGATAGCAGATGGAATAAATATAAAGATTGCAAAAAACAATATTACATCTAAAGTATAAATGCAAAAGAGTATTCTTGCTCGCTTAATTATCATTGCGATTATTCTCATTTTATTTACAATTTATGCTATTCCTACTTTCACCAAAAAAGAGGCCTTACCTTCTTTTTTTCCGGATAAAGTAGTTCATTTAGGCTTGGACTTAAAAGGAGGAATGCACCTGGTTCTAGGTGTGGACACTGAAAAAGCAGTAGAAACCATTGTAGGAAGAGCTGCCCACCAATTAAAAATGCAGTTGAACAAAGAAAAAATAGCTTACGACCAGATAAAATCTCATAACGATGATATAGAAATTAGTCTTATTGACCCTTTGGATAGAGAAAAATTGCTGAATTTAATAGATAAAAATTTTTCTCATTACGAAATAATAAAACAAATGTTACCTGTTGTAATAAGATTAAATGAAAGAGCAGTAAAGAAGATTCATTCCAATGTTATAGAACAAGCATTAAGCATAATAAGAAATAGGGTAGACCAATTTGGTGTAGCTGAGCCTACAATTGTAAAGTATGGAAAAGACAATATTATTGTTGAACTTCCTGGTATTAAAAATCCAGCCCGAGCAGTAAGACTCATTGGCAAGATGGCAAGGTTGGAATTAAAACTCGTTGATGAGAAGGTAGATGTAAGTGATGCCTTAGAAGGTAATTTGCCTGAAGATGATGAATTACTCTACCAAATAAAGAGAGATTCATACACTGGAGAGACAGAAAAGATACCTATGGTGCTAAAAAAAGATCCTATAATAACCGGTGAAATGTTGAAGGATGCACGAGTGAGCTTTGGTGAATTAAATCGGCCTCATGTGACTTTTGATCTAAATTCCGAAGGAGCAGATATATTTGCGGAATTTACAGGCAGTCATGTAGGTAAAAGATTAGCTATCGTATTAGATGGTGTTATTTATTCTGCTCCTGTTATTCAAGAGCGCATTGGTGGAGGAAGAGGACAAATTACAGGAAGTTTTACAGATAAAGAGGCACATGATTTAGCTATTGTTTTGAGAAGTGGTTCACTGCCAGCACCGGTGAAAATACTGGAAAATATCACTATCGGACCTTCATTGGGAAAAGATTCTATAAAAAAAGGAGCAATGTCGGCTCTTGTAGGTGGCATTTTAGTTGTGTTATTCATGATTTTATATTATGGAGCATCTGGTCTTTTGGCTGATTTTGCTCTTGTTTTGAATATCATCATTATATTTGGTGCATTGGCTATGTTTGGTGCTACTCTAACCTTACCAGGATTGGCAGGAATTGCCCTGACTATTGGTATGTCTGTAGATGCAAATGTGCTTATTCTTGAAAGAATAAGGGAAGAACTCCGAGTAGGCAGAAGTATACATGATGCTATAAATATCGGATATAAACGTGCTACTCTAACTATATTTGATGCTAATATTACAACTCTTATCACAACCTTAATACTTTACCAGTTTGGAACAGGACCTATTAGAGGATTCGCCGTTACTTTAAGTATAGGTATCTTAGCCAATATGTTTACAGCTATTGTAGTAACTAAATTCATCTATGACCTGGTGCTAATAAAATTTTCGCCTAAAAAACTCAGCATATAGGAGGGAAAATGCAGTTTATAAGTCCTCAAGTTAATATAGATTTTGTAAAGAAAATGCAGACGGCGGTGATAATTTCTTCCATCATTATAATTATAGGTATAATTTCTTTGATTGCTCATGGCGGTCCTAGGTGGGGGATAGAGTTTAAAGGGGGTACTTCTATTCAGGTTTTGTTTAAAAAGCCTATCTCTATAAGTTCTTTAAGAACAAACTTAAAAAGAGGAGGATTCCCTCAAACAAAGATTCAAAAGCTTGGAAAAGAAAATGAATTTCTCATATATACAGGAAGATCTTCATCCGCTATCAAAAGTGTTGCAGATGAGATGAAAGAGGTATTAAAGACTTTTTATGGAAGCAACTTTGAAATAAGAAAAGTTAATATGGTGGGTCCAAAAATTAGTAAAGATTTAAAGAAAAAAGGTATTACTGCAATGATTGTAGCCATTTTTGCTATCCTAGTTTATGTAGGATTAAGGTTTCAGTTTAGATTTGCTGTAGGAGCAGTTTTGGCTTTATTGCATGATGCATTGATTACCATCGCTTTTCTTTCATTATTTAATTTTGAATTTACTTTGGATATCATAGCTGCACTTCTAATGATTATGGGTTACTCTCTGAATGATACCATAGTAGTATTTGATAGAATCAGAGAAAGGGTAAGGATGGCAAAGAAAATAGCGAAAGAGGTGGCAATAAATAGAGGAATTAACGAGGTGTTATCTCGGACAATTCTTACTTCTCTCACCACCCTTTTTATTATACTTTGCATCTTTTTCTTGGGTGGTAATGTGATTCACGGTTTTGCATTTGCCCTTCTCATTGGAATATTGTCAGGTACATATTCTTCTGTCTTTATTGCCAGTCCCATACTTCTTGTATTCAAAGGCGAGCTTTTACCTCCTCCCAAAGAGATTGATGTGCAGGAGAAGTTTAAAGCTTCACCTTAAAAATTACTGTCTTATCATAGGAGTTCCGCACTTAGGGCATTTTATCTCATAGCAGGGCATGCCTCTTTTATGAGGGACTTTATATCCACATTTTGGGCATACACATTCGCCACCTGGCCCTGCACCTCTTCCTCCGCCCCGTCCTCTGCCACCTTGTCCCATTCCACGACCTTGTTCCATCACTTTTCCTCACTCTTTTTTAGCTCACCTAATCTTTTTTCTAAGCTTGCAGTTTGCTCTCTTAATACTTTAATTTCTTCTTCAAGATAAGTTCTTTCATCTGCGATTGAAGGTGGATAGTAAGGTGTGTTGTAGGGTGGATAAAACCCTCCAGCCCACCTCCATCCAAATCCTCTTCCAAATCCTCCGCCCCGTCCTCTGTATCTAAAAAAACCGGGGGCGCCAAAACCTGCACAATATCCAAATCCTCTTCCTGTTCTTGGTCCTAACCCTAAAGGACCTGTTCTGTCTCCACCAGGCATGTTATTACCTCCTTTTTAATAATCTTTTAACAAAATATTCCCATCCAATCTCTTGTCAAGAGAAGGGCATTTCCTTGCAAACGCTTTTAGCGTTTTGTCAAGTTGTTTACCTCTTCCTTGATTTGCGCCAACTTTTGCCTTAAAAAAAGTTAAAATCATCTTCAAAAAAAATTGTTTTCTTGTTTTCTCTTTTCTTGTAAGATTTTACTTGCATAAGACAAAAGATCAAAAACTTTATTTGTTTCTATTGACCATACATAACCATCTCTTTTCCTTTTTGCTATTACAATTCCTACGTCATATAAAATACTCAAATGACGAGAGACAACAGAAGGATGTAGTCTCAAAAAATTAACAATTTCATAAGTATATCTTTCTTTATCTTTTAAGAATTGTATAATTCTCAAACGCTGGTCATTCGCTAATGCAAAAAACAAAATTCCTCTCGGATCACGAGGAAAAGATAAATGATGTCCACCTCGAGGCATTTCTCCTCCTATTGCACAATTGTGCAATAATAATATATCAATATTAAAACTTTGTCAAGCTCAAATCTCTTTGAGATTTGAGCTTGCAAATACCAGAGGCATTTGTCAAG
>CAZVDS010000036.1:4964-10294 GCA_964626315.1 uncultured Desulfurellaceae bacterium
TTGTCAAGTCACAAATCTTTGATTTGAGCTTGCAAGCACCTTCGATGCTTGTCAAGTCACAAATCTTTGATGCTGATTGTAAAAGACTTAAACTTGACGAAAGATGATAATTATAATAAAATTATATATTATAGAATTGGACATAGAAAAAATTAGAGCAGAGGAGGTGCTTAAGTGTATAGGTTTTCGTGGTTTTTATACTTTAAAAAACTTACTTTTACTATGGTTGGGCTATTTTTAATAATTTCACTTGCTTCGTGTGCTACAACAATGTCCGCCATAGAACATGCAAAGTTAGAAACATCTGCAAAAATGAGTGACACTATCTTTCTCACTCCCACACCACAAGCAGAGAAAACGGTGTTTGTTCAGGTCAAAAACACAAGTGATGTGCCTATCCGTCTGCAGGAATTAGTAATCCAGAAACTTACATGCAAAGGATATAGGATTATAACAGATGATCCATATAGGGCACACTATTGGCTGCAAGCAAATGTCCTTTACATGGGCAAAGAGAAAAAGCATCTCACTTCTGATGCGGCTTTAACAGGAGGATATGGCGGTGCCTTGATTGGTGCAGCAACAGGTAGAGGAACAGGAAGATATACTGGTGCTGCAGCTGGTGCTTTAATCGGTTCTGCTGCTGGCATGCTTGTTGGTTCAGCTATTCATGTAGATACTTATATGGGTGTAGTGGATATTCAGGTAAAAGAAAAAATATTACAGGGAACGGTGGCAACAAGCACTCAATCTAATTTAAAGCAGGGCATAGGAACGACTGTAAAATCATCTCATCATGCCGTTTCTAATTATCAAGCTTACCACACCCGTATCGTGGTTGAGGCAACAAAAACAAACATAAACATGCAAGAGGCTGTTCCTGTTATAGAAAATAAACTGTCCAGTGAAATAGCAGGGATATTTTAAAGATAGTCAAAATCAATGGTTATTACTGCAGATGAGTTAAATAAATAAAATCTTCAATTTCTTCTTGCCTTTTTAGTAAATACGCAAACTTGACAAACACATCCAATTTACATAGTATTCTCTCTGCTTATGTTTGGCAATTTAAGCGAGAAAATAAACGATACCCTAAGGAAAGTTAAGGGGCGAGGAAAACTTACCACACAGGAATTGAATGGTGTGCTACGAGAGATAAAACTTTCCTTGTTAGAGGCAGATGTTCATTATAAAGTAACAAAGGACTTTATAAATAAAATAAAAGAAAAGGCAATAGATAAAAAGATAGAAAAGAGTCTCTCTCCAGGGGAAGTTATCACCAGCATCGTATATGAAGAGATGGTTCAAATCTTGGGGGAAAAGAATGAAGTATTGAATCTTACAGGAAACCCTCCCTTTATCATTATGTTGGTTGGACTTCAAGGTTCTGGTAAAACTACTACTGCCGCAAAATTAGCCAAATTCCTTCGCACTAAAGGAAGAAATCCTATTCTTGCCTCTTGCGACCCTTACAGACCAGCAGCAAAAGAGCAGTTATCTATTATGGCAAAAAAAGCAGGCGTAGCTGTATTTGAAAATACCTCATCAGCAGTGGACACTGCAAAAGCCTGCTTAAAATTCGCAAAACAGTCAGGAAAAGACATAATAATATTGGATACGGCAGGAAGACTACACATAGAAGAAAACTTAATGCAAGAGTTAGAAGAGATAAAAGATACTGTATTACCTCAAGAAATATTATTCGTTGGTGATGCAATGATGGGTCAGGAAGCAGTAAACATTGCTTCAGAATTTAACAAGAGATTAAACCTCTCCGGTGTTATATTTACAAAGATAGATGGTGATGCACGAGGAGGAGCAGTGCTGTCCATTAAGAATACGATAGGAAAACCCATCAAATTCATAGGAACAGGAGAAAAAACAGAGGACATTGAATTGTTTCACCCGGATAGAGCAGCCTCTCGTATATTAGGCATGGGCGATATGCTCACCTTAGTAGAAAAGGTTAAAAAAACAGAGACAAAAGATACAGACATCATCAAAAAGTTAAAAACACAACAATTTACATTTGACGATTTTTTAGGACAAATAAGAAAAATACAAAAGATGGGCTCGTTAGTCAGCACCCTAAAACTCATTCCTGGATTAAACAAGATTAAATTGAACAATATGGAAGAGATGGATAAAGAGATTAAACATATAGAAGCTATTATCTTTTCTATGACAAAGGAAGAAAGAAGAAATTTTCGCATTATAAATGCTTCCAGAAAAAGACGCATAGCAAAAGGCAGCGGAACTGGGGTGGCTGATGTAAACAGACTACTAAAACAATTTAATGAACTATCACATATGATGAAAGGAATGAATAAGAGAAAAGCCATGCAGATGATGCAAAATATAGGTTTCTATCACAAAATGATTTGATAAGAGGTGAGATGTGAGTGTTGTAATTAGGTTAAAAAGGGTTGGTAAGAAGAAAAAACCGAGTTATAGAATTGTGGTGGCGGAAAGGAGAAATCCAAGGGATGGGAAAACAATAGATTCAATTGGTACTTATGATCCATTCTTAGACAACAGTGAAAAAGTCAAATTAAATAAAGAGAAATTAGACACATGGATAAAAAAAGGTGCACAGATAAGTGAAGGAACAAAAAGCATACTAAAATCTGTTTTAAAATCGTTGTAAATGGAGGTAGATTAATGAAAGACTTAATTGCTAACATCGCTAAATTCCTTGTAGACCACCCGGATGAGGTAGAGGTTTCTCAGATGGAAGGTGAAAAAACAACGGTGATTGAGTTAAGAGTGAATCATAGTGACTTAGGAAAAGTTATAGGAAAACAGGGAAAGACAGCACGAGCAATGAGAACTATACTCAGTGCCGCTTCAACAAAGATGGGTAAAAAAGCTCTGTTAGAAATACTGGAATAATAAAAAAGGGGGGTGGATGAAATTTTTTATACTATCCATATTCCCCAATATGTTTCACTCACCATTTTCAGAAGGTATTATAAAAAGAGCTCAAGAAAAAGGGTTGGTAGAAATAGATTTAGTGGATATAAGAGATTTTACTTTAACAAAACATAGGCAAGTAGATGATTATCCATATGGTGGTGGGTGGGGCATGATACTAAAACCAGAACCTGTCTACCTGGCAATGGATTTTGTGAAAGAAAAAGTAAAAGATGTATATACTATATTACTTACACCTCAAGGAGAGATATTTCATCAGGAAATAGCAAAAAATTTAGTTAAAGAAAAAAGTGTTGCCTTGATATGTGGCAGATATGAAGGATTTGATGAAAGAATAAGACACTTAGCTGATACGGAATTGTCTATTGGAAAATATGTCCTAAGCGGAGGAGAAATAGCGGCGATGGTGATAGTGGATACAGTTACCAGACTCATACCGAATGTTATAGAGAATCCAAAATCCTTAGAGGAAGAAACATTTTGTGATGAAAAACATGAATGGATAGAATATCCACAATATACCAGACCCTATGAGTTTAGAGGCATGAAGGTGCCGAATGTACTGCTTTCAGGAAATCATGAGAAAATAAAAGAATGGAGAGTGAAAATGGCTAAAAGGAGAAAAGATGGAAAATACATATGAATTTGAAAAATCATATATAAAAAAGCAGGGAAAGGATTTACCAGAAATAAGACCAGGAGATACGCTAAAGGTGCACACAAAGATAAAAGAGGGAGAAAAAGAAAGAATACAGGTATTCACAGGTATTGTAATTAGACACAGAGGCTCGGGCCTAAATAAAACATTCACTGTAAGGAAAATTTCCTATGGAACAGGGGTAGAAAGGATATTTCCTCTATACAGTCCATCTATAGAAAAGGTAGAGATAGTAAGAAGAGGAAAGGTGAGAAGAGCCCGTCTTTATTATTTAAGAGAGAGGAGGGGAAAATCTGCACGCATTAAAGAAAAAAGATAATAGAAAACGGGGGAAGGAGATAGAGAAAAAAGCTGCTTCTTTTCTGAAAAAAAACGGGTTGAAAATTGTGAGATGTAATTTCTATACGAAACTCGGAGAAATAGATATTATTGCTAAAGAAAGAGATGAATGGGTATTTGTTGAAGTAAAGGGAAGAAAAAGTGAGCAGTTTGGCTTGCCTCAAGAAGCAGTAAATAACAAAAAACAGAAAAAGGTAAAAAGGGTAGCCCTCTTTTTTTTACAAAAGATGCACCTAAATACAGAAACTTCTCCTCTACGATTTGATGTTATCTCTTTTTTGGAAAATGAAGGAATCAACTGGATTAAAAACGCCTATTAGGTGAAGACTTTAAAGGGTATATCTTTTCTTTTCTTAATGTCTCCTCTTCTGATTGCATCCTCTATGTCTTTTCTCTTTTGCTCTACTACCTCTTTCTCAAAATCTTTGACATAGCCTCTTTCCTTAGCCACTTCAACTATCCTTTCGCCCGTTTTCCTTCCGCACCACTGTATCGTTTCTCTGGGAAAGTAAGTTGCACCACAACCCGGACATCTATAAACCTCAATATCCTTTACCTTTAAACACTCCCCTTTAACCGGTCTTTTAAAAGGTGTTACCACCTTTCTCATTTCTCTGTCGCAAAATTTACATTTCATCTTATCTCCTCAAACCTCAGGGGTGGTTATGCACCACCCCTGAGTCTCACTTCTTACTAAGTGGCTGCCTTGACCAAAACAGGTTTCCCTGTTTCCTTCTCAATGGCTGCTTCTCTAACTGTCTTTCTTACCAGATAAATTCTGGTAGGATCCACCAGCATCCTTAAAACCTTCAACTCATCTACAGTAGGAGTAGGTGTAAAGGGTACTTCATCTGTGGGCTTCAATATTTTGCCGCTTTTATCTTTCAATTCCCACATAACATTATCAATCACATCACTCAGCTTGCATCCAGGATGAACAGACCTCAATCTCATATCATAGATGCCTTCTTCTGGATAGTTCTCCATTATGCACAAATCAGATGCCATAACACCCTTTCCACCTCGGGGCACACCATAATCCCATCTGGTTTCACCTTCAGGACCTCGGGCTGCAGCCATAGTGGTGCGATAACAACAATTATAGGGAAATCTTCTCTTTTCCTGAACCATAATGGAGAGGAGAAAATCAGATTGAGTGCCAATAGGATTGGAACCGCCGGAGCCTGTGAATCTCACATTTGGACCCAGCTTTAAATACTTCTTTCTCTCCTCCGTTGAAGTTATTCCTTTTACATGTAAAGACTGCCAGTAGCTTCTCGGTTCTTCCCAGATTGCAGTAGCATTGATATTTCCATATTCATCATATTCTGCTCCACCCAAAGAACCACCGGTAACATATCCCCTCTGCTCATAAGTGCCAAATGAGTTAGTCATTCCC
>CAZVDS010000037.1:0-8944 GCA_964626315.1 uncultured Desulfurellaceae bacterium
ATCTCAAAGAGATTTAAGCTTGCAACTACCAAAATCAGTTGTCAAGACAAATGCCAAAGGCATTTGCTTGCGAATATCGTAGATATTCGTCAAGACAAATCTTCGATTTGCTTGCAACTGCCTTTAGTAGTTGCAAGGAAAATGATTTTCATTTTCCTTGACAATAAACATAAAATATATATCTTTATAACCATGAAAATGATATTTAAGGTTTGGTGGTGGGCAGGTTTACCTGTCCGCCAGTAGTTTGAGATAAATTTAACTCAAGCCACTTGGCACAGACAGGAAGAAAATGTCTGAGCCGGTGGCTATTTTTGTATGGGCTTGGCGGCTCGGAACGAGTTGCCAAGCCTTTTTTATTTGGAGGCTTTATGAATATGTCCAAAGATGAATTTTTAGAATATCTAAAAAGTTTTGACATTGTCCCTTTATATGAAGATTTTCCCTGTGATATGGATACAGCTATATCTGTTTATTTAAAACTCAAAGATAAAGGGGCTTGTTACCTTTTGGAAAGCGTAGAAAAAAGTAAAAGATGGGGAAGATATTCGTTTATAGGGTTTGACAGGCTGGAGACATTTTCCTTTAGCATTGGTGAAGATGAAAAGCCCTTATCTTTACTTAAAGAAAAATATTTCTCCAAAAAAGTCTTTAAAATAAAAGATTTGCCCCGATTCTTTGGTGGGGGCGTAGGTTATGTAGGATATGATTGCGCCTCTTTATGGAATAAGGTTACTTTACCTACAAAAGATATCTATTCTTTACCCGATATTTCTTTATTATTTACAAAAACAGTTATTATAATTGATGATTTTAGTAAAACATTTCGCATCGTCTACAATGCGGAACATCCATCAGATTATGAAGAAGCACAAAAGACGATAGATAAAATCACATCCCTACTTCATCATCCATTTTCTTATGATGAAAAAGCAGGAAAATCTTCTCTTATATATATTTTGAATAAAGAAAAATATAAAGAAATAGTTAGAAAAGCAAAAAAATACATAGAAAATGGCGAGATAATACAATCTGTTTTGGCTCATCACATTGTATGTTCAACCGATATATCCCCCTTTGATATCTATCGGGCTCTGAGAAGGAGTAATCCCTCCCCTTATATGTTCTATATTGATTTTGATTCTTTTAAACTTATTGGCTCATCCCCGGAGGTTTTGGTGAGATTGGAAGGAGAAAATATTGAAATATCGCCAATTGCAGGCACTCGCCGTAGAGGGAAAAATATGAAAGAAGATAAAAAATTGGAAGAAGAACTCTTGCAGGATGAAAAGGAAAAAGCAGAACATTTGATGTTAGTTGATCTGGCCAGAAATGATGTGGGAAGAGTAGCTAAAACAAGAACTGTAAAAGTAGAAAATTTCATGTATATAGAAAAATTCTCACAGGTTATGCATATCGTTTCCGATATTAAAGCAAAAATAGAAAAGGATAAGGATATGTTTGATCTATTTAAGTCTTGCTTTCCTGCAGGAACAGTATCCGGTGCACCAAAGGTAAGAGCAATGCAAATAATTGCAGACTTAGAAAAAACAAGAAGAGGTCCTTATGCTGGTAGCGTAGGTTACTTTGGATATGACGGGAATATGGATATGTGTATCACTATACGCACCATTGTGTGGAAAGAAAATAAGGCATTTGTTGGTGTGGGTGCAGGAATCGTTTATGATTCTATTCCTCAAATGGAATATGCGGAAACAATGGGAAAAGCATCCGCCTGTATCAATGCATTGGGGAAAAAAAATGATATTAATGATAGATAATTATGATTCTTTTACTTATAATTTGGTTCATCTTTTAAAAGGAATGGACCCATCAACAGTGGTTATTTTTAACGATGAAAAGAATTACATTAGATGGGTAGAAAGGGCTAAAGTTGTATTCATCTCTCCAGGTCCTTCTGTGCCGAAGAATGCAGGTATTAGTGTAGATGTAATAAAAAACTTTTATACAAAAAAACCTATATTGGGGGTGTGTTTGGGTCATCAGGCAATAGCCTATAGCTTTGGAGGAAAAATCGTAAAAGCAAAGAGAATTATGCATGGAAAGGTCTCAGCCATTTATCATAATAAGGAAAATATCTTCAAAAACATTCCCTCTCCATTCAATGCTGTCAGGTATCATTCTCTTTCTGTGAGCAAAAATAAATTTCCTTCAGACTTAAAGATCTTAGCCAAAAGTGAGGACGAAGAAATTATGTCTATCAAACATAAAGATTTCCCCTTATATGGGGTGCAGTTCCATCCTGAGTCTATTCTCACAGATTTTGGCGAGCTAATAATTTATAATTTTTTACAGGAGGTAAAATTATGATATTAAACAAGTTAGTGCAAGGAGAAAAGGTAAAGAAGGAAGAGATAAAATCATTTTTAAAAGACTACTTAAATGGAAATAAGACAGAGGTAGAAGCAGCTTCTTTCCTTACAGCGCTGCGAATGCGAGGAGAAACAGCGGAAGAAATTGCAGCTGTGGTAGAGGTGATGAACGAGGTAGCTATACATCTAAATTTAGATAAGGAGATAAGGGAAAATGCTATAGACACCTGCGGCACAGGTGGTGACGAGAAGGGCACATTCAATATTTCTACCGCCTGTGCCTTTGTAGTAGCAGGAGCCGGCGTTTATGTAGCAAAACATGGTAATAAGGCAGTATCCAGCAAATGCGGCAGTGCAGATGTGCTCAATGCTTTAGGTGTAAACATAAACATAGAAAAAGAAAAAGCAGAAAAGATATTAAAACAAGCAGGCATTGTTTTTCTTTTTGCCCCTCTATTCCACCCTGCCATGAAAAAGATTGCTCAAGTAAGAAAAGCATTAGGTTTTCGCACCTTGTTCAATATCATTGGACCGCTACTCAATCCAGCAGGTGTAAGGAGACAACTCATTGGAGTGCCTTCTCAAGCGATGATGGATATTCTTTCGTCTGTAATCAAACTCTTGGGAAATAGAAGAATAATGTTAGTAAATAGTACGGACGGTTTAGATGAGGTGAGTGTATGTGCAGATACCCATATTGCCGATGTAAACGGTATATTTATAAAGAAGTATACAATCTCTCCTGAAGACTTTGGTATAAACAGATATAATTTAGATGCCTTAAAGGGTAGAGATGTAGAAGAAAACAGTCGTATTATGATGGATGTCTTAAATAATAAAAGCAGTGCATATAGAGATGCAGCCTTAATAAATGCAAGTGTTGCACTGCTTGTGGCGGACAGAGTAAAAGATCTAAAGGAAGGATACAAAATGGCAGAGTTGTCCCTTGCAAGTGGCAAAGCAAAGCAAAAGTTTGAATTATTGAAGAGATTGAACAATGACTAAAATAAAAGTATGTGGTATTACAAACTTAGAAGATGCAATGTTATGTGTTTCTTTAGGAGTGGATGCATTGGGTTTTATCTTTTATAAACATAGTCCACGATATATAGATACTTATAAGACTAAGGAGATTTGCTCCAAATTGCCTCCCTTTATTACTAAAGTAGGAGTATTTGTAAATGAAGATAAGGAAAGGATAAGGAATATTTTCTATTTTTCAGGATTAAATGTGGTTCAACTGCATGGTGGAGAACCTTTGGATTATGTGTATAATTTAAAAGCATTGCTGCCGGGGGTGCATATAATAAAATTTGTAAGAAATATGAATGAAGCAGAAGTATTTGCTACTGTAGTAAATTCGTTTATTGTAGACAGCGGTGGAGGCACGGGAAGAATTTGTGATTGGAGTCTTGCCAAAAACTTGAGAGAAAAATCTTCTGTTCCCCTTATCTTAGCCGGTGGATTAGATGGAGGAAATGTAAAACAAGCGATAGGGACGGTTCATCCTTATGCAGTAGATGCATGCAGTAAGTTAGAAAAGGAAAAAGGTAAAAAAGATAAAAGAAAATTAGAAGAATTCGTGAAGGAGGTAAAGATTTGTGCAATTACCCAATAAGAAAGGATATTTTGGTTCATATGGAGGACAATTTGTTCCTGAAACACTTATTTCTGTATTGGATGAATTAAAACAAAAGTATTTTAAAATCTTTAAAACAAAAGATTTTCAAAAAAAACTCAATCACTATTTAAAAACATACTGTGGAAGACCTACACCCCTATATTTAGCAGAGAACATGAGTAGAGATTTGGGGTTTAAGGTTTATTTGAAGAGGGAAGATTTAAATCATACTGGCGCCCATAAGATGAACAACACATTGGGACAGGTGCTCTTAGCAAAATTTATGGGTAAAAAGAGGGTCATTGCAGAAACAGGAGCAGGACAGCATGGAGTGGCTACGGCAACAGCTTGTGCATTACTCAATATTCCCTGCAAGATATACATGGGGAAGGTAGATTGTGTTAGACAAGAATTGAATGTTTTTCGGATGAAACTGTTGGGAGCGGAGTTGAAAGTTGTAGAAAGTGGTTCGCAAACCTTAAAAGATGCAATAAATGAAACGATAAGAGATTGGGTAACAAATGCCAATGATACATACTATTGCCTGGGTTCGTGTGTAGGACCAGATCCTTACCCTACAATGGTGAGAAATTTTCAAGTTATAATTGGCAAAGAAACAAGAAAAGAGATACTGAAAGTAGAAGGTAGATTACCCGATATGTGCGTAGCATGTGTAGGAGGAGGTAGCAATGCTATTGGACTATTTTACCCGTTTTTAGACGATAAAGTAAAACTTATTGGAGTAGAAGCAGGAGGAAAAGGTAAAGAATTGGGTGAAAATGCCGCTACCATCTCCTTAGGTCAAGCAGGCATATTGCACGGAGCAAAGACATATATTCTTCAAGACAAATATGGTCAGATTATTCCTACCCATTCTGTGAGCGCAGGATTAGATTACCCTGGTGTAGGGCCGGAGCATGTATTTCTGAAAAAATCAGGCCGTGCTCAATATAAAGTTGCTACAGATACAGAAGCATTAAAGGCATTTGAATACTTAAGCAAGATGGAAGGTATAATTCCCGCTCTGGAAAGCTCACATGCTATTGCTTATGTAAGAAAATTAAAGGGTAAATTAGATAAGAATAAAATTGTGATAATAAATCTTTCCGGCAGAGGCGATAAAGATATGGGAATAGTGCGTGATTTATTCGAGGCTAAAAATGGGTAAGATAAGAGAAAGAATTGAAGAGGCAAATAAAAATAAGGGCGGTGCACTCATCATATATGTAACTTGTGGTTTTCCTTATAAAGACAGCACAACCCAAATTGTTCAGGGTTTAGCGGAAGGTGGAGCAGATATTGTAGAATTAGGACTACCCTTTTCTGACCCTATAGCCGATGGAAAAACAATTCAAGCGGCATCTCAAAGAGCATTAAAACAAAGCATAAACACAGACGATTGCTTTTCAATAGTTGAGAAAATAAGAGAAAATAAAATAAATATACCAATTTTATTTATGGGTTATTACAATACAGTTTTTGCCTATGGAGAGGAGAGATTTGTGAAGAGAGCAAAACAGGTAGGATTAGATGGTTTCATCATGCCCGACCTTCCGTTAGAAGAATCAACTAAAATGCTTAAGTTGTTAAATAAATTCTCCTTAAGTATGCCATTTTTAGTAACGCCTACTACCATTGAAAATAGGATAAAGAAGATTGCATCTTTATCCTCTGGTTTTATCTATCTTGTGCCACGCTTGGGAATAACAGGAAAAAAGACAAAAGATTTGTCTTTGGCTCATTCCTTGGTCCAAAAAGTAAAAAAATATACATCTTTGCCCATTTGCATAGGATTTGGGATAGAAAATAAAAAAGACATAAATCAGATATTTTCTTTCTGCGAAGGAGCAATCATCGGCAGTAAATTCATACAATTTATAGAAAAAAATCCCTCTCTTGAAAACGCTCGCTTGTTCATAAAAAAATTGTTATCTTAAAATTCGGCAATTTAGATAGGGCTAATTTAGCGGGGGTTAACCCCCGCTAAAGCTTTTTTAATACATTCCGCCCGGCATTCCGCCCGCGCCCGGAGGCATACCCTCAGGCATAGATGGTTTCTCTTCTGGAATTTCTGCAATTGCTGTTTCTGTCATAAGCAGAAGTCCAGCTACAGAAGCCGCGTTCTGCAGAGCTACTCTTTCTACCTTTGTAGGGTCGGTAATACCAGCTTTGAGCATATCCGCATACTCACCCTTTCTGGCATCAAAACCCATATTCTCATCAGTTGATTCTCTCACCTTATTGATGATAACAGAGCCTTCATATCCAGCATTGTCCGTAATCACTCTAATAGGCTCTTCTAATATCCTTTTTATTATATTTATACCCATTTTCTGATCTTCATTCTCTGAATCTAAACTTTCTAATGCTTTTTGACATCTTAAGAGTGCAACACCTCCACCAGGAAGAATTCCTTCTTCCACTGCGGCTTTGGTAGCACTCAATGCTCCTTCTACTCTCTGTTTCTTCTCCTTCATTGCCGATTCAGTAGCTGCCCCTACCTTTATTACTCCTACACCACCGGCCAATTTCGCCTTTCTCTCTCTTAATTTTTCCTTATCATACTCACTGGTTGATTGCTCAAGTTGTGCATCTATTTGCTCAATGCGTGCCCGTATATCTTCTTTTTTACCTTTACCATTAACAATGGTTGTGTTTTCTTTATCTATTATTACCTTATCTGCTGTGCCCAAGAAAGATACATCGGCAGCATCTAATTTAGTGCCTGTTTCTTCAGATATTACTGTTCCACCGGTTAAAATAGCAATATCTCTCAGCATTTCTTTCCTTCTATCGCCGAATCCTGGTGCTTTTACTGCACAACAATTTACCGTTCCTCTAAGTTTATTTACTACAAGTGTAGCTAATGCTTCACCCTCTACTTCTTCTGCAATAACTAAGAACGGTTTTCCTGTTTTTGCTATCTTCTCTACCAATGGTAAAAATTCTGCCATAGTGCTGATCTTTTTATCTGTAACAACAATGTATGGATTTTCTAACTCAGAAATCATTTTACCTGCATCGGTTACAAAGTAGGGAGAAACATAACCTCTATCAAACCTCATTCCTTCTACCACATCAAGTGTTGTTTCTATCCCTTTTGCCTCTTCAACAGTAATTACACCATCTTTTCCTACCTTTTCCATTGCATCTGCAATAATATCGCCTATTTCTTTTTCATTATTAGCAGCAATAGTAGCCACTTCTGATATCTGTCTCTTTTCTGTTATTGGTGTGGATTGCTTTTTCATCTCTTCCGTTGCTTTTTCTACTGCTTTATCTATACCTCTCTTTACTTCTACTGCATTCGCTCCAGCGGTGATACTTCTTAAGCCTTCCTTAAAAATAGCTCTGGCAATAACAGTTGCTGTCGTTGTTCCATCACCAGCTACATCTGATGTCTTGGAAGCTACTTCTCGCACCAACTGTGCACCCATGTTTTCAAAGGGATCTTTTAATTCAACTTCCCTTGCCACACTCACACCGTCTTTAGTAACGGTAGGAGCTCCAAATTTTCTCTCTAAAACAACATTTCTTCCTCTTGGACCTAATGTTATCGCCACTGCATCAGCTAACTGATTTACTCCTTTCAATATCTTATCTCTCGATTCATCTCCAAATGTTAATTGTTTTCCTGGCATACATTCCTCCTTTGTTAGTCCTTAATCAAAAATTCCTAAAATATCTTCTTCTTTTAAGATGATGTAATCTTCACCTTCTATTTTCACCTCTGTACCACCATATTTTGCAAATAGCACCTTGTCATTTTTTTTGACATTTTCTACCTCGTTGCCTACCTCCACAATTTCTGCTTCTTGTGGTTTTTCCTTTGCCGTGTCGGGAATGATAATTCCTGACTCCGTTTTTTCCTCACTTTCCAAAAGTTTTGCCAACACCCGATCGGCTAATGGTTTAAATCCCATATGCCCCTCCTTTAATTATATTTTGTTAGCACTCAACCATGCCAAGTGCTAACAGTATTAAATTTTTTATCAAATTGCAAATCATAATATTACAGTTCTCAACATATTATAATGCTTTATTGAGAAATAATTTAAAATAATGATTGTTTTCTTAAGATTTCTCCATATCTTTGATTATTTCCTTCAATTCCAAGGCATTTCTTGTTGCATAACCAAAAGCATCGTTGTTAAAGTAAACAAATACATCTCGTCCAGAATTAAGCTGGGATACAATATACTCTGCATCTTGTTGTAATTCTTTTTTACTATAACAACCTGCATAGAGAGGAGAACCATGTCTTCTTATGTAAATGAATGGATAACCGTCTTTAACTTCCACTAAATCAGGCCAATCTGACTGACAGATTGCTGTTTTGTGTTGTTTTATCATCTCATGTGTTTCTCTGTAAAACCAGGACGGATGCCTAAACTCAAAGGTATGATAGTAATCATTGTAGGGATAAAGGGCATCTAAAAAATCTTTTAATCTGTTTAGATTACATTTGAAATTAGGCGGCAGTTGCCACAAAACTACACCTAATTTCTCTTTTAACAAGGAAGCCCTCTCGAAAAACCTTTTAAGTGGCTCATCGCAATCCTTTAACCCCTTTATATGGGTTATAAAACGATTACCCTTTACACTGAATAAAAATTCCTTCGGTGTTTTTTTATACCAGGTCAAAAAAGCCTTTTCTTGAGGGAGGCGATAAAATGTAACATTTAATTCTACTGTATCAAAAAATTGACTATAATATTCTAACTGTTTTTGTTGAGGTAATTTTATAGGATAAAAAACGCCTTTTCTCCAGTGATTATAATAATAACCACTGGTACCGATCCATACTTTAGCCATCTATTTTTAGGCATCAATACTCAGATTCAGTTTGTTTAGAAGCTTGTTAGTGTTTTTACTCTTGATGCACTGGATAATTTCTTGTATTTCAACAGGCTTTGAGGGAGAAATTTTAACAGATATTTTCCTCGGTTTTTTTATAAATTTCTTAATAGCTTCAAAAAATTCTCTCTGT
>CAZVDS010000037.1:8954-10239 GCA_964626315.1 uncultured Desulfurellaceae bacterium
CTCTCTGTTTATGCATTTTCGCAGATGTTATCTGCATGTCAAGAATTTTGCACATGTTTTCTTTGATTTTTTCCTCGCTTATCCCCTTATCTCTGGCTTCTTTCTCCATTATTTTATCTATTAACCCCTCATTTTTAAAGTAGAACTCACAATAAGAAATACTCACACTCATGAAATTTTGTGAGAAGGAAAGCAACTCATCAGGAGACACATCATTAAATTTTTCCTTAAAATAATTCTGCATTTCTTTCATCTTCTTAAAATCAATATTGCCGAGCTTAAATACAAAGCCTGCTTTAAAAGCATTCTCTATAGTAGTAACATAATCTATGTTTTGAGTTTTTGTCGCCTTATTATTGTTAAACTTCATTCTAAGATTTAGCTTTAAAGAATCATAACCTAATTCTTTTAGCTTTTTTTCTGTTTCTGTAAATTCTTCACTACCAGGAGAAGAAATATGCTTAATTTCTATATCTCCATACAAAGGAATATCGTTCTTTGTATCTAAACTTCTTACTAAAATCTCATTTATGTATATAATTTTCTCTTCAGTGCTTATACTCACATTCTTAATGGAAATATGCTTTGGAAACACAGAAGCTTTTACCTCTTTGTAACTAACGGTTTTTTCTAATTTATTTTTATAAATGTAGTTGTTTACTTGTTCTTTTGCTTTTGTTGTTGCTACATGATTAGCTACAACAAAACCTACCACTAAAAGTAAGATTATCACAAGAATAAAAGTAATCTTTTTACTCATTGTTTTAATTTAACATGGTACTTGAATGTTTCCAAGCATATTTTTATGCGTTGTGATTAGTATTTAAATAGATTAATCTTTTTTCAGATTGAAGGAGTTAGCCTATGAAAAGAAGAGGGTTTTTATATAACTATGGAAAAATTAAAGAGACACAAGCTCATTTTGAAATACTTAGAAGATGAAATAAGGGTAAAAGATACTTCATATAGAGGATATGGAAATAGATTTCAGCATCCTCATTTCAGAGAGAGTTTCTATGAACTTAATAAAAAAATTATACAGGATATACGAAAGATGAAGTTCTCCATTGTTTGACTTTAAAAAAGGTTAATGTTCTGTTTCTCTGGTATGAACCAATAAAAGATGTTACTATAATGAAATGATGAGTTGAATGAATTAGAGAAAAACATGGCTTTGAAAGCGGTGATATTTGATTTAGACGGAGTTATTGTAGATACAGTTCCTTTACATTTTAAAGCCTGGAAGAAGATGTTTTCTGAATACGGAAAAGATTTTAGCTTTCAA
>CAZVDS010000038.1:0-9795 GCA_964626315.1 uncultured Desulfurellaceae bacterium
AGAAAAAAACAAATGCCCATTCCCTTATACCAATACCATTTAATGAGATAGGCAAGAAACTCAATAAAATAATCAAAGGAACAAATATAAAATAATAAAAAATACTCGTTTCAATACCTATACAACTACCCAATATAAACACGATACCTATCACTATAAACTGCACAACAAAAGAAAGAAAAGTGACTAAAAACAATGCCTTTTTGTTCCGAGAAAAAACACCTATATCCTGCAAGAAACTGGCTACTACTTTTTTTTCTCTTAAGGAAGAATACCTGTAACTTAATTTTCTTAAAAAAAGTGGAGAAAAAACTACCAATAAAAATAAAGAAAAAAGGATAGCTATAATCCGCCAATCCCTATTATATACCGCACCTACTACACTTATAGCACATAAAGCGAACAAACCATTATACCGTTCCATTATTATTGAATCCGCTACCCTTTGCAAAGAAAATCTCTTTCTTAACAAATAAGCCTTTAACACATCTCCACCAATAATAGAAGGTAAAAACAAATTGGCAAACATACCAATAAAATAAGCAAGAATAAGAATAAAAACAGATACGTTTTCTTTCATTGTTTTTAATATCATCTGCCATCTTATAGAACTCACTATTTGTGAAAAAAGATAGATAAACACACAAAGAAAAAAATAAAACCAACCTATACGGCAAACCGTTTCATATAAATTATTTATGCTTATTTTTTGAAATAAAAGATAAATTAAAATAGCGCTTATTAAAAGCCGAAGAAAAAACTTAATCTTTTTCATCTATATTGATTGTATTTCGCACATTGTATATCTTTTTTCCTTGAGATTCATAATATGTCCTTATGTTCATCTCAGCCAATATTCCTATACCAACCAACTGTAGACCTCCCAACATAAATAAGATACCTAAAAATAGTAAAGGACGAGAACCGATGGAAACACCCCAGAAAATTTTCTCAACAAGTAAAATAAAATCAATAACAAATCCCACGGCGAAGAGAACAAAACCCCATATCCCAAATACATGTAATGGTTTCGTAGAGAATTTTTGCATAAAAGCAACGAGTAATAAATCTACTATAACCCTCATAGTGCGAGAAAAATTATACTTACTCTTACCATGTAGTCGTGGATGATGAACAACAGGCATCTCACAGATGCGAGCTCCGAATATATTAGCTAAAACAGGAATAAAGCGATGTAAATCCCCATAGAGGTGAAGATTTTTTGCCACATCTTTTCTGTATGCCTTCAATGAACAACCGTAGTCATGCAACCTCACACCACTTATCTTCCCAATAAGCCAGTTTGCAATTTTAGAAGGCAGAACTCTGGTCCATTTATCCTTTCTTTCTTTCCGCCATCCGCTTACCACATCATAACCCTCATTTATCTTTTTCAAAAGATTTGGTATATCCTCAGGGTCATTTTGCAAATCTCCATCCATACTAACAATTACATCTCCTTTGGCATAATCAAAACCTGCAGAAAAGGCAGCGGTTTGACCGAAATTCCTTCTAAGACGAACAATCTTAATTATATTATCTTCTCTAGAAAGTCTATATAACTCATCATAGGTTTTATCCGTTGACCCATCGTCAACAAATATAATTTCTGCACTATAATTTTCTTTGATTATCACATCTTTTATTTGTTTATAAAGTTCAACTACATTTTCTTCTTCATTATAAACAGGCACAACAATTGAAAAGAACATCATCTCCTCCAAAAACTCCCTGAAAAGAGAACTAAAATTGTGTAGAATTCTAATCTTCCTACAATCATACAGAATGAAAGCACCCATTTAGAAAAAATAGAGAAATGGGCATAATTTGTTGTAGGGCCAACACCTCCTAAACCAGGACCTATGTTACTCAAACAGGCAATCGTCGCAGTCATTGCTGTCACAATATCACAAGAAAAAGAAACTAAAAGAGAACCTATAAAAAACGAAATTATATATAAAAAAATCATACCTACCACTGCATATAAAACATCTTGAGAAACAGCCTCACCATTAAAAGTTACTTCTTTAACAGTGTGGGGATGAATCAACTTATGCATTACCATACTAACCAGTCTTTTTGCTATGGCAAAACGTATCACCTTTATTCCTCCACCGGTGGAAGCAGCCATCCCTCCAATGACCATAAGAAAAAGTAAAACTATTTTGGGAAAAACATGCCAGCTATTAAAATCGTATGTAGTAAAACCGGTAGTAGTAGAACAAGTAATAACTTGAAAAACAGTATATTGCAAAGTTTTAAGTATATTCCATCCATAAAAACTCAAATTATCTGCAAAAATAACCATTATTGATATAATAAGTAAAAGAACAAATGTCCTGAACTCTTCACTTTTCCAATAATCTAATGCTTTTTTATTGAGCAGGCGCCAGTGTAAAGAAAAATTCACTGCACCAATAAACATAAAAATGATCACCACAATATCAACATATGTGCTGTGAAAATAGGCAATGCTGCTATTCTTGGTAGAAAAACCACCAGTAGAAAGAGTAGAAAAACTATGACATGCGGCATCAAACATACTCATTCCCCCAAACAGAAGAAGTATAATCTCCAATATAGTGAAAAAAATATAAACCAGCCATAGTGTTTTTGCCATCTCTGCCATTCGGGGTTTAATCTTTTCTAATTTTATGCCTGGTGCTTCCGCACTGAACAACTTTACTCCACCTGATCCCAACATAGGTAAAATAGCTACATATAAAACAATAATACCCATACCACCTAACCATTGAGTGAGGCTACGCCAAAAAAGTATGCCTTTCGGCGATAATTCAATATGCTCAAGACAAGAGGCGCCTGTAGTAGTATATCCAGATGCACTTTCAAAGAAACAATCCGTAAAGTTAGGAAACGTATTACAAAAAAGATAAGGTAAGGCAGAAAAAAAAATAGTAAAAAGCCACATAAAGCCAACTAAAATAAACCCATCTCGAGAACGCAACACCCTTTCCCTCTCTTTATATGAAAAAACATAAAACAGCCCACTAACAAAAAGCGTAATTAAAAAAGATTCAGCAAATACCAACCAGCTTTTCTCTGCATAAAGAATAGAAACAAAAAGAGGCAAAAAAAAAGAAAATGAAAATAGAAACAAAAAAAAACTTAATATGTAGAAAATCTTTTTCCATTCGTGCATCAGAAAAGATCCCTCAGCTTTTTCAGATTCTCGCGCAGCGTAAAAACAATGATTTTATCATCAGGCATAATCATATCCTCGCCCTTGGGAATAATCACTTTATCCTTTCTTATAATACCTCCTACCAGACAACCGCGTGGAAACTTAATGTCTTTTATCAATTTATTGGCAACATAAGACCCACTTACCACCACATTTTCTATGGCCTCAACCGCAGATTCAAAAATGCTTATCACAGAAATCGTTTGCTCATATCTTACAAATCTCAAAATAGCACTGCTGGCAGAAAGTTTAGGAGAAACAATGGCGTCCAATCCCAATTTTACTGCTAAAGAAAAGTATTCACTCATATTTATTAAAGTGATGGTCCTCTTCACACCCATACGTTTAGATAAAAGAGAAATAAGAATATTAAACTCTTGGTCGTTGGTTAAAGTTATCACACAATCAGAAGAAAATACATCTTCTTCTTTTAAAAGCTCTATATCTGATGCATCCCCTTGAACAATAGAGCTTTTCTTTAATTCTTTGGAAAGAAGCTCGCAATTCTTCTTATTTCTCTCTATCACCGTTATACTATAACCATTTTCTTCCAATTCTTTTGCTACAAGTTTTCCTATATGTCCACCACCCATAATAACTATACTCTTTATGGGAGAGTATTCTTCTTGCATTTCTTGAAAAAGTGGAGAGATATCTTCTTCTCTGGCGATAAATAAAGCGATATCACCAGGAATAAGTTTATTATCACCACCAGGAATAATCAATTCATTTTCATGATAAAGACCAACAATAAGAAAGGGAATATCTATTTCTTTCAATGGTTTAAAAGCATAAGGGTTTTTATCCTTTATTCTCAATCCTATAATTTTAACCTTCCCCCTTTCACATTCCATTATATTCGTAGCGGCAGGTATATATACCAGATCAGCAATCTCCTTTGCCGTTATCTTCTCCGGATTTATTACATAGGTTGCATTTATTCCAGACGAACCCATGAGCACGCTATTCTCATAATATTGAGGGTCTCTCAATCTTACAATCTTATTTCGCACATGAAACAGTCTATCAGCCATCAAAGTAGTAATCATATTTACTCTATCATCATCTGTAGCCACCACTACAATATCCGCTTTTCCCATATCTGTCTTTTGTAAAACAGAAGGTAGGGTCCCATCACCTTGCACCACACCTACATCCAAATTATCACTGAGGTTCCTTATCTTCTCAGCATCTATATCTACCACCACTACATCTACATTTTCTTTTTCCAATGTTTTAGCCACATTATAACCTACGCTTCCTGCTCCTATAACAACTACATTTATCATTTCAGTTTCTCTCTCCACTCCTTCATTGTTTTCCTATAGTCTTTACTACTAAACAATGCATTACCAGAAACAAATATATCTGCTCCACATTCATACAACAGTTTCACATTCATTCCATTAACACCTCCATCTACCTCTATAAGAAAATTGTAATTTTTTTCTCTTCTTATCTTATCTAATTCTTCTATTTTTCTGGACACATCCTTTATAAAACTTTGTCCAGAAAAACCAGGATTAACAGTCATCACAAGCACTATATCTAATTCATTAAACACATAATCTAAATGAGAAGGATGAGTAGCAGGATTTAAAGCAACTCCTGCTTTTGCTCCTGCATCTTTCACCTCACTTATAATTCGATGTAGATGAAAGGATATTTCTTGATGAACTGTAACTATATCTGCACCTGCCTTAACAAAAATATGAGCATATTTTTCTGGATTGGAAATCATCAAATGCACATCCAAAGGAAGATGCGTAATTTTCTTTAAATTCTCCACAATAATAGGACCAAATGTAATATTTGGTACAAAATGTCCATCCATAACATCTATGTGTATCAAATCCACCTTTGCTTCTTCTAAAGCTTTTACCTCCTCTTTCAACCTTGTAATATCTGCAGATAAAATAGAAGGTGCAATAAGTGCTTTTCTCTTCATTTTTCACCTACCTTTATTTCTCTAAATTCACCAAACATCTCCTCTAATATATCCTCCATAGTCACTATTCCCAAACATTTTTCATTTTCTTTTACTGCCGCCAAATGCACTTTCTTAGTATTTAAAAGTCTAAACGCCTCCGCTGTAGAAAGATAAGGCTTAATAAATAATGCTGGATGCAAAATTTCTTTTAAATTTTTTCTTTTCTTATCCTTTACAAATTTTAACAAAAATAAGTCCTTCTGATACAAAATTCCTATAATATTTTCTTTAGTTCCCTCATAAACAGGTATGCGAGAATAATAAATAGATTTTATCTTTTTTAAAACATCCTCCAAAGTTAAATGAGCAGAAAAGGTCTTTACATCTTGAAGAGGTATCATAATATCTTTTACCTTCACCTCTTCCCACCGAAATGCTCGGTGAATCATCTCCTCCTCCTCTCTATCCACTACACCTGTTCCTCTTCCCGTCCTTACCAACTCTTTAAATTCTTCTTCCCCCATATTTAGAGGTCCCTCTTCTTTTTTCTTAGCCAGAAAAACATCCATAACTCTAACGAAAAAATAAAAAATATACTTTACAGGGTATATTAAACAGCCAAAATAATAAATAGGTTTAGCCACACGAGTGGAAATGAAAATATTACTTCTCATAGCAAGGGATTTAGGCGTCGTTTCACAAAATATTAAAAGAATAAATGTCATCACCCCAATACTCAGAGCCACAGAAAAAGTTCCTAAAATTTTTAAGAATATATCCGTAATTATACTGGATGCAGCAATATTTACCGCATCAGTGCCTAAAAGTATGGTAACCAAAAGTTCTCTGGGATTCCGTAATAATTTTTCTACATATTTGTAACTCTTATTATAATGTTCCTCAATATATAAAAGTTGTGTAGTTTGAAGAGAAAAAAGTGCCGTTTCGCTGGCAGAGAAAAAAGCAGAGCTAAAAAGCAAAACAAAGAAAATAAGAATTTCAATAACCATTATTCTTTAAAGTGATTATATCCTCTATGGATAATATCTATCCTTTTGCCGTTTTCTAAAAATTCTATACTTTCCCTTATTTCACCAATCATAGTTATAGGAATGTTCAAAGAAGAAGAGATAGAATTGATATACCTGTCTTTTAAAGGAGATGCTGTAAACAAAAGTTCATAATCCTCGCCACCCGTTAACAAGTCTATTGTTTCAAATCCCCATCTTTTAGGCTCTGTGCAAAGGGGAATTTTATCTATATAAATATGCATACCTACCTTACTTTCCTCACAGATATGTAAAGCATCACTAATTATTCCATCACTAACATCTATCATTGAGGTAGCAACATCTATCAATCTCCTTCCTATATTTACCCTTGCCTCCGGAAGAAGATGCTTCTCTATTATCTTCTCATCTATTCTTTTCTTTAATAACATTAATCCCACATAAGAGCCGCCAATACATCCTGTAATATAAACTCTATCCCCCAATTTTGCCCCACTTCTCAAAATTGCCTTTCCTGTTTCAATTTCACCTATAACTGTTATACTAATCATCAACTTTTCGGAACAGGAAGTATCTCCACCAATAATATGAATAGAAAATTTCTCCGCTTCTTCAATAATACCCCTCACTATACCCTGCAAATAATTTTCCTCAATATTTTTTGGTATGCATATGTTAACCAAGGCATATAGGGGCATACCCCCCATTGATGCTATATCACTCACATTTACTGCCATACATTTTCTACCTAATTTATAAGGAGGATTAAAAGATTTTATAAAATGTACATCTTCTATTAAAACATCGGTTGTCAACAAAAAATCTTTTTTCTCGCCTTTTATTATTGCACAATCATCCCCTATTCCTAAAATACCTTCTTTTTTCTTACACATCTTTCTCAATATATCTATAAAACCAAATTCCCCTAATTCTCTAATATTCATTCAATATCCTCAAAAATTCTTTTATCTTCTTTTCATAACCTCTATCTGTAGGTATATAATAGTTAACTTTTTTAGGAATGTAAGTCTGCTTTACATACCCTTTATCAAAATCATGTGGATAAAGATAATGAGAATGAGGAATATTCTTTAAATGACGCGGCACCTCCATTACAAGTCCTTGTTTTACATCCTTTAGCGCCTTTTCTATTGCCTTATAGGAAGTATTGCTTTTTGGTGCAGTAGACAGATAGATGGTGCATTGAGCTAATGGTATTTTTCCTTCAGGTAACCCTATAGCCTCTACCGCTTTATAGGTATTCACCGCTACAGATAAGGCTTGAGGGTCAGCATTACCTATATCTTCCGAAGATAAAATAATCAACCTGCGGGCAATAAACAAAGGATCTTCTCCTCCCTTAAGCATGCGCGCCAACCAATACAATGAAGCATCTACATCACTTCCCCTTACACTCTTTATAAATGCACTGATTATATTGTAATGTTCTTCTATCCTATCATATTTAATATTTACACCAAGTAATTTGTTTATTTTATCTACTGTGATATATGCTTCTTTAGATAAAAGCTCCACACTATTCAATAATCTTCGCCCATCACCGCAAGCAGAGTAAATCAATACTTTTCTGGCTTCATCGTCTATTCTCTTTTTTAAAAAAACCAATGCTTTGTTTAATATTACATTTAGTTCATTAAAAGATAAAGCCTTAAACTCATAGATAAGACTGCGAGAACGAAAGGCTTTAGTTAATGTAAATGAAGGATTCTCTGTCGATGTTCCCACTATTATAACTTCTCCTTTTTCCATAAATGGAAGCAATACTTCCTGCTGAATACGGTTCAATCTATGAACCTCATCTATCAATAAAAGAACCGGCCTTTCCTTTATAGTTTTAAGATTTTTTCTTAAATCCCCTACTGTAAATCCACTGGCATTCATAGAAAAAAGTGAATATTTATGTGCATGAGCAAAGATGTGGGCATAAGCTGTCTTTCCGACTCCGGGTGGCCCAAAAAATATAAGAGAAAATGAAATCTTTTCTACTTTTAATAAACGAGACAAAATCTCTCTTATATCTGTTTGACCTACAAAACCTTCTATATCTTGAGGCCTTAACACATAAGACAATGGTTTATTCATCATTCAAAAATTCTCTTAATCTAAGTGCATTCTTAGGAGCATAGCCCTGAAAACTGTTGTTGAAATAAACATAAACATCTTTTTCTTTATTTAACTGTTTTTTTACAAATGATGTCCAACTGTGCAACTCATCATCCGAATAAGAAGAGGCATACATTTTCTGCGGTCCATGTAAACGAATATAGACAAAATCTGCCGTAATCCAATATACAGTCTCTATATTTCTCATATGAGAAATACAAAAGGCAACATTATACTTACATAAAATATTATATGTTTCCTTCGTAAACCAACTTTTATCTCTAAATTCAATACTAAAGCGATAATGCCTTGGTAAAGCTTTACAAAAATCCAAAAGCGAACTTTTATCAAATTTTATATTGGGAGGTAGCTGAATCAAAAAGACACCTAATTTCCATCCTAATGGTTTTAGAAGATGCAAAAACAGATAAACTTGCATTTCTGTATTTTTGAGTAGTCTTTGATGAGTAATCTCTCTGTAAACTTTCACGCTATATACAAAATCATCAGACACACGCTGAATCCACCCTTTTACAGTCTTAGCTTTAGGTAGATGATAAAAAGTAGAGTTAAGTTCCACTGTATTAAATATGCTGGCATAATAAGAAAGCCACTCGTATGTCTTCAGTTCAGGTGGATAAAAGATACCTCTCCATCCTTTGTAAAAAAAGCCTGATGTTCCTATATACAATCTATTACTCATCCGCTAAAAATTTACAGAAAAATAGCCCGATTTCAATAAAACACCTATTTACTTACAATTTCTACAAAGACCTCTTCCAAACCCTTCTTGATAAGTTCTATATTCAGTATCTCTACATTGCTCTGTTTTAATGTTTCTAATTCATCTACAAGTTTATCTTTATCTACTATTTTGCTCTGTATATCATTGTCTCTATATGTAACCTTAAAACCTCTTACGGTTAGGGCTTGTATCTCTTTTCTGTCCATCAAAGAAACCAACTCTCCATTATCTATGATACCAACCCTATCACACAGTTCTTCCACATCCGGTATGATGTGAGATGAGAAGAAAACTGTTTTGCCTTCATCTTTTAAATCCTTAATAATCTTCTTTAAGATAAATCTGCCCATTGGATCCAACCCACTCATAGGCTCATCCAGAATAAGAATATCAGGATTGTGTATAATAGCCATAGCAAATCCTAACCTCTGTATCATACCCTTGCTATACCTTCTTACCTGCTTGTCTGCTACATCTAACAGCTCAAAAGTTTTTAACAGCTTCTCTTCTCTTTTACTATCATAAGCATTGTGCATCTTTCCCGCAAATCTCAATAACTCTCTCCCTGTTAAAAAATCAAAATAGGCAGGGTGCTCGGGCAGAAATCCTATGGATTTTCTAGACCTAGGTTTTAAAGAAGATATACCATTTATCAAAACTTCGCCCTTATCTGCCCTTATTAAATCAACCATTATCTTTATGGTGGTAGTTTTGCCTGCTCCATTTGGTCCTAAAAAACCAAATATCTCTCCCTGTTTAATATTTAAAGACAATCCTTTTAAAG
>CAZVDS010000039.1:0-6739 GCA_964626315.1 uncultured Desulfurellaceae bacterium
ATGTAATAGCGTTAGATATTGGAGGCACTAATACCAGGATATCTCGTATTTCGGAAAGATTAAATATAGAAGAGAAAATTGAGATTAAAACCGGGAAGAATTTAGAACAGTTAATAAAAAGTATTACTGAATGTATACAAAAGATGATAAATAAAGAGACAAAAAAGATAGGTATAGCTGTTGCCGGTGCAGTAAATTATAAGGAAAAAATATTGAAAAAATCACCTAATTTGCCATTCTTGAGTGATTTTTCTTTTTTAAAGATACAAGAGAAAATACACCTTCCGTTATTTTTAGAAAACGATGCTAATGCTGCTGCCTTTGGAGCGAGCAGGCGATTTAAATTTTCTAATCTTATTTACATAACATTGGGAACAGGTATAGGAGGAGGAATTATAATAAATAATAAAATTTTAAGAGGTTATCAGGGATATGCAGGAGAAATAGGACATATAACTATATTGCCTTTTGGAAAAAGATGCACCTGTGGCAACAGGGGATGCTTGGAAGCCTATGTAGGAGGGTGGGCTTTGCAAAAAGAAATAAACAAGGTATGGAAACATAAAACTGTAAAAGAACTATTTGATTTGGCAAAACAAGATAAAA
Organism: uncultured Desulfurellaceae bacterium; assembly: GCA_964626315.1. Lineage (GTDB taxonomy): Bacteria > Campylobacterota_A > Desulfurellia > JAGGSF01 > JAGGSF01 > CAZVDS01. The sequence continues at coordinate 607 of CAZVDS010000039.1, forward strand.
AAGCTTATAAAATAGTAAGACATTTTTCTACATTTTTGGGAATAGGAGTGGCATCGTTAATAAACATATTCAATCCTCAGGCTGTAATCTTTGGTGGGAAAATAAGTTATGACTGGTCTTCTTTTCATAAAAGTATGGAAGAAGTGATAGAGAAAAGAGTTTATTTTCCATTAGATGTTGAATTTATTAAGGATTCTTTACCAGATAAAGCAGGATTGCTCGGCATGACTCATATTGCATTGGAAAACAACTATGGATAAGATAATAATAAAGGGTGGGAAACCATTGTATGGTAAAGTAAAGATAAGTGGAGCAAAGAATGCGGCTTTAGCTCTCATTTCTTCATCTATTCTTTTGGATGGAGAGTGTAGTTTTTCAAATATCCCTCAATTAAAAGATGTAGAAACGATTTGCAGGCTAATTCAGCTTGTGGGGGCAAGATTTGAGTTGAAACAACACAATCTCAAAATTGATGCCAGTAATATAAACAAAACATTCGCACCTTATGATTTGGTGAAAACAATGCGTGCATCCATACTTGTTTTGGGTCCTCTTTTAGCTAAATATGGGCAGGCTAAGGTTTCACTACCTGGAGGGTGTGCTATTGGAGAAAGACCCGTGAACTTGCATATAGAAGCCTTAAAGAGATTAGGAGCTCGCATTGAAGTAAAAAATGGATATATTGAAGCTAAAGCGAAAAGATTGATGGGAAAGGAAATATATTTTGATATTCCTACTGTTACCGGAACAGAAAATATAATAATGGCTGCTGTTCTTGCCAATGGGATTACAACCATATTGAATGCTGCTAAAGAACCCGAGATAGTAGATTTAGCAAATTTTTTGAATAGTTGTGGTGCAAAAATAGAAGGAGCGGGAACTGAGACCATTGTTATAAATGGCGTAAATAGATTAAAACAGATTAAGACACATTGCATAATTTTCGATAGGATAGAAGCAGGAACATATATGGTTTTAGCTTGTGCAACGGGAGGAGATATAGAGATTGTAAACGCTCCCTATTCTTATCTTTATGCTGTAATAGAAAAATTAGAGGATATAGGAGCAAATGTAAAAGTAAGAGAAAATAGCTTGAGAGTAAGTATGAAGGGTCAGATAAAACGCACCGACATAAAGACTATGCCTTACCCTGGTTTCCCCACAGATATGCAGGCACAATTTACATCGCTTTTATCTATTGCAAATGGAAATAGCGTAATTACAGATACAATATTTGAAAAGAGATTTTCGCATGTACCAGAGTTGGTAAGAATGGGTGCAAATATAAGAGTTATTGGTAATCACGCAATTATTGAAGGGGTGAATTACTTAAGCGGTGCCCCTGTTACAGCGACTGATCTGAGAGCATCAGCGTCTTTAATTATTGCAGGATTGATGGCTCGCGGAGAGACAACGATGTTTGGCACCTGTCACTTAGATAGGGGATATGAAAATTTGGAACAAAAAATCAGTGCACTTTCAGGATGTATAAGGAGAGAAAAAAGTGAATAGACTTGTTGTTGCTTTGTCTAAGGGGAGACTTTTAATAGAAACCTTAAATATATTTAAAGGGAAAGGGATAGATATTCAGTTTCCTCAAAAAGAAGGTAGAAAACTCTATTTTGATGGATGGAAAAAAAGTTTAAGGTTTATTATAGTGAGAGCTCAGGATGTGCCTACTTATGTAGAATATGGAGCAGCAGATTTAGGTGTAGCAGGATATGATGTATTAAGAGAACAAAACAGAGATCTTTACGAACTGTTAGACTTAAATATAGGACATTGTAAGATGGTAGTGGCAGGGAAAGATGATGTAATATCCTCAATAGGACCCTTGAGGATAGCCACAAAGTTTCCCAATATAGCTAAAAATTTTTTTACAGAAGAGGGAATGAATGTAGAGATAATAAAGCTTTATGGTTCTGTAGAACTTGCACCACTTTTGGGAATATCGGATTGGATTGTAGATATTACCTCTACTGGCAAGACATTGAAAGAGAATGGATTAAAAGTAATAAGAGAAATTTTTACATCTACTGCCTATCTTGTTGCCAGTAAGGGAAGTTATCACACAAAACATAATGAGATTAAGAAATTGATGGATATTCTCTCACGATGAACGGAATCAAGGCATACCTTCAATTCCTAAAAGATACTATAAGAATAGAATATATGAGAAATGTAAATGAGAACAACGGCGAGAAGAGAAAATTTCTAAAAAAATTGAAAAAAGAGGTGGAAGAATGTAAGAGGTGTTCACTTTTTAGAACTCGCACTCATATTGTATTTGGTGAGGGCAGCGAAAATGCAGAGATGATGCTGGTGGGAGAAGCACCGGGTAGGGAAGAAGACTTATCGGGCAGGCCATTTGTAGGTAGGGCAGGGAAGTTAATGGATGAAATTTTTGAGAAAATAGGTCTAAGGAGAAAAGAGATATATATAGCCAATTGTATAAAATGTAGGCCACCAGAAAATAGAAACCCTAAACCAGAGGAGCTTTTGATGTGTTTTCCTTATTTAGAAAAGCAAATAGAAATTATCCAACCTAAGGTTATTGTCTGTTTAGGAAAATTTTCTGCTCAACAACTTTCACAAACCAATTTACCCATTTCTGTTTTAAGGGAGAAAGTATTAAATTATAAAGATGTTACTGTTATCCCTACCTTTCATCCTGCTTATCTTTTAAGAAACCCTCATGCCATAGATGTATTTAAAGACGATTTGATAAAAGCGATGAATATATGAAAAAAAGGTTTATACTTCTGTTTTTTTTCATTTTTTTAATATCATTTTCTTTTAAAATTTATGCTATAGAGAGAGTGGGATGTTTGCTTCCATTGAATAAAGATACAAAATATTTTAGCTTAAATTTTCTTCATGGTTTGTCTATTCCCTTATCAGAAGCAAATATTCAAACTGTAGTAAAGAATACATCTTCAGAAGATTTACAAAAGCAATTAAAAGAACTCATACAAAAAGATAGAGTAGATCTTATCGCAGGACCATTTTTAAGCAGGCGTGTAAAAGTCTGTGTTCCTGTTGTTGAAGGATATAGTCTTCCGTTAATTACACCTTTTGCTCCTTCTTTATATATTCAATCCCCTTATGTGTTTCGGTTTTCATTCCATCCTGATGATATAAGATATTTAGTAGATTTTGCTATTGAAAAACTATATTCAGAAGATTTTATGATGCTTTGCCCGGATACAGCTTATGGTTTTAATTTGCGAACTGTATTTATGGATGAGGTGATTAAAAAGGGAGGACATGTTGTAAAAATAAAGATATATAAACCAAAAGATATGGAATATTCATCATGTATCAAACAGGCGTTTGAAGTAAAAGAAAAGAAAGATGAAGGAAATTTTGCTTATGAACACGGAGTTCAGTTTGATACCCTTTTTATTACAGGAAATAGTAAAGATTTGCAAAAAATCCTTTCTCTCATTGCCTTTTACGATATTTATCCCCGTGCTATTTTAGGTAGGGCGTCTTTCCAAAACTCCACCTTCTTTAGCCGCTATTTTTCAGAAAGTGGGTCAATTTATTTTAGATATACTCCAATTCACCAGAATGTATACGAGAAGGTCTATACCGATGATAAGGATGTTATTTTATTCTGGAAAATCCACATGCTCTATTATGTTAAAACCGATAGATTGTTTAAAAATCTGGAAGTAGAAATCCCCTCTGTATCCCCCCTTAATAAGGGGGGAACTGAAAGGGGGGCTAAATTCTTCTTTGATGTTTCTACACTTGAATATAAAAAGGATTTAGGAATTGTTGTTGAAATAAATGGAAAGAGTCACGATTATAAGATAGATTATGATAAAGATAGGGAAGAATATTTAAAATCTTTAGGTTTGAAAGTTATTCACATATTAGATATAGATATAAAAAAGAATCTGGATGAGGTAATGAAGTGGTTGAAACAGGAGATTGAAAACACCCTGTCCTTACAGGACACCCCTCTACAAGAGGGGAATATAGATATTCCTGAGACACTTTCAAATATTCTTGGCAAGTGGATAAAGAAAATCGCTTCTGATTATATGGGATTCAAAGATGAAAAAATAGACCTAAAGAATTTAGATTATAAACTTATTAAACCTTTAATTTGGTGGTGATAATGTGAGGGAAATAGATATTGTAAAGAATATAATCAAAGAAGAGATTGAGAAATGTGGTTTAGTGGTGGTTAAGATTATACTATTTGGAAGCAGAGTAAAAGGAACTTACAAAAAGGATAGCGACTGGGATTTCTTTGTGGTTGTGGATAGGGAAATAGAACCTCGGAAAAGAAGGGAAATAATAGGTGAAATACAAATAAAACTTGCTTACTTGAAAATTCCAAATGATATTCTCATTACTTCAGAAAAGCAGGTTAGGGAGAGGGCAAATGATGTAGGCTATATAGCCTATTATGCACTTAAAGAGGGAATAGAACTATGAACGAAAGAACTGTAAGAGAATGGATTATCAAGGCAGAGAGTGATTTAAAGATTGGAAAAGATGAGTTTCTAACGGATAAACCAGTATGTGATGCTATCTGTTTTCATATGCAACAATGTGTTGAGAAATACCTTAAGGCATTTCTTATTTTTCATGGAAAAGAGATAAGGAAAACCCATGTTATTGCAGAAATTGTAAAAGAATGTATGGAAATAGATCCTGAATTTCAGAAATTATTTAAAATAGAAGCACAAACTTTGACTGATTTTGCGGTAGAATTCAGATATCCAGCTGAAGCTTTATTCCCTTCTATAGAAGAAACAAAAGAAGCAATTGAAATAGCTGAAAAAGTTAAAAACTTCGTAAGAGAAAAACTTAAAGATAGGGGATATGAATTACCAAGAGGCTGAATATGAAGACATTGGAAGAAATAAAGACTATTTTAGCATACCATAAAGAGGAATTGAGAAAGAAATTCAAAGTTAAAGAAATAGGTATATTTGGCTCTTATGTAAAAGGAGAACAAAAGAAAAATAGCGATATTGATATGATTATTGGATTTGAAAATGAGGAGTCTATCCGAGGTTTTAAGTATATAGGGTTGATGAATGAATTAGAGGAATATCTTAAAAATACATTGCATATAAAACCTCATCTTGCATCAAAAAGGCATGCTTCATCTTCAGATAAATGGAAGTTTATAAAAGATGAATTGATCTATGTCAAAATAAGTGAATAGAATGACAAGAATATTCTTACAGGACATAATTGAAGATTTACGGTTTGAAGATTTACCTGCTAACTGGAATTCTTTTGGTCTAAAGAGTTTCTCAAAATTGCGATACTTTCACTGGAATTGGAGATTTGATTATTATGTTAAATTTTAAAAGCTTTGATAAGAGTAGAAATGATCATTGATGTGCATACGCTTGTAAAGACTTACAATGTTTTTGTTGGAGAAAATATATTGGAGGAACTCTTGTCTTTTGTTGAAAAATCAGATTATTCTAACAAATCAGCGCTTGTTACAAATAGCACCGTTTATCCCTTGTATGGAAAAAAGATAGAAGAGATTTTAAAAAATAGATTTGAAGTTTTTACTTACATTATGCCAGATGGAGAAGAATACAAAAATATATATGAGTTTATTAAAATCATAGATTTTTTAGCAGAAAATAATCTGGATAGAAAAAGTCCACTGTTTGCTTTAGGTGGTGGTGTAGTGGGGGATATTGCAGGGTTTGCCGCCTCTACATTTTTGAGAGGTATACCTTTAATTCATATTCCCACTACATTACTTGCGCAAGCGGATAGTTCTATTGGGGGGAAGGTAGCTGTAAATCACAAAAGAGGGAAAAATCTTATCGGTGCATTTTACCAACCTGATGTGGTGTTCAGCGATATAGGTTTTTTGCATACACTGCAGGATAGAGAATGGAAAGCGGCATTAGCTGAGGTGGTAAAATATGGAGTTATAAAAGACGAAAATTTATTTAATTATATAGAAAAAAATACAAAGAAGATTCTTAAAAGAGATAGTCAAGCTGTGTTGCACATAGTAAAGAGAAGTATTTTAAATAAAGTAAATATTGTGCAAGAAGATGAAAAAGAAAAAGGTTTAAGACAAATACTTAATTTTGGACATACATTGGCTCATGCCTTGGAAAAAATAGGAGGATAC
>CAZVDS010000039.1:6749-9539 GCA_964626315.1 uncultured Desulfurellaceae bacterium
TACAAAACCTACCGGCATGGAGAAACAGTAGCTGTGGGTATGGTGTTTGCCTCTTTGTTGTCCTGGAAATTGAATATGTGTAAAAAACAGGTTTATGAAAGAATAAAAAATATTTTACAATCTTTTTCTCTTCCTACGCATATACCTTTAAAATTTGAAACTAAAGACATATACGATACAATGAGGTGGGATAAGAAGGTAGTAAGTGACAAACTTAGATTTGTCTTGACAGAAAATATCGGCAAAGTTAGAATTGTTACAGATTTAGAATTACAAATGATTGTTGAAACAATCAATGAATTAAAGGGATGAATGAACAAAAAAATAAGTAGAAATGCTAAAATTTGCATATTGTGTTTTTTTCTTTTAATTATGTCAAGTTGCACTTTTATGCGGGATGTTGGTGTCAGAAGCTATAGTAGTGACTTTACTCGGCTGCTTTCTTCACATACCAGGTCTTTTAAGCTGTATAGAGATTTTGAAACTGTTGCTATCTGCAAGGCTACCTATTTTGACACAAAACTGGCTATGGCTTTTGTGGATTATTATAGTAATCAGACACAATTGTCAGAGTCAGAGAAAAAAAGATTAAAAGAAGAGTGGAAAAATCGCACAGAGAATTTTGACGAGTTCTGGATAGCTTTTTATACAGGAGATGAAGATATAAACGATTTAGCAAGTTTACATCCTTTCTGGAATGTGCACGCTATTTATGGAAAAATGACAGAGAAACCGTTGGAGATTAAAGAAATAGAAAGAGACAGGATGAGAAACCAGTGGATGTATCTCATAGATGCTAACAGGTGGTCAAGAAATTATATAATTAGATTTAGAAAAATGCCTCGCAGGGGAAAGGTAAACCTGATTATCGCTTCTATGTTAGGCACTATAAATATGGAGTTTAATAAGTTTTAAAATGGTCGTGAGTTTTTACAGATTAGGAGTTTATAAGAAAATTATAAAGGAGGGAAGGAGCAATGGCTGAGATGATACCTATTAAAGAGAGAATGCAGAGAGATCAGGTGCAAATGCCCGAACAAGATCCTAAGATAAGGGGTCATAATTTTAATGAAGTGCCTACTGGTTATACTAAGGATATGGCTATTTATGAAGCACAAAGATGCCTGCAATGCACACCTCCTCATTGTGTAGAGGGTTGCCCAGCGGAGGTGCGTATCCCAGAGTTTATCCAGAAGATTGTGGAGGAGGATTTTGCAGGTTCATACTTTGAGATATTAAAAACGAATGGTCTTCCTGCAGTATGTGGTAGGGTATGTCCTCAGGAGGAGCAGTGTTATAAAACCTGTGTGCTTAATAAGAAAGGTAAACCCATTGCTATAGGAAGATTGGAACGATTCGTTGCAGATTGGGCGAGAGAAAATAATGTTCATGAGAGTGTACCAGAAATTAAAAAGAAAAACAAGAGCGTAGCTATTATCGGTGCTGGTCCGGCTGGTCTTATCTGTGCTGCAGATTTACAAAAGATGGGTTATGATGTAACTATATTTGAAGCATTTCATACTCCAGGAGGAGTTTTGGTTTATGGTATTCCAGAATTCAGATTGCCAAAAGAGATTGTGAGATATGAGGCGGGTGAAATTGAAAAATTGGGAGTGAAGTTTGAAACAAATTTTGTAGCAGGAAAGACAAAGAGTATACCTGATATAGCAAAAGAGTTTGATGCTATATTTATAGCAATTGGTGCAGGTGCACCCAGGTTTATGGAAATTCCTGGAGAAAACCTGGCAATGGTATATTCAGCAAATGAATTTCTTACTCGTTCCAATCTTATGAAAGCCTATAGATTTCCAGAGTATGACACACCGATAAAGATAGGAAGAAAGGTGTGCACAATTGGTGCGGGGAATGTATCCATGGATGCTGCCAGAACCGCTTTAAGGTTAGGGGCAGAAATATCTCACATCGTTTATAGAAGATCAAGGAAAGAAGCGCCGGCAAGGATAGAAGAGATTGCTCATGCTGAGGAAGAGGGTGTAGTATTAAATTTTCTTACTCTTCCCATAAAGGTATTGGGCAATTACGAGACAGGAGAAGTTACGGGCATGGAATGTATTAAGATGGAATTAGGTGAGCCTGATGAATCAGGAAGGAGGAGACCTATTCCAATAGAGGGAACAAACTTTATCATAGAAGCCGATATGGTAGTTGATGCCATTGGGACATTAGCTAATCCCATCGTACCCAGAAGCGCCGCTGAACTCGGAGTGGAGATAAACAAATGGGGGTATTTCGTATTTGATGAGGAAACGATGCAAACTACCAGAGAAGGTATATTCTGTGGTGGAGATATCGCTCGTGGAGCAGCAACCGTAATATTGGCGGTGGGAGATGGTAAAACAGCTGCCAGGGGAATAGATAAATATCTTTCTTCGGGCAAAAGCTTAAAGGAAAGTTTAAATAAATAAAAAAATTCATTTAAAGGGGAAGGAAAATGGAATATGTAACTCTTATCGTAGATGGAAAAGAGGTTCAGATAGAAAAGGGAAAAACCATTATGGATGCCGCCAAAGAACTCGGTATCTACATTCCCTGTATATGTTCTCATCCTGATCTTAAACCTATAGGTTTGTGCAAACTTTCTATTGTAAAGGTAAAAGGTTTGGAAACATATCCTTTAGCTACTATTACACCTGCGGAAGATGGCATGGTAGTAACCACCAAAACAAATGAATTGCAGGAAATGAGAAGAAATGCATTAGAGATGATACTTGCTGTGACGAATCATCCTACAAACTGTCTCTTCTGTGATAGAAAGGATGAATGCACCTC
>CAZVDS010000040.1:0-9302 GCA_964626315.1 uncultured Desulfurellaceae bacterium
AATGGCACGCCGGGTGGGACTCGAACCCACAACCTACGGATTAGAAGTCCGTTGCTCTATCCAATTGAGCCACCGGCGCAGTCGGGGTGAGAGGATTTGAACCTCCGACTCCCTGCTCCCAAAGCAGGTGCGCTACCAGGCTGCGCTACACCCCGAAGGCAATAAGAAATTAACACACCTCAACGGATTTTTCAAGCATCTGTTTGACAAAATGCCATGATTTAGCTATATTATGCGAAAATTAAGAGGTGTTTAAAATGGAACGTTTTCAGAGAATGAAGAGGCTTCCTCCTTATGTATTTAGCATTACAGAGTCATTGAAAGAGGCAGCGATAGAAAGGGGAGAAGATGTAATAGATTTTAGTATGGGGAACCCCGATCGTCCCACTCCTAAACATATTGTAAATACACTTATTGAAACAGCAAAGGACCCCACTGCTCATCGTTACTCCATTTCTCGTGGTTGTCATGAGTTAAGAAAGGCTATATGTGATTGGTATAAAAGAAGATATAATGTAGATTTAAATCCTGAAACTGAAGCCATAGCCACCATTGGTGTGAAGGAAGGTATGTCTCATTTGGCTTTAGCTGTTATAGGTCCAGGAGATGTAGCAATTACTCTTGCTCCTACCTATCCTATCCATGCTTATTGTGTGATTATATCCAATGGCGATTTAAGGCAAATTCCCCTAAATAGTGGTGAAGAAACATTTTTTGAAAAGATAGAAAAAACGATAAAAGAAACTTGGCCTCGTCCCAAATTGCTTATATTAAATTTTCCTCATAACCCTACCACCACTGTAGTTGATGAAAAGTTTTTCGAAAATATTGTGGTTTTAGCTAAAGATCATAAACTTTTTGTCATTCATGATTTGGCTTATGCAGATTTAGTGTTTGACGGATATAAAGCACCCTCTTTTTTGCAAATAAAAGGAGCAAAGGATGTAGGTGTAGAATTCTTTAGTGTTTCTAAAAGCTACAATATGGCTGGCTGGAGAGTTGGATTTTGTGTAGGTAATAAAACAATGGTTTCTGCTCTTACCAGAATTAAGAGTTATCTTGATTATGGTATATTTATTCCCATTCAAAGAGCGGCTATTACGGCTTTATCGGGTCCTCAGGATTGTGTAAAGGAAATTGCAGAAACATATAGAAAAAGGAGAGATGTGTTGGTAGGGGGATTAAATAAAATTGATTGGCATGTGGAAAAACCAAAAGCTACCATGTTCTTATGGGCAAAGATTCCTGAGCAATATAAGTATATGGGTTCTTTAGAATTTTCTAAGTTTTTATTAAATGAAACAAAGGTTGCAGTTTCACCTGGTATTGGATTTGGACCATATGGAGATGATCATGTGAGGTTTTCCTTCATAGAAGATTTGGAAAGAACAGAAGAAGCAGTCTGGAGGTTGCAAAAAGTATTGTGATAAACATCGGTATTATTGGTTTAGGAACAGTAGGTTCAGGGACAGCAAAAACATTAGTTAATAATAAGAAAATAATAGAAAAGCGATTGGGATTTTCATTTTTGGTTAAGAAAATTGCCAGTTTGGAATATGATGAATCATTAGAAAGACTTTTTCCTCTCAATACCATAACCAAAGATACAGAAGAATTGTTTAAAGAAAAATTAGATATTGTGGTAGAACTCATAGGAGGCATAGATAAGGCAAAGGAATACATATTGAGAGCTATTGAAAATGGCTCTTCAGTTGTTACAGCAAACAAGGCATTACTTTCTACATATGGTTTTGAAATTTTTAAAAAAGCTTATGAAAAAAGAGTAGATGTGGGCTTTGAAGCCAGTGTGGGAGGAGGAATACCCATTATAAGAGTGATAAAAGAAGGTTTATGTGCCAACAATATCTTAAGTATTAAAGGCATCGTTAACGGTACTGCAAACTACATCCTGACGAGTATGTTAGAGGAGGGGAAAACCTTTCAGGAAATATTGAAAAAGGCACAGAATCTGGGATTTGCCGAGAAAGATCCATCTCTGGATATAGATGGTATAGATTCCGCACATAAAACCGCAATTTTGGCATCTTTGGCTTTTGGAACAGTTATTACTGCAAAACAGGTTTATACGGAGGGTATAAAAGATATAGAATATAACGATTTAGAATATGCCAGGAGATTGGGATATAAGGTAAAGCTGTTAGGCATTGTTAAGATGAAAGATAAAGAGGTAGATGCTCGAGTTCATCCTGCAATGATAAAAGAAACAGAAACCTTAGCGAAAATAGACGGGGTATATAACGCTATTACAGTAAAGGGTGATGTAGTAGGAGATACTACCTATATTGGTCAAGGAGCAGGCAGTTTTCCCACTGCATCTAGTATTGTATCCGATATAATGGATATTTCAAGAAACATAATGTACAATACCCATCTGCGCATCCCTCTTCTTTCCTTTTCTTTCCAACACATAAGAAAGTTGCCTATGGTTGACATGAATTCACTGAGTATGGGATACTATTTGAGATTTAGAGTTATAGACAGCGCCGGTGTTCTGGCTAAGATAGCCAATGTTCTTGGTAATCATGGAATTAGCATAAAATCTGTAATTCAGTTAGGTCATGGCAGAGAGTGGGTACCTGTTGTTCTTATGACTCATCGGGCAAGAGAAAAGGATGTGAAAAAAGCAATAGAAATTATAGATAGATTGAATGTGGTAAAAGACAAAACACTGCTTATAAGGGTGGAAGAAAATGAAAATGTGGGGTAGTAGATTTAGTGAAGATATTAGCAAACTGATGGAAAAATTCAGTCAATCCATCAGTTTTGATAAAAAATTGTATAAATATGATATTGAAGGCAGTATTGCTCATGCAGAGATGCTTTCAAAACAAAATATAATCAAAGAAGGAGAAAAGGAAGAGATTATTAAAGGTTTGCTTACTATCAAAAATGAAATAGAAAAAGGTAAATTTAATTTTCAGATAGAAGATGAAGACATACATACCGCCATAGAAAAGAGGCTTATTGAAATTACGGGAAAGGCAGGGGCAAAACTGCATACTGCCAGAAGCAGAAACGATCAAATATCTTTGGATGAGAGACTATATTTGAGGGAGAAGAGTGTTGAGATCATAGACAAGATAGATGAGCTTTTAGAAAAGATTTTGGAACTTGCAGAGAAAAATATAGACGCAATCATGCCCGGATTTACACATCTTCAACATGCTCAACCTATTCTTTTTTCTCACTATATTTTAGCCTATTATGAGGTGTTTAAAAGGGATAAAGAGAGATTCATCTCCAGTATAGATAGAATTGATATTATGCCTTTGGGTTCAGGAGCATTAGCAGGAGTGTCATTCCCCATTGATAGGAGGTTTGTGGCTGAAAAACTCAACTTTGCAAAAGTTTCTCGTAACAGCATAGACAGTGTATCAGATAGGGATTTTACGGTCGAGTTTCTTTCAAATTGCGCTATTTTTTTTACTCATACTTCCAGATTATGTGAGGATTTTGTTATATTTTCCTCTTCAGAATTTCGGTTTTTAGAACTTCCTGATGCATTTTGCACCGGCTCCAGTATGATGCCTCAGAAAAAGAATCCTGACGCATTAGAAATTATCAGAGGGAAAACAGGAAGAATATATGGAAACCTAATTTCACTTTTAGTAACCATGAAAGGATTGCCTCTTTCTTATGATAGAGACTTACAAGAGGACAAAGAAGCTGTATTTGATTCTGCAGAGACAATCATTGATGTTTTGGATATTCTTAAATCTTTTTTGCCATTGATTAAGGTAAATAAAGAGAGAATGAGAGAGGTAATAGATGAGTTTATCGTTGCCACTGACCTTGCAGATTACTTAGTAAAAAAAGGACTTCCGTTTAGAGATGCTCACCGACTGGTAGGAAAGGTTATCTCGTCTTGCGAGGAAAATAAAAAACAATTAAGAGAGCTCAAAATAGAAGAGTTAAAAAAGTTCTCTTCCCTATTTAGTGATGATGTTTATGATATATTTGATATTGAAAAATCTGTAAATTCTCGCTCATCTTATGGAGGAACGGCAACAGTAACCGTGAAAAAAACTATTGATGAGATTAAAAAGGAAAAAAAAATCAAGGAGGGAGGCAGAATAATAAATTGTCCCAGATGTAATTATCCGGTAAGAATTCATGAAAATCCCATACCTACGGTGGATATTATCACTGAATTTGATGGTGGAATAGTGCTTATAAAGAGAAGAAATTATCCTTATGGATGGGCAATACCGGGTGGTTTTGTGGAATGGGGTGAAATGATAGAAGATGCGGCGATAAGAGAAGCAAAAGAGGAGATAAATCTAAACGTAGAATTAAGGGATATTTTAAGTGTTTATTCAAATCCCCATAGAGACCCTCGCACTCATACTATATCTACAGTATTTGTAGCTCAAGGAGAAGGAATCCTAAAACCAGGAGATGATGCTATAGAGGCTCGAGTGTTTAAATTAGATAGAGTTCCTGAAAAAATGGTATTTGACCATAAGCAAATCCTTAGTGATTATCTTAAAAAATATGCTGCTTCAAAATATTAACGGTGTATATAAGAGCATAAACATCATCGGTAAGTATGAAGAAGAGAAAGAATTTAATAAATTAAATTTAAGCCCTTTGACAAAAGTTTTATTAAAGAATAGAAATATTTCTTACAAACAGGCTCAAGCTTTTTTTCATCCTTCATTGAAAGATATGTCTTCTCCTTTTTTACTGCCAGATATGGAAAAAGGTGTGGAGCGGGCTGTATATGCTATAGAACATGAACAAAAGATACTTATCATCGGAGATTATGATGTAGATGGAGTGTCTTCTATTGCATTACTTGTAAATTTTTTCAATGAAATAGGAAAAAATACAAGTTGGTATATTCCAGAGAGAGAAGAAGGATATGGCATAAATAAAAAAGCTATAGATTACGCAAAAAATGCAGGTTGCAACCTGATTATTACGGTGGACAATGGAACAAATGCCTTTTTAGAAATAGAGTACGCACGGAAAAAAGAAATAGATGTCATTGTAATTGACCATCATGAACTTAGAGGAAAAAATCTAAATTGTGCATTAATTAATCCTTATAGAGAAGAAAATAGATTTCCTTTAAGAGATTTAGCCGCAGTGGGTATTACATTTTGTTTTATTGTTGCCTTGAGAATGAAGCTGAGAGAAAGAGGTTATTTTAAATCAAGAGAACCTAATTTAAAAAAATATTTGGATATGGTGGCTTTGGGCACAATAGGAGATATGGTCCCTTTAATTGGAGAAAATAGACTATGGACAATTTATGGTATGGACACAATAGAAAATGGCGGTCATATAGGCATAAGAGCCTTAAGAAGATTGTGTAATTCCCATTACTTTAAAACCAATAATAGATACCTTTCTCATATGTTGATTCCTCATATCAATGCCGCGGGAAGAATGGATTCGCCTTTTTTATCTGTTGAATTGCTTACCTCAAATGATGAGGAAGAAAGTGTAAGATTGGCAAAGAAATTGATTGATTTAAATAAACTCAGACAAGGTATGCAAGAAAGCATAATGAGAGATGTAAACAGTCGTATTGATGAAGAAAATGCGGCAGTTGTTTTATCTTCGCCTGAGTGGCATAGAGGAATTATTGGAATAGTGGCTAATCAAATTACGCACAAGTGTGGAAAACCTACCGTTATTATTTCTGAGAATAAAGCTTTGAGTGTAGGCTCTGGCAGGAGCGTAAATGGATTTAATATGTTTAAAGCGATGGAAGAGATGAATACATTTTTAGAGAAATTTGGTGGACATGAGAAAGCGGTGGGATTAACCATAAAAACAGAAAAGATAGGAGATTTTGCAAAAGAATTTACAAAATTAGCACAAGAGCATTGTTTTCCTTTTTGTATAGATGTGGATTGCGAGATAAAACTGGATGTATTTGAAAAAAGAGTGTTTAGAGAAATCGGTCGGATGCAACCTTTTGGAAAAGGTAATCCCTATCCTTGTTTTCTTACTCAAGCAAAACTTCTATTTAAAAAAGATAAGATACATATTTTGCAAGAAAAGAAACTGTGGGATGCACGGATAAAAAAACCTTTAACAAAAAATATAAAAGAGGATAAGTTATATTATATTCTTTTTGAACCTTTACTAAATTCACCATTTTTTAATATAGAAGAAATATTTGAGAGAAATTAAATGACTATAGAAGATACGATTCAAAAACAGCTGCAGGTGATAAAGAGAGGAGTGGTGGAACTCATAGAAGAACAAGAACTAAAAGAAAAGTTAAGAGAATCTATACAAAAAGATAAACCTTTAAAGATAAAGGTAGGTTTTGACCCTACAGCACCTGATATTCACCTGGGTCATGTAGTTTTGCTGAATAAATTGAGACAATTTCAAGATTTAGGGCATACAGTCTATTTTATTATTGGTGATTTTACAGGAATGATTGGCGATCCATCTGGAAGGGACAAAATAAGAAAGACACTTTCTGAGGAAGAAGTGAAAAAAAATGCAGAAACATACAAAAATCAAGTATTCAGAATATTGAATAAAGAAAAAACAGTTGTTTTATACAACAGTGAATGGTGTAGTAAACTCTCAGCTAAAGAGATGATTGAACTCTCTTCTAAGATGACGGTAGCAAGAATGTTAGAGAGGGATGATTTTGATAAGAGGTTTAAAATGGGCATACCTATTTCTATCCATGAATTTTTATATCCTTTATTACAGGCATATGATTCTGTATACATTAGATCCGATGTAGAGATAGGAGGAACAGACCAAAGATTTAATCTACTGGTAGGTAGAAATTTACAAAAAGATTTTGGTCAAAAACCACAAGTTATAATAAATATGCCTCTTTTAGAAGGGTTGAATGGGGTGCAAAAGATGAGTAAGAGTTTAGGGAATTATATCGGCATTACAGAACCTCCAGAGGAAATTTATGGGAAAATTATGTCTATCTCCGATGAGCTTATGTGGAGATATTATGAACTTCTGAGTGAAAAAGATACGCAGGAAATTAAAAATATGAAAGAAAAAATGCATCCCAAGGAAGCAAAGAATATTTTAGCTTTAGAGATAGTGAAAAGATTTCATTCTATAAAAGAGGCAGAAAAAGCAAAGAGGTATTTTGATACGATGTTTGTGCGTAAAGAAATACCACAAGAAATAGAAACGGTAGAGATAAAAGCGGAAAAGGATGTATGGATATGTTATGTTTTAAAAAACGTAGGTTTTTGCGGTTCTACCTCTGAGGCCAGAAGATTGATTGAAAGCGGAGCAGTAAAAATTGATGAGCAAAGGATGACAGATGTAAATAGACACCTTTCATGGGGAGAATTCACAATAAAGGTAGGAAAGAAACATATTAAAAAGATAAAGATTGTTAAATGATTTTGGTAGTAGATGTAGGTAATACCCGTACGGATATTGGAATATTTGAAGGGGATAAATTATACCATTCAATCATCTCTACTCAATGGGAGAGAACAAGAGATGAATATTGCGTCTTTCTTCGTGAGATATTTAATCTACATAAGTTTAAAATGCATATTACAGGAGCTATTATATCCAGTGTTGTTCCTCAAGCTACACACGATATGTTAGAAGCAATAAATGTCTTATTTAATGTAGATGTTATTCAGGTAGAACCAGGCATTAAAACAGGAATAACTATAAAATACGACAATCCAAGAGAAGTGGGCGCAGACAGAATTGTAAATGCTGTGGCGGCATACCATGAGTTTAAAACAAATCTTATCGTTGTTGATTATGGCACTGCAATTACCTTTGATGTGGTATCCAGTAAGGGAGAATATATGGGAGGAGCAATTTCTCCCGGTATCTCTATTGCCTCGGAAGCTTTAAGTGAAAAAACAGCTAAACTACCCAAAGTTCCATTGACCCTCCCTCCTTCTATCATAGGGAAAAACACCGTTGCCAGCATTCAATCTGGACTTGTGTATGGATATATTTCAATGGTGGAAGGCATGATTAAAAGGATGAAGAAGGAAATAAATGATAAGACTATAGTAATAGCTACCGGTGGGCAAGCAGCATTCTTTCACCGTCATGTTCCCTCCATTGATCACTTAAGACCACACCTTACTCTCTATGGATTAAAGATATTATATGAGAGAAACAAATGAGAATCTGTGTTATTGGAGGAGGTTCATGGGGAACAGTCCTAGCTAATCTTTTAGCAAAAAAAAATTACGATGTTTCGCTGTATATAAGAAATAAAAAGCTGCTTAAAATATTAGATGAAAAGAAGATTAATGAGATATATTTGCCTCAGGTAAGGCTTTGTTCTCAATTGAAATTTACATCTTCAGTAGATGAATGTCTGTCTCAGGCGGAAATTGTGGTTCTGGCGGTGCCTGTTCAATTCCTAAGAGAAGCACTTCTAAAAATAAAAGACCGGGTAACAAAAAGGCATATATTTGTAAACTGCGGTAAGGGCATTGAAAAACAAACATTATATTTTCCATCGGATATTGTAGAACAGATATTAAATGTAAAGAGGTTTGCTCAGTTGTCAGGTCCAAATTTTGCTCGTGAGGTGGCTATGGAATTGCCTACTGCTACCGTGATTGCCTCTTATGATATGAATTTAGCAAGAGAATTACAGCATATCTTTTTTACACCCTATTTCCGCACTTATACCTCAAATGATGTTTTGGGCGTGCAACTCGCAGGTGCATTGAAAAATGTGATTGCCATTGCCTGTGGCATATCGGATGGACTGCATTTGGGTGAGAATGCCAGGGCGGCTTTAATCACCAGAGGACTGGCAGAAATAAGGAGATTGAGCAAAATCTTGGGTGCTAAAGAGGAAACATTTATGGGTCTTTCTGGTATCGGAGATTTAATCCTCACCTGCACTGGAAACTTAAGTAGAAATAGAGATGTAGGGTTAAAATTAGGCAAAGGAGAAAAACTATCTCATATTATTCAAAATTTGGTTATGGTGGCTGAAGGTATAGATACCACTAAATCAGCTACTAAATTAGCAGAAAAGCACAATGTGGATATACCCATCACATCTGCGGTCTATAATATTTTATACCAAGACAAAAAACCATTTCAGGTTTTATCAGAGTTGATGAGAAGACCTTTGAAAAAGGAATAGCTTTATAATCTCTGATGGGAAAATACCTGCTATGAAAATTGGGGCTAAGTGGAGATTTAAGAAAAACCTGATTGATAAATGGATTGAGGAAAAATCAATAAGTAATATTAAAAGGGAAACAAAATGAACATAAAAGAATTAATTGAAATCGGTGAATCAGAAACTGTGGAATTTAAAAAGTCAACAGGTG
>CAZVDS010000041.1:0-9253 GCA_964626315.1 uncultured Desulfurellaceae bacterium
CAACCGAGATTTCTCGTAATACAGTGAGAAATATTCTTTATTTTTTAAAAACACAAGCCGGAGGAATTGTGTTTGACATAAAAAATATTGTTTTGAACAGGATAAATGGCTTAAATATAGAAGGGATGGAAGATATTACATTAAAGGTTAGTAAAGATCAATTCAAATACATTGAAATATTCGGCGGAATATTGGGTGGACTTATAGGTTTAACCCAAGTTATCCTGACTCAATTCATCTTTTAACTGATAATGAATAACATCTTTTTTAAACAACATCTCAGTCTCCTCCAGAAGAGAAAAAGATAGATCGCAACTGTACGGTGTTTCCACAATAAGCATCTCTTTGTCCGTCTTTATGCGGAATTCCATAGGAACCCTACCCTTATGAGTGGTCACAATTTGCTTAAATTTATGTATAACCGCTTTTTCTATATTATCATTGGCATCAAGATTTACAACAATTTTATCCACAAAACTATTGACATTATTTAAAGGCCACACTCTATGAGCTATTATACCTGTATCATTTCCCGTTTTATCTATTTCACCTTGCACAACATAAGGTTCATAAGGTTCTATGATGGTATGATATTTAGCATATTGAGGAGGAAAAAGAGTAACTTTTACCATACCTTTTAAATCTTGCATCTCTAACCATGCCATTTTCTCTTTGTTTTTTGTTTCTTTTTTGCTTGTTTTTTGTACTATCCCTGCTATTATTACAATTTTTTCAGAAGAAAGGTCTTTTATCTTTTCTGTATCTGATGTTATTATAGGTTTTACTAAAGATTCATAATCTTTAAAGGGATTATCTGTAATATAAACACCTAAAAGTTCTTTCTCATATCGTAACAGCTCTGCTCTGCTTAAATCCTGCTTTTCTTCTTGTTTTGCAACAGGCCTTTTACCAAATAGCGTTTGAGACATCATTTGTCCCTCTTGCATCGCTTGTGAATATGAGTTATTCATATTATGAAGAAGCTCTTTTCTGTTCGCATTTAAAGAATCTAAACAACCAACTTTTATCAGACTTTCTACTACCTTTTTATTCACTTTTCCTAAGTTCACCCTTTTCAAAAAATTAGAAAAAGAAGTAAATTTATCTTTTTTTCTTTCTTTCAATATTTCTTCAGCTGCCGCATTACCCACATTTTTTATCGCTCCTAATCCAAATCGAATGGATGCTTTGCCATTGGATTTCACAATTGTGAAATCCACATTACTCTCATTTATATCAGGAGGTAAAACATCTACAGATGTATCTCTACATTCTTCAATATATTTTGCCCTTGAATCATTATCCTTTTCTGCAGTCATCAAAGCTGCCATCAATTCTGTTGGATAATGTGCCTTTAAATACGCTGTTTGATAAGCAATATAAGCATAAGCCGCACTGTGGGACTTGTTAAATCCATAACCGGCAAAATATTCTATCAATTCAAATATCTCTTCTGCCTTCTTCTTTTTTAGGCCTCTTTCAACCGCTCTTGTTATAAACTCTTCTTTTTGTTTTTTCATAATCTTCTTTTCTTTTTTACTCATTGCCCGTCTTAATATATCTGCTTCTCCCAGACTGTAACCTGCAAGTTTTTCTGCAATCTGCATCACTTGCTCTTGATAGAGAATTACACCATATGTTCTCTCCAATATATCCTTTAATTCAGGTGTCGGATACTTTATCTCTTTTAAGCCATGTTTTCTCTCAATAAAATCTTTTACCATTCCGCTACCCAAAGGTCCTGGTCTATATAAAGCAACTAAAGCAATAATGTCCTCAAACTTTGTCGGTTTAAGTTCTTTTATTAACTTTTGCATGCCTTCTGATTCCAATTGAAATATACCTTTTGTTTTCCCTTCCTGTAATAATTCATAGGTTTTTTTATCATCTAATGGAATATTATTTATATCAATACCTGTTATCCGAGCAGTAATATCTATAATGGTCAAGTTCTTTAACCCTAAGAAATCAAATTTAATCAACCCTATGTCTTCTAAATATTCTTTTGAATATTGGGTTACCACTGTTTCCTCGCCCACCGGCTTATAAAGAGGACTCTTTTCATATATATGTTGGGTAGAGATAACAACACCTGCGGCATGAGTGGAAGCGTGTCTCTTAATCCCTTCCAGAATATTGGAAAATTCAAATAATTTCTTTATGTGTTCGTCTTGTTGTATTAGATTTCTTAACTCTGGTACATTGAATATTGCCTTTTCTATAGTTATGCCCAAATCATTCGGAACAAGCTTTGCCAATCTGTCGGCTTCTTTATATGGAAAATTCAGTGTTCTTGCCACATCTCTTACCACTGCTTTTGCCGCCATGGTGCCAAATGTTATTACCTGGGCTACATTGAGCCTTCCATATTTATTTACAACATAGTCTATTACCTCTTGTCTTCTATCCACACAAAAATCCATATCTATATCTGGCATTGATACCCTCTGAGGATTTAGAAAACGTTCAAAAAGTAAATCATATTTTAAAGGATCAATATCTGTTATACCTAAAGAATAGCAGACCAACGAACCTGCAGCTGAACCTCTGCCTGGGCCTACTGGTATAGTGTTTTTCTTTGCATAATTTACAAAATCCCATACAATAAGAAGATACCCGCAAAAGCTCATCTTCTCTATTACGGACAGTTCATAATTTAACCTATCCATATATAATGGATGAATTTCTTTATCTATTTTTTGTAGTTGTTTTTCTAATCCTTGTTGCGTATAAGTGCGTAGCAATTTGCAATCTTCTTCAGCAGATTTAGAAAATGTAGGTATTTCTATTTTCCCCAATTCTATTTCAAGATTGCACCTTTGAGCGACAACAGATGTGTTTTCCAGCGCTTCTTTTAAATCGCTAAATTTATCATACATCTCTTGTTGGGTTTTAAAATAAAATTCATCCGAACCCATTCTCATTCTGTCCGTATCATCAACCTTTTTAGCAGTCTGAATACATAGCAAAACATCATGGGCAGATGCATGTTCCTTGTTCAAATAATGACAATCATTGGTAGCAATAAATGATGTATTAGTTTCTAAGGATAATTTGATAATATCTTTCTCTATTTGTTCTTGTTCTTTTAAACCATGCCGCATTATCTCTAATAAGAAATTATCCTTACCAAAGATAGATTTGTATTCTTCTACTGCTTTTTTCGCCTTATCAAAATCATGATTTAACAAATGTCTTTGAATTTCTCCTTTCAGACAAGCAGAGCTGGCAATAATTCCCTCACTATATTCTCTCAACAGTTTTTTATCCATTCTCGGTTTATAATAAAACCCCTCCAGGTAACTAATAGAACAAAGCTTCATCAAATTCTTATATCCTATTTCGTTTTCTGCTAATAAGGTAAGATGATAATTACTCTTATCTGTTTTATTATGCAAATCTTGAGCAATATAGGCTTCAATACCAATTATAGGCTTTATGCCAAATTTTTTGGCAGTCTTATAAAATTCTATAGCTCCAAACATATTTCCATGGTCAGTAATAGCTACTGCTTCCATCTTATCTTTGTGTGCCTTTTCAAACATTTGTTCAATCTTCGTTGCTCCATCAAGAAGGCTATATTCCGTATGATTATGCAGATGTGTAAACATTCTTTCCTTCCTTAATAATTCTATAAAGTTCCTTGATGTTACTTATGGAATTAACCTTTTCACCTTTAACAACAGGAGAAAAGATATTCTTGAACCCTAATCTTCTAGCTTCTTCTATCCTTTTTTTTAAGAATTGAACTTTTCTCACTCCTCCTCCCAAATCTAATTCACCTAAGAAAATAGAATCATCATTTAGTGAAATTCGTTCCATGCTGGATATAGCAGCGGCAGCTAATGCTACATCTCCAGTTGTATCCGTGATCTTTAGTCCACCCGCAACATTCACAAATACATCAAACATATATAAAGGTAGTTTCATACGCTTTTCCAAGATAGCCAAGATAATATACAATCTATTGATATCAAACCCGACGCATGTTCTTTTTGGCATACCAAATGGTGTTTTTTTGGCTAAAACCTGTATCTCTGCTACTAAAGCCTGGTTTCCCTCCATAACAATGGTCAATGCTCTTCCATCTACAGGATGCGATGGATGATAAAAAAGCAAAGCAGGGTCGTCTATAATCTTTAAACCGTTATTTGTCATCTCCAAAATAACCACTTGAGAGGCTTTGCCAAACCTATTCTTTTCTCCTCTTAAAATGCGAAGGTCACTTCTCTTTTCCTCCTCCATATAAAATACAGCATCTACCATATGCTCTATGACTTTTGGTCCAGCAATTGTTCCCTCTTTTGTCACATGGCCTGCAATAATAATAGAGATATTTTTCTTTTTTGCTAATTCAACAAATCTAAATGCTGATGTCTTTACCTGGTTGATACTACCCACCAATCCTTCATTTTCCTGTGATTTAACCGCTTGAATAGAATCCACAATAACTATTTGAGGTTCTTCCTCAAACAATTTATCAATAATACCATCTATATCATTCCCTACTATTACTTTAATTTTTTGGGGGTTAATACTTAATCTCTTTGCTCCCAAAGAAAGTTGTCCTATTGATTCTTCCGCACTTACATATACAATATTATACTCTTCAGAAAATTTTGATGCCACCTGAAGAAGCAATGTGGATTTTCCTACCCCCGGTGAACCACCCAACAGAACAACACTACCTTGTGCTAAACCACCACCCAGAAGCTCATCTATTGCTTTTTCGCCTGTTTTATAAAACAAAGGTGATTCAACATCTAACAAAAGAGTATCAACCTCTACCCTTTCTGATTTTAATTTTTTTTCTTTATACTCTCTGCAGGTGTTATATTCCTTACAGACTGGACATCTGCCAAACCATTTTCCCGAGGTGTAACCACAATTTGTGCACATATAAAAATTTTTTTCTTTCATCAAAAATAATAATAACAAATTTTTTCCGTCTAAAAAAGTAAAGAAGTTATATATTTATATTGTTCCTTTATAAATACAAAAATATTGGATAAATATAAAAATGTTGATTACATAAATGTTATTAGATGTATAATAGTATATAATGAAAGAAATTGAAATCCTAAAAATAATAAAAGAAGACATCTTAAGAATATTGAGCGAAAGAGAAAAAACCACATTTAATATTTTAGAAGAAGAAATTAAAGCTTCTCGCTCCTTTATATTGAAAGCAATTCAAAAATTAGTAGATGAGAATTTAATACAAAAAGAAAATTCTTTTTTAAAATTAACAACAATAGGAAAAGAGAAAGGTGAAAACATTTTAAGAAAACATCTTGTTATTGAAAACTATTTTAAAAAAAGCACAACTGAAAAAGAAGCACATGAAAAAGCTAATTTGTTAGAACATTATATTTCCGAAGAAGTTATCAACAACATCAAAGAGCTATCTACCTTCAAGGAAAAAGAAGTTGTCCCTCTGATAAACATTGAATTACATAAAGATAGATTGATTACCAACATCTCCATCTCTGATGATGAATTATTTGAAAGAATAATTAGTATGGGAATAGTTCCTGGAGAAAAAATAAAAATGATAAACAAAATTTCTGATGGAGTTATTGTTAAAATAGAAAACAAAAAATTCGCCATAGATAAACAAATAGTAAAAAACATTAAAGTGTTAGAACATGGAAAAGCTTAAAATACTCTTGGTTGGACAACCAAATGTAGGAAAATCTTCATTGTTAAATGCCATATTTGGTCCAAGAGTTACGGTATCCAACTATCCTGGAACTACTGTGGAGATAACTAAAGCCGAAAAAACTTTTATACAGAAAAAGATAGTTCTTGAAGATACTCCGGGAATATATTCTATTTCTGACAGAAGTGAAGAAGAAAAGGTCACCGAAAAGGCATTATTTGAAGAAAAAACGGATGGAGCAGTATTAATTGCAGATAGTATTTCCTTAGAGAGAAGCCTCTATATGGCTTTACAAATATTAGAAGCAGGAATAGCTACCATAATAGCTCTGAATTTTATAGAAGACGCCAAAAAAAGAGGTATAGGAATTGATTATGAAAAATTGGAAAAATTTCTTCATGTTCCAGTTATTCCCATAAATCCTTTAACAAAAAAGGGCATAGATAAACTTCTAAATTCAATCTTAGAAATTAAAAAAACATCAACTAAAGCCTTTACTGTAAGATATGATGATGACATAGAAAGAGCCATAGATATAATGTCATCACAGATAAAGCAGACACCTTTACCAAAGAGATTTATAGCATTAAGAGTCTTAGAAGGAGACAAAGATTTTTATAAATATTTAAATACTGAGAAAATAATTGAAAAAGTTAAAACTTCAGAATTAAAAGAGCATCCAAAGGTTGCAGAAGATATAGCCATAACCAGATATGGCACAGCTTCATTCCTAACGGAAAAGGTCATCCAGATAATCCGTCTAAAAAAAGATAAAGACTTAGAAAAAAAAATTGATGATATTTTACTACATAAAACTTTAGGTCCTGTTACTACTGGTTTACTTCTTCTTACCATCTTTGGGATACTGTTATACCTTGGCAATTTGATACAAGGAATTCTTATGGGCTTGACCGAGAGTCTTTTATCCTTCTTTGGCGCAACGGAGCATTCCATCCCGCCTGCCATCGCCTACAGCTCAGGCTATTGGCGGGCAGGTATTGCTATGATATTAACTCAAGGTTTAATCGGACTTGCAGCAGGTGTTTCTATTGCCCTACCTTATGTGTTCTTGTTTTACTTGCTCTTAGGACTACTGGAAGATATAGGTCTTCTTTCCAGGTTTATTGTTAATACAGGAAGATTTCTGAAAAGCTTAGGATTGCCACAAAAAGCCTTTATTCCCCTGGCATTGGGATTGGGTTGCACTACGCCTGCAGTCACAGCTACCAGAGTTTTATCATCCAAAATAGAACAATTTTATACTGCCATGTTTCTTGCATTTATTCCTTGTTCCTCCAGAACTGCCATAATAATGGGGATAGTTGGATTTTATGGAGGTATAATACTCGCTTTTTCTGTTTTTGCTACTTTACTTGTTGCTGGTTTAATTTGGGCTTTTGGAATAAAAAAAATTATTCATATAAAGAGTGGACTGTTGCTTTTAGAACTGCCTCCCTATAGAAAGCCCCTGATTAAAAATGTTCTTGCTAAAAGCTGGATTAGAATGAAGGATTTTGTATATATAGTTATACCACTGCTTGCACTTGGGGGAATAGCTTATGGTATTTTAAATATATTAGGCTTGACTTCTGTCATAGTAGAGCCTTTTTCACCAATCACTGCTTGGTTAGGATTACCTGCCTTAACTATTATTCCGTTATTTTTTGGATTTTTGCAAAAAGACTTAACAGGAGCAATGCTGGTATCGGCTTTTGGAACTGCAAATATATCTTTAGTTCTAACTTCTCTTCAAATATATACATTCGGTGTAGCAACAACAATAGGCATTCCATGCGTAATTGCTTCAGGAATACTTATTAAAGAATTTGGGTTTAAAAAGGCAATAGGTTTAACACTAACTTCAATAATTTACGGTTTTTTGATTGCTGGTATAGTATGGAGATTAATCTCTGTTCTTTAAAGTAATTATTGACCAAAATATTTTATTCCGTATAATTCAAGTGCATGATGTTATGCGAAGGCAAGATAGACAAATCATACAAAATTATTGATATAGAGGGCGGCCATAGCGCCAAGGATAGACTAATGCATCTGGGCATTACACCGAACAGCATTATAAAGATCAAAAGGTCTGCTCCGCTCCATGGACCTTTTATGCTCAGCGTAAATGGTGTTGATTTACTTATTGGTAGAGGCATCGCAAAAAAGATAGTAGTTGAGGAAGTTTAGGAGACTATTTGAGAATAGCCCTTGTTGGCCAGCCCAATTCTGGCAAAAGCACTCTCTTTAACCAAGTTGCAGGTTATAGGAGTTTTCCTGCCAATTTTCCCGGAGCAACTGTTGAATACACCATAGGCAAAACATACATAGAAAACGAACTGGTAGAAATCATAGATTTGCCCGGCACTTACTCCATTAGCTGGTATGACGATGCTGAAAAAGAAGCGATTAAAGCACTATTTTCAATGGACATTGATGTAATTGTCAATATTGTTGATGCTTCAACACTTATAAGAAGTCTTGAATTAACCTGGGAACTTATCTCTATCAATAAACCTATGGTTATAGCGCTCAATATGATGGATGAAGCTAAAAGAAAAGGTATTCATATAAATGTGGATAAACTATCTGAGGTTTTAGGTATAAAAATTGTGCCTCTCATTGCCAGCAAGGGTAAAGGCGTAAAAGAATTAATGATAGAAGCTAAAAGATCGCAGTCACCGGTAAAAACAAATATATATCCCCAAGAAATAGAGGCAGAAATCCACAAAGTTGAGGAATGCATAAGAAAACATGTTAAAAATGCAGATATGCCGGTCAGAACAGTTGCAATTAAAGCGCTGGAAGGTTTCAAGCCTTGCCTTGACATGGTTTTAAATACCACCTGTGGCGATATTCTAAAGAATGCAAGACAGAAACTGAAAGATGGTGTAGAGATAGAAAGAGAACGACATGCCAGATGCATGAATATATTCGAACAATGTGCAAAAGTCTCAAGAGTAGAGAAAAAAACCACAGAAGATATATTGGACTCTGTTTTAATGCACCCCATTTTTGGGTACCTATCTGTAATTTTGATATTTTTAGCTACATTTTACATTGTATTCAAGGGTGGTTCTTCGTTTGAAGGTTTAATAGTCTCAGCGTTTGATAATGTAGACTCTTATATTGAGAGCTCAATCCCATTTCTCTTACTGTCCAAAATAGTTGGAGCTGTAATTGGAGGAATAGGTGCAGCAATAGGCATAGCCTTGCCATACCTTATACCTTTTCTCATTATAATATCAATTTTGGAAGATACCGGCTACCTGCCAAGAATTGCCTATCTAATGGATTCAATAATGCATATATTGGGCGTTCATGGCACCAGTGTTATACCATTTGTATTGGGATACGGTTGTAGTGTTCCTGCAGTTATGGCAACAAGAACCTTAAAGAGCAAGAAAGAAAAGGTAATCTCTGCATTTTTGGCAACACTTATTCCGTGCTCAGCAAGAACAATTGTAATAATGGGTCTTGTAGGATATTTTATGGGACCTATCTATGCAATACTTCTCTATGGACTTAACCTTGTTGTTGTGGCTGTATTAGGTGCGAGTTTAAAAAAATTCTTACCGGGAATCAGTCCTG
>CAZVDS010000042.1:0-9249 GCA_964626315.1 uncultured Desulfurellaceae bacterium
TAGCTAAGATGGTTACCGCATCTATGTGTTCACCAACAAAAAAGGAAATGAGGGCTGCAACAAAAAGAATAAGAATAAGCGGACTGGTAAACTGGCTCAGTATTATCTTCCAGAGAGGTGTTTTTTTCTCTTCCTTTAATTCATTTTTCCCATAGATTTTAAGGTATTTTTCAGCATTTTCTTGTGTGATACCTTTTTTGTTAGATTTAAGTATAGAAAAAATATCTTCTATATTTTTCTGATAGAATTTTTCTTCTTTCATAGAACTATGTAATTACCAGAACAGGCACCTTGGAAAATTCTATGACTCGTTCGGTGACGCTTCCGATGAGAATGCGGCGTGCCCCTTTTTTCCCCAATCTTCCCATTATGATAAGGTCTACATTGTATTCTGATGCTACATTCAGGATTATTTCATGGGGACTTCCTTCCTTTAAGAGAGTTGTTGCCGGGACATCAGGGACTTCTTTTTCCATAGAGTGAAGCAATCCCCAACCTTTTTCTTTCATCTTTTCTTTAATATCTTCATGTGACTTATCCCAGAATTTGACCAGTTCAGACAGCGTAGCAACATCAAGAACATGAAGGATGATTAACTCTGAATTGTGTGCTTGAGCCACACAGGCAGCCATTTTGAGGGCCTTAAGGGAAGGAGTAGAACCATCCACCGGCACCAATATTTTTTGAAAAAGTTTTTCTTTCATAGAAAAGTTTCTCCTCTTTTTTTCTTAATTCTCTTCAGTCTAAACAGGTCTTCGCGTTCCTTTTCCTCTATAGTCTCTTCTATGTATTTTATGGTCGCCTGATAGGTAGGAATGTATATATTTGAAAGAGCATTTATACGCTTTAAGGTCTTCTTCAATTCATAGAGAAGACGATATAGGGAGACCTCTACCTCTGCCAGTTCAGCGATTGTTTTTAAAGCTTGATGAGTAGCGCTAACAACGGCATCCAGTGCAAAACTTGTCCTATAGAAACCGTAGTAAAGCCTTAGAGGAGGAAGCTTGAGTTCAACTAAAGGAATAATTGTTCCCATGATAGTCCTTTCGTTGATTTTTATTTCCTCCTGAGAGGGTATAGCCAGAGCTGTTTTTTCTATCTCTTCTTTTCCATGAGTAAGCAATGCTTCCTTAAAGTAATTGTAAGCCGTAGATAATTTTTCCTCCATCTCACGGCGAAGGTATTCTGCTCTATCAATGATACGAGATATTTCTGAAATAAACACAGTTTTCTTTTCATCTAATATCTCTAATCCCTCTCTGGCAAGAGATAATTCATCTTTCAGCCGCAGAAGATTACTTTTTGTAGCCGGCAAAGAGAGTCGATTCATTTTTTCCTTCCATAGATTTTTATTTCTTCGTCGGTTACACGGGTCAATTCTCTCTCTGGAAGAATACAGGCCATTTCCCAGGCAAGGTCTAATGTCTCAAAGATGGAGCGATTTACTGTTTCGCCTTGGTTGACAAATCTTCTTTCAAATTCCTCAGAAAATTTCAGGTATTGCTTATCTATGGAAGAGAGTTCCTCTTCTCCCATGATTGTGGCTAACCTTTCTATCCCTTTAGCCCTGGCATAAGATGCATAAAGCTGGGAGGAGATATCACTGTGATCTGCTCTTGTTCTATCTTTCCCAATACCATCACTCATCAATCTTGACAGAGATGGAAGTACATTGATAGGTGGATAAATCCCTTTGATGTAGAGGGAGCGATCCAGCACCATCTGACCTTCTGTGATATAACCCGTTAAATCTGGGATGGGATGGGTAATATCATCATCTGGCATGGTAAGGATAGGTATCTGCGTTATTGAGCCTTCTCTATCATTCAACCTGCCTGCTCGCTCGTATATAGAAGCCAGGTCAGAATAAAGATAACCTGGGTAACCCTTTCTACTCGGTATTTCCCCCTTTGCTGTCGCCACTTCTCTTAAAGCCTCACAGTAATTTGTCATGTCGGTAAGGACAACCAGGAGGTGCATGTTTTCTTCAAATGCCAGATATTCGGCAGCGGTAAGTGCTACTCGGGGGGTGACGATTCTTTCAATGGAGGGATCACTGGCCAAATTGAGAAACATCACTACATTTTTTAAGGCGCCACTCTCTTCAAAACTCCTTCTGAAAAAATCAGCCACTTCATATTGTATACCCATGGCTGCAAACACAATGGCAAACTCCTGTTCCATGCCCGGTATTTGAGCCTGTCTTACAATCTGAGCTGCGAGTCTATTGTGAGGCAATCCACTTCCAGAAAAAATGGGCAGCTTTTGTCCCCTCACCAGAGTGTTCATGCCATCAATAGCGGAAATTCCAGTTTGAATAAAATCTCTGGGATAGGCTCTTGAGGTGGGATTGATAGGTAAACCATTGATATTTCTTCTTTCACCTTCAAATAGAGGAGGTGCTCCATCCAGGGGCAAACAGAGACCATTAAATATTCTACCCAGCATTTCTCTGGATACTAAAATTTCAAACGGTTTTCCTAAGAATCTGACCTTTGTTTCGGCTGTAGAAAGACCAGCTGTTTCTTCATATACCTCTACAACAGTTACATCTCTTCCCGTAGCCAAAACCATTCCGTGTCTCAGTTCCCCGGTTGGGGAAACAATCTCTACCATTTCTCCATAACCCACATCAGTTACGCCTTGTATGAAAATTAACGGGCCAGATATTTTTTGAACACCAATATATTCACGCCCCAAAACCGCTCTCCTTCAAAAGCTGATGGATTTCTTTATCTATCTCATTCTTTATATTTTCAAACACAGTCGTATCTTCTCCGGTATATTTTGATTTCATCCGATGGATTTCATTGATTACTGAAAGTTCTTTTAACTTATACAGAGGAATATGTTTCTTTATCACTTCTTCTGCTCTTTCATAGAAATAAATGATAACCTTTAGCATTCCCATTTGCTTTTCTGGTAAAGCATAGGTATCAATAGGGTCAAATGCGCTTTGTTGTAAGAAATCATCTTTTATAATCCTGGCCATCTCAATTATCAGTTTTTGTTCATCAGGTAATGCCTCTTCGCCGATAAGCTTTACGATATTCTGCAGTTTATGGTCTTCGTGTAATACAGCAATTGTTTTTTTTCTCAACTCTTCCCAGCCTTTATCTTTTTTTAGCCACCAATTTTGGACATTTTCCTTATATTCACTGTAGCTTTCCATATAGTTTATAGCCGGAAAGTATCTTGCGCTGGCTAATTCTTTATCCAGTGCCCAGAAACAGCGGACAAAACGCTTTGTGTGAGAGGTAACAGGTTCAGAGAAATCTCCTCCAGGTGGCGATACAGCTCCGATAACACTGACCGAACCGCGATTCCCATTGAGATTTATCACATATCCACTACGCTCGTAAAACTCCGCTAACCTTTTGGCCAGGTATGCGGGAAAACCTTCCTCGGCTGGCATTTCCTCCAGCCTACCTGATATTTCTCTTAAAGCCTCTGCCCACCTTGAAGTGGAATCTGCCATCACTGCTACATGATAGCCCATATCCCTGAAATATTCGGCAATGGTAATACCTGTGTATATACTTGCCTCCCTTGCTGCTACCGGCATATTGGATGTATTCGCAATGAGAACCGTCCTTTCAATAAGGGGTCTCTTTGTTCTTGGGTCAAGCAGTTTGGGAAAATCAACCAGTACCCCTGTCATTTCGTTTCCTCTTTCCCCACAGCCGATATAGACAATGATATCCGCATCAGCCCACTTTGAGAGCTGGTGTTGAGTGATAGTTTTTCCGGTACCAAATCCTCCGGGAATGGCAGCTGTGCCTCCTTTGGCTAAAGGAAAAAATACATCAATGACCCTTTGACCGGTAATGAGCGGTTCTTGAGGGGCGAGCTTGTTTTTGTAAGGACGGGGTGTCCTTATTGGCCAGCGGTGATAAAGTTTTAATTCCTTTTTATTATTATCTTTATCATTTTGAATTGTTGCAATTACATCTTCTATGGTGTAGTCACCCGAAGGGACAACATCAATCACTTTGCCAGAGACATCAGGAGGCACTAAGATATAGCGATTTAGTATGTGGGTTTCTAAAACAACACCAATTATCTCTCCTCCCTCTATTATATCTCCTATTTTTATTTGAGGTTCAAAATGCCATATCTTTTCTCTATCCAGTGCAAGTGCTCCTTTTCCTCTCTGTAAAAAGGTACCCCATAGGTTTTCAAGAGAAGTCAGTGGCCTTTGGAGGCCATCAAAGATGGTACCAATAAGCCCCGGGCCGAGCTCTACACACAGGGGAAGACCCTTGCCAGAGACAGGCATCCCAGGTTTTAGGCCGGTTGTATCTTCATACACCTGAATAGTGGCCATATTTTCTTCAAGTTCTATTACCTCTCCTATGAGATTTTCAGGCCCCACTTCTACCATCTCATTTAGATGAAGCTTTCCTGCCTGTGATACTTTAACAACTGGTCCACTTATCCAGTTTATCATTGATTTTCCCATCTTTATCCAAATAGTCTTTTAGCAATTTCAGCTCTGAGTGTTGCTTCATTTTTATGAAAGAGGGCTTCAAAGGAGTTGTCATAGAGCAGATGTTTGTCTTCACGCATTACAATACATCCTCCTAAAATCGCTGTTTTTTCTTCTGATAATGTGAGCATTTTCCCCGTTTTCTTCGTTATTGTTTGCAGGTCTTCACTATTGAGCAGGCTTTTGTCGCTATCAGAGAGCATTATTTTAAACCTTTCCCCTGCAAGTTCTTTGAGACCATCTTCAATGAGATTGAGTAATATCTCTTTATACCGTGCTTCTTTTTTCAGATTTAAGAGTCTTTTCTTTGCCTCCTCAAGTATTTCCGTAACAAGCGATTCTTTCCCCGTCAAAAGAAGGCGTTTTGCCTTTAATTCTGCAGTGGAGGTGATATTTCTCGCTTCAAGGTATTTTTCTTCCTTCAGACGAGAGAGATTTTGCTCAAATCGGGCTTTTGCTTCTTCTTCCGCCTTTTTTATTATTTCTTCCGCCTGTTTTTTTGCCTTTGCTAAAATATCCCGTGTTTCCTCTTCTGCCTTTTTGGTGACCGCCTGGCTAAGTAAGTCCGCACTATTTGGAAATGGCATAGTTCCTCCTAAATCTTTCTGGCCTGGGCGAGTGTCATCATTATTTCTTTAAATCTCTTGATGTGAAGAGGTCCTTTTACATCTGGTATCTCTATTACTGGTGTCTCTGCCTTTAATATTACCTCATTAACTTTCTCTCGTATAGTTTCTGCAATTTTTTCTGTAATAAGGATCACACCGACTTCCTTGTTTTCCAGTGCTTCTTTCAAGGCAGGCGTTGCCTCTTCTTTGGTTGTTGCCACCTTTCCTTTTATACCAGCCAACGAGAATGCCATTAGGGTATCGGCATCGGCGATGAGAAAAAACTTCATCCTACAGGCGACCCAGAATCATAATAGCAATGATTAATCCGTAAATAGCAATACCTTCAGCCAGGCCCAGAAAGATAAGTGCCCTTCCTGCCAGCTCTGGCTTTTCACTCATTGCACCCATGGCGGCAGAACCTACTATTCCCACTGCAAATGCCGCACCTATAGAACTTGCTCCTACCGCTAAAGCAGCAGAGATAAACCCCCACTTTACTGTAGCAGGATCAGTTATAGACTTGACTGCTTCCTGTCCAAACGCATAATATGGAAAAAAAACCAGGATCGAAATAGCTATAGAATTTATAACAGTTTTCCAATTAAAATGTGTCATAGTTTTACCTCCAATGGTTTGAAAGGTTCGCCGCCGCCTTTAAAGAACTTTGAAAAGAATTCATAATATTCCAATCTCAATGCCTGGATAGAAACGACCAATCCTTCAAGCCCAATAATAACAATGTTCCCTAAAACCATAATCAGCCAGTAAAGAAAACCGCCTCCTCTAAATCTACTCATAGTTTCAGCCAGAGAGAAAACGGCGATAAATAATCCTGCATGGGTAAGAGCAAAGGCAGCAATCCTGATAAAAGAGACTGTATTTGCCACATAACTGATGATGCCATCTATCACCTCAATAAAAGATTCAAATAAACTTATACCTAAACCCTTTGAGACTATTTTTCTCCTTTTCTTTCTGGATATTAGATTAATTAAGGGTTTTTTTAAAGTCATAACCAGAATAAGCACAATAATTGCAAAGACCAACCAGGGCAGGATAGTGAGTTTTCCGCTTACAACATACCGAATGGCTATAGCGGCTAATATCCAGTAAAACATAGCTCCAATCAATCCACCATGACTCAACAACTCTTCATATCTTTTAAGTTTTATGGCATTGATAATATTTAAAATCAGTCCCAGACTGATTATCCCTATCCCGAAGATAAGGGCAATTTTTATAAATGTAGAGATATTTTTCATGGGTTCAAACCACAGTGTAGGCACAATATTGGAGTAACCAAAAACACTTCCATAAAGGAGACCAAAAAAAGCTGAGGAAATACCACATTCCATAAGAATAATACCATAATCCATATATTTATAGAGGCGACGAAAAACATAATAGCCAATTATAAACAGCACTGCTCCATGTCCCACATCACCAAACATAAAACCAAACATAAGGAGAAAACTCAATGCCAGAAACGGTGTGGGCTCTATCTCTTTATAGCGGGGAACACCATAAAAAGTAGTGAGGCTCTCAAAGGGACGGATAAGATATGGATTGTTAAAGAGGATAGGAACCTTTAATATTCCGCTTCTCACTTCCTTTTCCAATTCTGGCTCTATAAGTTCTATAATTGCTTTCCCTTTAGTGACTTCCAATATCCTTTTTTTTAGTTCCTCAAACAATTTTTTGGGTATCCAGCCTGAGATAAAATAGGTTTTTTCTATCTTGCCAAAAAAACTCCTTGCTTTAAGAATGATTTCTGCCATGATAATTTTTTCCTTCATAAAAAGGACTTTTTCTTCATATGTTTGCCTTAATTCAGACTGATATTTTAAAAGCTCATTTTTTTCTGTTTCCAGTTTTCCCTTTTCTTCTATTGCCTGATTAAGATTATCTTGCACCTGTCCTTTTAGACTTTCAGGTATATCCAGTTTTTCTAAAAATACGCTTTTTAATGCCCTTTCCAAAACAGGTTCATCCTCCTTTAAGCAAAAGGCAAAAACAAGTGTTCTGTCTTCAACCTGGCTTACCTGAATGATGCTATGAAAGGTATCTTCCAGGCTCAATTCAAGTTTTTCAATGTTGTCTGTTGGCAAAAGTCCTATGGTCCAATGAAGGAAATAAAGGCTAAACAGGCGATTAAAATCAATTTCTGATGGCAACAATAGGTTCAGTTTCGCGATTAATTTTGTCTTTTCTTCTAATTTTTCTTCATTCTCCTTCAGCTTTTCTATAACAGGATAAGCCTTTTTTTGGATGGAGTTGATATTTTCTCTGAGTTCAAATAACTGGCGCTCAGGAATGATTTCTATGTCCACAGGAGACACTTTTTCTTCAATATTTAAACCAGAAATGATTTCCTTTAATGTTTGCATTAAACCTTGATACTTTAGAAGCATTTCCTGGCTTTTTTCTTCATATTCAAATTTCTTTAATGGAGTTTCTTTTATGCGTATCAAGTGCAGAAGGTGCATCTTTGCGAGGATTGATGTTACCTGAGAGATATATTCCTCAGGAACCTGAATATTTAATCTTGATACCGGGGTAGGTTTAAACACCTGCTATCTCCTATTTATAGGTTAAGAAAGAGTCTATCTTTTCATGTGAGAAACTCAGCCTTTTCCCTTCAATAATAGCAACAAGGTTTTGAACTTCAAGCTCTTTTAACAAAATGCAGCTCAATGGCACACCGATTTGAAAAGGAGGCATGGAAAACACCTTGAGTAATTCCCCGATGAGAAATGTATTTATTTTCTTTCTTATCTCTTCCCAGCTTTTAGCTTCTTTTAGAAGTTCATCATACGGTGGAAGTAAAATCTGGATTAAATCTTGAACTTCCTTTGCCTGAACCAACCATTTAATTTGGCGGAGATCTAAACGGTATCCACCCTCAATGGCATAGTTTAGTATCTCTTCCGGTGAGAGATGATAATATTCTTTAAATCTTTCTATCCAGAGGATATTCAAGGCATCAATCAATATGCCTACAATTTTTGAAGAGATCTTTTTGTCTTTACCACTCAAATGCTGGATCATTCTTGTCATTTCTTTAAACATAAACAGATCCAGAGACATTTCCAGAGGGAAAAGAGATCGCTGGCTTTCATACTGATGAAGGGCATGTGTTAAAGGAGAAAAGTATCTTGTTTTTTTAAGGGTGAGAACGGCTTGTTTGATGTTTTTTGCCCCGAGAAGTTCGGAGATAGGAAGAGTAGAATAGCTATCCAGAAAATAAAGAAGGGATTTTTGTTTCTCCTTCGGGACCTTAAATTCAATACCCCGAAGAAGTGTCTTTAGATTCTCAATTTCATAGCGAAGAAGAAGGGTTTTAATTACCTCCTTTTCTTTTCCTCTGAGACCTCTCAAGATTTTTTTATAGGTGGCGAATAGATGTTGATAGAGATAATTGGTAAGCTCTTTGGAAGAGGATACCTCTGGCATTCCTTCTCCATAAATTGTAGTTCGGAAATAGGTTAAGAACTCTTCAAGATTTTTGGTGGAAATTAGAATGTGGTAATCTTCAGCAGTAAGAAGACGACTCTTTATTGCTCGGGCCTTTGCATTTATGTAAGAGTATTTAAGAGCTTTTCCAATCATAGGTTAAGAAGCCTGTTTATACAAAAATTTACCAGTTCTTCTTTTTTAGATTGCTGTTTTTGTCTTAGTTTTTCTATATAGGCTTGAGTGGAGTGAAGGGTTTCGTCTGCTTTTTGCTGAGCCTCACTGATAATTTGCTGGATTTCGCCTTTTTTTGTTTCTTCCGCCTGCTTTTCTGCTTCTTTTATCCTGTCTTGAGCAGTTTTTCTTGCATTTTGCAGGATTTTGGCCGCTTTTTGTTTTGTTAAAGCTACCTTTTGCCTAACTAATTCATCAGTTTTTAATACTTTTTCCAAATCAGAGACCATATAATTTAAATATCACAAATGCTATTTTTTGTCCACAGGAACAACTTGGACGGAAAAAAAGAATTTAGCCACAGATTATCACCGATGAACACGGATTTAAAAAGAAAAAAGAATTATTAGCCACTCTGCCTGTGCGTTGCACGCAGACAGGTGGATTTCCTCAGGATTCACCCTGTCCTGTGTAATATCCTAACGAAGAAACTCTATTTTGGAGTATTACACGGGACGGGGT
>CAZVDS010000043.1:0-9219 GCA_964626315.1 uncultured Desulfurellaceae bacterium
ATATCATCTAAAATCAATCTCATGTAAGAATTTACTCTGTAATCGCAATGCACATAAATGCTCCCATCATCTGCTAATAAATCATGCATCAGTTTTAATCTTTCATACATCATAGCCAGGTACGATGAAATTCCTCTGCCCCAGGTGTCACGATAGGCAATTTCTTCTATTATACTGGGCTTTTTTGTAACCTCATCACCATCAATTTTAATATCAAAAGAAAAATCAGCTCCAACAGCAAAAGGCGGGTCTATATAAATCAACCTTACCCCACCTTCTCTTTCAATTTCCTCTCTTAAATGCCCATTAATTAAAGAAGATAAAATAAGTTTGTTATCTCCCCAGATAAGTTTATTTGTCCACCCTTTTAATTGTCTTCCTCTGTCATCTAAATCAAATATTGATCGTTCAGCTTGTTTTTCTTTTCTGGGCTCGTCAATATGCTCAATACAATGAAAAGGTAAAATTGCATTGGTAACCTCTTCGCTTCTTCCATTCCAGAATAAAAATACATCCTCATCATCCTTTGATAATTTATACAATAATTCTTTGGGGATAGTTTTCCCTTCTTTAATCAGATTTATTACTCGCTCTTTTTCGTTGTCAGATAAGGTATTTTTATCCTGCAGCATTTTTAATCCTCGTTATTTAATCTAAAAACTTTATTCCTATTTTGATAACAGTTTTTTAAACTCCTCTGTTGTTAATCCTGCTTGTTTTATAATAGCTCTTAAAGTGCCTTTAGCTATTTCTTTGTGATCTGGCACAGTCAATCTACGATAAGGAGAATTTTTATTTCTAAGAATAATATGACTTCCTGTTTGATAGTCTTTGAAATATCCTATCTTTTCTAATATTTTGCATAGATGCCTGCCTGAAAATATGGGCATTTTACTCAAATTGCAACCTCAACAGTTTCTTCCTCAATTGAAGGGGGAATAGGCTCATCATGTTTTTTCAGACTTTCTAAATATCCCCTTATTGCATCTTGAATGTTTTCAATAGCCTCCTTTCTCGTTTTACCCTGTGAAATACATCCAGGTAAAGAAGGACACTCAGCAACAAAAACCCCATCTTCATCTTGTTTAATTAAAATTCTATATTTCATTGATATCAACCTCCTCTTTTTGATGTTACTTTAAAAATCTTTATCACATCCTCAAATACCCTAATACCATCTTTGTATTTATCCCATTCTTCCTGTTTTACATAGACGGGATAATAGACAAACCCACCTTGACTGATATTTACATCCGCACACCAAATTTTTAATCTCTCAATCTTTCTTCTATCATCAAGATCTTCTCTTCCCTTTGTCTCCACAATATAAATATTTCTTTGGTCTTGCTTTACAATAAAATCGGGGTAATAATCGTGAATGTTACCATCCTCACCTTGATATTCCATCTTAAACTTAATATTGTAGCTGTTTTTTGCAAAAGAGATAATATCATTGCAGTCATCCAAAAAGTTTGCAAATTCCAATTCAAAGGGAGAATCGCCTATAATCCTGTTAAATACAGATTTTTTAGGGGTTATGTATTTCTGGTTGTTAAGTACCATGGGTTTGACTTCCATTAATTTAATATAATTCTTTACCTCGGAGGTGCCCTTGTCTGTTATCGTAAGATCATCAATTGCTTTTTTAAATGCACTGAAAATAGTCTTTTTGGACTCAACTTCAGATAAATTTCTCAAAACATTCAGGTTTTCTATATTCACTTCCTTGCCAAATAGATGATATTTAATAAAATCTCTAACTTTTAAATATAAGACATCAAAACCATTGAAAAGCCTACTTTCTTTTAAAATTGAGTTGGTAAAAAATCTTATTACACTTCTATAATCTGGATTAGTTCTGTCAAAAATAATCTTATGAGAAAATTGGCGGTCTAAATCCTCAAAAACAATCTCTCTTTTTTCCTCTTCTGAAAAATGTTTTATAACTACAGGACTAAATTTAAGTCTTGAAATATCTATATTTTCCAGCTTTTTGTATTCTCTATAAATTCTTGGAGTCAAAACTGGAATGGAAATATCTAATTCTCCCAAGTCCTTATGTCTATTTTCTTTATCTACCTCAATAACAATAGGGGTATTAGAACCAGTATTTTCACCCATTTTTCTGTATCCAAGTTCGACTCCCTCCTGCTTAATTGATTCAACGAACTCTATAAAAGCAGAAGTTCCTATTACTGCCAGTTCTTCATTTACATTAGAGCCAAACATCTTTCTGATACCTCTACCCAAGGTCTGTTCAGGTAAAATGTTACTCTTAGACGAATAGGGTCTCAAACCCACAATAGTAGTTACATTTTTCACATCCCATCCTTCACGAAGCATCAGAACTGATACAATTGCTCTATAAGGACTTTCGTCTTTGTCTACATTATCAGCTGCTTTTCTTAAATTTTCTAAATCTACCTTTGCCCTCTTAACTTTGACATTTTCACTAACCTCTCCGCTTTTATTTGTATGGATAACCAAAACAGCATTCTTAAATTCAGGGTATCTATTTTTAAGATATTCTGCTACATCATTACTTTCTTTTGTTTCTGTGGTCATAATAAATAGTAAGGGGGTTTTCCCTGCTTTTTTAAGTTCTTTATATCGTTTTTTCCACTCAATATATCCAAGATGAATGTAATCCTCGTATTGCTCAGCGAACTTATCTGATGGTTTTTCCTGTAACCTGGCTCTTGATGCTTCATCTGGAAGCACGGGATGCTTTACAATATTTTGTTTAATTGCTTCTACCAAGGGATAATCACAAATAGTTTGAACAAAAATCGCTCCATTGTCGTGCTTTGGTGTAGCTGTAAAATCCACTTGTAACAACAATCCATTTTTGTGTCTTAATTTCAATTTATTGTTTATGTCTGCAATATTCCTAAACCAGGCAAGCTTTTCATCATGAATATGATGAGCCTCGTCATTCAAAACGACCAAACCCTTTAATTTATTGCTTCTTAATATTTCACCTAAATCTAATTTTGCCGATTTATCAGCGTAAGGGGTAGGTTTTTCTCCCACAAAATAAGCAAGAGTATTGGTATCCTCAAAAGAAGGGTTTTTGTCCTCGTTTAAAAATATTCTATGCACATTTGTTAAAAATATATTCCCTGTGGGAGAGATTGCTTTTAGTTCATCCTGCAAATGAACTGTTATCTGGAAGTCAGACTGCCAACTTTTATCCTCAAAACCGTCCTCAGGGATTAAAGGGTCTTGTTTGAATATCTTCAATCCTTCAAAATCTTTTTTGAGCCTGTTTAGAACAATAATATTAGGAGCAATAAAGAGAAAGTTTTTAGAAAGAGGAGAATTTCTCTCATAAAGTTTGTGAAAATAAGACCAGGCAATTGCCAGACTTGCAACTTTAGTTTTACCAGAACCTGTTGCCATTTTTACAACATATCTTGGCCAGTTTTCATCAAACATTCCTGTGCTTACTCTACCTGAAGAGTCAAACTTTAAAAGCTCATACTTATCTCTTGCTTTTGCTATCTCATAAAGATAGATAATTGTTTCAATGGCTTCTCTTTGAGCAAAATAGTATTGTAGTTTATCTCTTTGTTCTTCTTTTTCTACCCAATGTTCAACATTAAACCAAAAATTGAGCAAGGCTTTAGAGGTTTTGCTTGCACCATCGTAATTTTTATCTCTCCAGTCTTTAACAGACTTTCTGATTTTATGAACTAAGGGAGGTAATAACTTTTCATAAGCAGTTTGAAATAAATCATCCTGTCCGGGAACCCAACGAATATCAGGATTTAATATTTCAAAAGGATTGGTTATAAATTCTATTTCTTTCATAATCAATTTTCTCACATATTACCTTTTTATTATATCACTGTGATAATTTATATGGAATATTCTTTTCATTAATTTCATTTGTCAGATTATTTAGGCCGTTAAATGGAACCACTAAAAATAATACCAAGAAACATTCCTGAAAGATTGGAAGAAATAATATCAATTTCTTGGTTAATATTTACGAATCAATATATCAATCAAAAATATGAAAAAGGATTCGAATATAAATATTTAAACACAAAAACTGGCAAAGAATTTTGCAAAAAATATGGTTCATTTATTTTCAAAGGTAATTATCAATTCCAATGGGAAAATTATAGTCAAAATCATAATTATAAGAGATGGTTTTTAAAAATAAAAAATTGTAGAAAAAATGTCCTTGGAATTATCAGATTGACAACTGCCTCTGGCAGTTGCAAGCAAATCTGTGATTTGTGTCTTGACAACTGCCTCTGGCAGTTGCAAGCAAATCTGTGATTTGCTTGACAATTGTCGCAGACAATTGCAAGGAATTGCTTTCAGCAATTCCTTGACACTTTAAGAATTGAACTTATAATATTACTTAAGTTATTTATGAAAACACATATAGTGAAGTTTGACAAAAAATTTATTGAACTGAGTGAAGAATTCATAAGCCCTACATACGGCGTAATAGATGTGGAAGAAAATACAGATATTATTGCCAAACAGGCTTATGAAGAACCCGAAAATTATAGGTTGATTGTTGGTACGGATTCTAAACGCCGAGATATCTGTGCCGTATATGTTACAGTAATTGTTCTATACCATGTAGGAAAAGGAGGCTCCTACTTTTACCAGAGGTATCGCAGTGAAGTAGGAAAACACAGTCTACAAGCCACTATTTTCCAGGAAACAGCTTTGAGTTTAACTACCGCAGCTAAATTAGATGATTTATTGAAAAAGAAAAATATTTCCAAATTAGAGATAGAGATTCATTCTGATATAGGTAATCATGGAAAGACTAAAAAACTGATCAAAGAGATAGTTTCTTGGATTGATGCCTCAGGCTATTCGTATTGTATCAAACCCGAAAGTTTTGGGGCCAGTTCTGTAGCAGATAAATACACAGACTAATCTTTTCTTTTTTTCTTAAGTTTTACAATGAAATAGAAAAACAGTGGGATAAACAGTGTGCCCACAACTGTCTGAAGTAGCATACCACTTACAACCGTTGTGCCTATTATATGGCGAGCACTGGCGCCGGCACCCCCCCAGAAGATGAGTGGTGAACTGGCAAGAATAAAGACAAGAGATGTCATAATAATAGGTCTGAATCTTATCCTTGCAGCTTCAACAGTTGCATCCAGCAACGGATATCCTTTCTCCATTCTCTGCAGTGCAAAATTAACCATCAGTATGGCGTTCTTAGCGGAAAGTCCTATAAGCACCAATGCACCTACATTAAAATAGATGTCTCTCTCTAAATGCCCCAACCATAAACCTGAAACAGCACCGAATATGGCAAATGGAATTATCAGTATAATGGCAAAGGGTATAGTGAAACTCTCGTAAAGTGCAGCAAGGATTAAAAGCACAAATACTGCCGTGTATATAAATACATTACTTCCTGATTTTGATAGTTTCTTTTCCTGATAGGATGTTCCCGACCAGCTTATGGTGTATCCCTTTGGCAAAACCTCTTTAGCAATTTCTTGTATAGCTTTCATAGCATCGCCGGAGCTGTATCCAAATGTTGGCTGTCCTGTAATGTTGGCCGCAGTGAACATATTAAATCGCTGCACAACATCAGGTCCAACTATTCTCTTTAAGTGGACAAGCGAGCTTACCGGAATGAGCTTTCCCGTTCTTGATTTTACAAATACATAGTCATAATCCCTTAGGTTCTTTCTAAAATCTTCATCGGATTGCATATTGACATGAAATGTTCTTCCAAATAGATTAAAATCGTTTACATAATATGTTCCAAATGTGGATTGAAGCGTTGTAAATATGTCCGCGATAGGGACATTCAAAGCCTTTGCTTTCTCTCTATCCACTGTTATTTTATACTGCGGAACATTGGTGTTGAGTGTTGAGCGCACCATCATCAGTCTTTTGTCTTTATTTGCTTTATCTACTATCTCTTTCACATACTTATTCAGAAGATGAATATCACCCCCTGTTCTATCCTGAACATACATCTCAAATCCACCGGTCACACTCATGCCAATTATAGGAGGTGGATTCAAAGCTAAAATATGAGCCTCTTTGTTTTGTGAAAATTTCATCATAAGCTGTTTTATCACATCCCAGGAGCTATCCTTTCTCTTTGACCAATCCTTTAAATGCGCAAAACCCACGCCGGAATCTGTTTTATAGGCAAATGTTATTAAATCTATGCCCGACACATAGCCGGTAGTTACAACATTTGGATTACTTTTAACGATATTCTCTATACTGTTTTGAACAGCTACGGTTCTGCTCAATGATGAACCCGGCATCAGATAATACATAAGCATGATATCACCCTTATCTTCT
Source organism: uncultured Desulfurellaceae bacterium (assembly GCA_964626315.1). Classification (GTDB taxonomy): domain Bacteria; phylum Campylobacterota_A; class Desulfurellia; order JAGGSF01; family JAGGSF01; genus CAZVDS01. Next base: position 6,313 of record CAZVDS010000043.1, read on the forward strand.
TCCGGCACCAATCCCGTAGGCAATCTGTTCGCTAAAAAGACTGTTGCACCTATCATAACAACAAGTACAATTAATCCCAAAACAGAGAATTTTATTATTCGTCTTACCCCTTCTGTAAAACCCTTAGTTAAGCGATTAAAAACAGAATAAAATGCCCTTGAAAGCCTTGTTTCTCTTACACCGCCTTTTCTTAGAATCAGAGCACATAAAACAGGGGTCAATGTTAATGCCACAATGCCTGAAATGGTTACGGATGTTGCAATGGTTAAAGCAAACTGTTGATACATCTTTCCACTAAAGCCACCAACAAATGATGCAGGAATGAAGACGGCATCCAGGACCAAAACGATGGCTATGATAGGAGAAGTTATCTCCTTCATTGATTTTATCACAGCATCCTTAGGGCTTATATCCTCACTTTTTGATATTCTATCGGTATTTTCTATAACAATTATGGCATCATCCACAACGAGGCCTATGGCTAAAATTAATCCAAACAGTGTTAAAAGATTGATAGAAAAACCCGCCGCATAGAATCCTGCAAATGTGCCTATGATGGATACGGGAATGGCTAAAACAGGTATAGTTGTAGCCCTTAATGTGCCTAAGAATATATAAATAACAATGATAGCTAATAATATAGAAATTAGGAGGGTATAAACAACCTCTTCAATGGATGCCTTTATAAAGTTTGCAATATTATAGATATTGTGATATTCAAGGTCAGGTGGAAACTTCTGTAAGAGCTCCTTCATAGTCTTATCTACATTCTTAGAGACCTCAAGTGCATTTGCGCCAGAAGACAGCCAGATTCCTATAGCAACAGCTTCCTGTCCATTGTAATTACTATCTGCAAAATACCTCTCTGCACCTAACTCCACCCTTGCAACATCTTTTAGTTTTAATGCAGAGCCATCTGGATTTGGCCTTATAATAATATTTTCAAACTGTTTGACTGTTTTTAGGCGACCTTTTGTCGTAATAGTGTATGTGTATGTTTGCCCATCTTTCATAGGTTCCTGCCCGATCTGTCCTGCCGCAAACTGCTCATTCTGGCTTTTTATAGCACCAACAACATCTGTTGGAGACAAACCATAGGAAGCAAGCTTATCAGGTTTTAGCCATACCCTGATGGAATAGTCCTTACTGCCGAATACAATAGCATCTCCCACCCCCGGGACCCTCTTTATGTCATCTAATACATTGACAAGTAAATAATTGGTAATATAGGTGGTATCATGCTTGTTGTTCTTAGAAGTAAAGGCAAACACCTTTAGAATATCAGGTGTTCTTTCTCTGACCATTACGCCCTGTCTCCTTACGATCTCTGGCAGTTTATTTAATGCAAGCTGAACCCTGTTGTTGACATCTACCTTTGCTACAGCCGGGTCTGTGCCTATCTTAAATGTTACATTCATGAGCAAGACACCGTTTGGTGATGCAGTAGATGAGATGTATATCATGTTTTTAACACCGTTTATCGCCTCTTCCAGCGGTGCTGCCACTGTTTTGGATAGTGTTTGAGCATCTGCACCGGGATATATTGCCTGAACTACAATAGTGGGTGGTGTAATGGTGGGATATTCCTGTATGGGTAAATCCTTGATAGCAATAGCACCTGCTAAAACAATAACTATTGAGATAACAATAGAAAATACAGGTCTTTCTATAAAGAATTTTGAAATCACTTTTTATCTCCTGCATTTACTATTTTATCTATCTTTACGGGCATGCCGGGCTTTATCTTAAAGAGATTATTAACGATAACCATCTCTCCCCCTCTTAAACCCCAGTTAACAACAAACATGTTATTGGGGCTTTCTGATATCTTGATCGGTCTTACCACAACCCTACCTTTATCAACCATAAATACGATTTTCCCACGCGGATTTTGCAGAAGTGCTTCCTGTGGTATAGTTACAATGTGTCTTTGAACCAGCCCATGCACCTCAATTCTTGTAAATTCCCCCGGCATAAGTTCTTTTTCCTTGTTTTCAAACACAGCGCGTGCTTTCGTTGTGGATGTGCTCACATCAACCTTTTTATCTATAAAATCAACATAACCTTTATATCTCCTTCCGTCTATCTCTATATATGCATAGAATTGAGGGTTACTCCAGGAACCATTATTAACAGAATATTTTGCTTTTAGCCTGTCTAAATTAGAGATAGAAAATTCGGCATGTATAGGGTCAATCTGTGTGATTTCAACCAGCTTTCTGCCTACCGTTACATATTCACCAACATCTGTCAGTTTTAAACCCGTAACACCACTTATGGTAGCTTTAACATCCGTATAATCTAAGTTTATCTTTGCCAATTTTACCTGGGATTTAGCAGCATCCACCTGAGCTTTAGCGGTTTTATATGCACTTAGCATATCATCCTTCATCTTTTGGCTTACAGCGTGTTCTTTATACAGAGAACTGTATCTCTTCCAATCTCTTTGGGCTTTGTATAGATTAGCCTTTGCCACCTTCAGGTTAGCTAATGCAGCGTCTAACTGAGCTTTGTATATATCGGGTTCTATCTTACAAAGTAACTCTCCTTTTTTGACATATTGTCCCTCTTTGTAAAACTTCTTCTGTAACACACCGTTAACACGGGCAACGATGGTTACACTATCTGTGCTTTTTAACCTTGCGGGGTATTTTAAAATTATGGGCTCATCTTTTGGGTTTGGAACCTTATATACATCAACATGAACTATCTCTCCACACAAGCTTATAGCAGGAAATAAAATAGCAATAAAAACGACAAAAGCTTTTAATAAAACCTGTTTAATTTTCATAATCTTTGTATCCCTCCTTCGTTTATCCAAACTGTTTTCTAAATCTCCACATGCCTATGCCAAATACCACCAACCCCAGAGTCGTCATCTTTAAAATCTTTGACCAGAGAATATTT